>CAYHQJ010000181.1:0-3711 GCA_964358595.1 uncultured Gemmatimonadales bacterium
CGCAACGACTCGCCGCACACGGTGAAGGCGTACGGGCGCGACCTCGCCTCGTTCGTCCAGTTCCTCGACCGGTTCTACGGCATCACGGACTGGAAGTGGGCCGGCGTGGACCGGCTCGCGATCAGGGGCTACCTCGCCGAGGCGCAGAAGAGGGGCTGGTCCAAGCGCTCGATGGCCCGCGCCCTGTCCGCCATCCGCAGCTTCTACCGGTTCCTCAACCTGCACCACGGGATCGAGGTCAACCCGGCGCGCGCGGCGGCGACGCCGAAGCTCGAGCAGCGGCTCCCCGGCTACCTGGACCGCAAGGCCATCGAGCGGCTGTTCGCGCTGGCCGAAACCCGCGCCGGCACCGGCACGTTGCAGGGGCGCAGGAACCGCGCCATTCTCGAATTGTTTTACTCGACCGGGATGCGGCTGTCAGAGCTGGTCGGGCTGGACGTGGACGACCTCGACCTGGTCTCGGACCAGGCGAGGGTGCGCGGGAAGGGAAAAAAGGAGAGATTGCTCCCCATCGGCCGGCCGGCGATCGCGGCGCTCAGGGCGTATTTCCCCAAGCGGGACGAGGTCCTGCGCGAGGCGACGGCGCCGGATCGGCGCGCCGTGTTCGTGGGCGGGCGGGGCAAGCGGCTGACGCAGCGCGCGGTGCAGCTCCTGGTGCAAAAGTTCCTGGACGCGGTGAGCGAGGGGCAGGAGGTGAGCACCCACTCGCTGCGCCACTCGTTCGCGACGCACCTGCTGGATGCCGGCGCGGACCTGCGGGCGGTGCAGGAGCTGCTCGGCCACGCGTCGCTGTCCACGACGCAGATCTACACGCACACCAGCGTGGAGCGGCTCAAGAAGGTCTATCACCAGGCGCACCCGAGGGCCTAGATGCAACCGATTCATGCCACCACGATCCTGTGCGTGCGGAAGGACGGGAAGGTCGCCATGGGCGGCGACGGCCAGGTCACCGTCGGCGAGACCGTCATGAAGGCCCACGCGCAGAAGGTCCGCATGCTCAAGGGGAACAAGGTCGTCGCCGGGTTCGCGGGCGGCGTCGCCGACGCGCTCACCCTGTTCGAGAAGTTCGAGGAGAAGCTGGAGCGCTTCCCCGGCAACCTGGCGCGCGCGGCGGTGGAGCTGGCCAAGGACTGGCGCAGCGACCGCGTGCTGCGCCGGCTCGAGGCGCAGCTCATCGTCGCCGACAAGTCGCAGCTGTTCACGATCACCGGCCAGGGCGACGTGATCGAGCCCGACGAGCCGGTGCTGGCGATCGGCTCGGGGGGCGCCTACGCGCTCGCGGCGGCGCGGGCGCTGGTGGCGCACAGCTCGCTCGGCGCACGCGAAGTGGTCGAGCAGGCGATGATCATCGCCGCCGAGATCTGCATCTTCACCAACCAGAACCTCACGATTGTCGAGCTGGAGTAGGGCGGCGCTCGGCGCGGCGCTGGCCGCCACACTCGGCGGCTGGCTCGTCGCGGCGCTCACGCCCCGGGACTTCACGGTCGGCACCTTCTCGGACGACGCCCAGTACGCGGTGCTCGCCAAGTCGATTCGCGAGCAGCATGCGTACCGCAACCTGAACATTCCGGGCCGGCCTCCCGAGATCAAGTACCCGCCGCTCTGGCCGGCGGTGCTGGCGCTGGCGTGGAAGAGCGGTGCCGGCGGCGCCGCGAATCTGGAGCGGCTGCGCTGGGTCAATCTCGCCATCGTGGGTCCCCTCGCCGGCCTGCTCGCGCTGGCTGGGTTACGTGTGTTCCGGCTCTCGCCGGCCATGAGCGCGCTCGCCGCCGTGACGAGTATCGGTGCGCCGGCGACGCTGCGGTGGTGGACGATCCCGATGGCGGAGCCGCTGTGCCTCGCGTTCCTCATCGCGGGCCTGCTGTTCGTCGAAGCAGGTCGATTCCGCAGCGCCGCCGCGGCATTGGCGCTCGCCGTGTACGTGCGCAGCCTCGCCGCGCCGTTTCTCGCCGCGCTGCCGATCGTGTGCGCGTGGAACCAGGGCTGGCGCCGGGCCGCCCAGCCGGCCGCCGTCGGGGTGGCGCTCCTGCTGCCGTGGGCCGTGCAGGTCCTCGTGCACCGCGACGCCGTGCCGCCCTTCCTGTCCGGCGCCGCGGGCTCCTACGCCGGATGGTACGCGCAATCCTTTGCCGCCGACCCGGCCACGCTGCTGTTCACGGTCCCGTACGTGAACCTGCCGCTGGTGGCACAGGCACTGGGCGAAGGGCTGCTGGGCTGGCACTGGGCACCGCAGGCCGTGGAGATCGGACTCGGCGCCGCCGTTGCCGCGCTGGCCGGCCGCGCGGGGCGGTCGCGGCCGGTGCTCGGCGTTGGACTCGGATTGTACGTTCTGGTCGTGCTGTTCTGGCCGTTCCCGCAGGAGGACCGGTTCGTCGGCAGCGTGTGGCCGCTCCTCTTCCTCGCCGCGCTGGCAGCGCTCCCGTCGCCGCGCGCGCGCTGGACGCTGCTCGGCGTGGCGGTGCTTACAGCGGCGGTCGCCTTCGCGCGGAGCGAGGGTGTGGAACGCCACCGGCTGCGGAGCCGCACGACGCTCGCGCTGCTGGACTCGCTGCGCGCGCGCATCCCGCCCGGATCGGTCGTCGCCGCCAGCAACCCGGCGCTCGTCTACCTGCGGCTCGGCACGCCGGCGGTGGTGAACTGGCGGTTTCGCAGCTACCGCTGGTACCGGCTGGGCTACTGGGCCAGCGCCTGGGGTCTGGGCGACGACCTGTGGGCCATCATCCGTGCCTACCGGCCGGGTTACATTATCATCGAGCGGCGCGGCGCCGAGGGACGGTACGCGGTGGGAAGCATCCGGCGGCAATGTCCCGGCGTGCTCACGGAACTGTGGCGGTCGGCGGGCGAGGAGATGCTGTTCGCAGTTCATCCGGACGTCCCGTGCACGCCGGCAGTGGTGCCGCGCTGAGCGGCGACGGCGCGAGAACCCAGGCGAGGCGATGACGAAACCTTCTGCGAACCAGCCGGCCGGGCCGGCCCAGGACCACACCCCAGCCCCCGAGCCGCTGCCGTGGCTGGAGGAGCTGCCGCCGCGGCAGATCGTGGCCGAGCTGGACCGCTACATCGTGGGGCAGGCGGCGGCCAAGAAGGCGGTGGCGATCGCGATCCGCAACCGCTGGCGGCGCTCGCAGGCGCCCGACGAAATCCGCGACGAGATCCTGCCGAACAACATCATCATGATCGGCCCGACCGGCGTAGGGAAGACGGAAATCGCGCGGCGGCTGGCGCGGCTCTCCGGCGCGCCGTTCGTGAAGGTCGAGGCGTCGAAGTTCACCGAGGTCGGCTACGTCGGCCGGGACGTCGAGTCGATGGTGCGCGACCTCGTCGAGCTCGGCATCGACATGGTCCGCGACGAACGGCTCGAGGAGGTTCGTGGCAAAGCCGAGCAGAATGCCGAAGAGCGGCTGCTCGACATCCTCCTGCCGCCCTCACGCACGCTGTCGCCGGACGAAGAGGCCGCGTCGGCGCAGAATCAGCAGACGCAGACCCGCGCGCGGTTCCGCGAACAGCTCCGCTCGGGACGCCTCGACACGCGGGTCGTCGAAATCGACGTCCGCGAGAAGTCGTTCCCCTCGTTCGAGATTGTTTCCGGATCGTCGATCGAAGAAGTCGATATCAACCTGAAGGACATGCTTCCAGGCCTCTTCCAGGGCAAGACCAAGAAGCGGCGCATGAAAGTGCCGGAGGCGCTCGAGTATCTGCGGCAGGAAGAGG
>CAYHQJ010000182.1:0-3703 GCA_964358595.1 uncultured Gemmatimonadales bacterium
GCTCGGCCGCGCCCTCGCCGACGTGGCGGATGCCGAGCGCGAAGAGCAGGGTGGAGAGCGGCTGCTTCTTTGAGGCCGCGATCGCGTCCACCAGCTGCTGCGCCGACTTCTCCGCGAATCCGTCCAGCGCCTGCAGCCGCTCCGGGTTCACCCGCCCGGTGTCGTAGAGATCCGCGACGTCCCTGATGAGCCCCGCGTCCAGCAACTTCTGCACGCGTTCGTAGCCGAGTCCGCGGATGTCCATCGCCTCGCGCGCGGCGAAGTGCACGATGCCCTCGAGCACGCGCCCCGGGCACGAGACGTTCGGGCAGTACGTCATGATCTCGTCCTGCGGCCGCTCGACCTTCGAGTCGCAAGCGGGGCAGCGCTCGGGCATCGTGAACGGCCGCGCGTCCGTCGGCCGCCGCTCGCGCACCGGCCCCAGCACCTGCGGGATCACCTCGCCCGCGCGCGTCACCTCGACCCAGTCGCCGATCCGGATGTCCTTCGCCGCGATGAGGTCGGCGTTGTGCAGCGTCGCGGTCGAGACCGTCACGCCGCCGATCTCCACCGGCTCCAGCTCGGCGTACGGGTTGAGCGCGCCGGTGCGCCCGACGTTCACCTTGATGGCGAGCAGCTTCGTGATGGCCACTTCGGGGGCGAACTTCCGTGCGATCGCCCAGCGCGGCTCCCGGTCGCCGACCGTGCCGAGCTCGTCGTGCAGCGCGAGCGGGTCCACCTTCACGACGACGCCGTCGGCGCCGAACGGCAGGCCGTCGAGCTGCGGCTCGAGCTCCGCGACGGCGCCGCACACGCCCGCGAGGTCCGTCACCCGCCCGCGGTGCGGCTCCACGCGGAAGCCCCACGCGGCGAGGCCGTCCAGTAGCTGGCGCTGGGTCTTGAACGGCAGCCGTTCGCCGGGCGCCTCGACGGTGAAGGCGAAGCAGCGCAGCCCGCGCTCGCGCGTGAGGCGCGAGTCGAGCTGCCGGAGCGCGCCGGCCGCGGTGTTGCGCGGGTTCGCGTAGAGCGGTTCGCCGGCCTGGGCGCGCCTCCGGTTCAGCGCCTCGAACGCGGCCCTGGGCAGGTACACCTCGCCGCGCACCTCCATCAGCGCGGGCCAGCTCGTGCCGAGCAGACGCAGCGGAATGTCGGGGATCGTGCGGAGGTTCGCGGTCACGACCTCACCCACGACGCCGTTGCCGCGGGTCGCACCCCGCGCCAGCACGCCGTCCCGATAGGTGAGGCACACCGCGGCGCCGTCGATCTTCACCTCGACGGTGTAGCCGCCGGCGCCCACCTCGGGCGCGATGCGTGCGTTGCGTGCCTCCCAGGAGCGCAGGTCGTCGTCGCTGAAGGCGTTCGCGAGGGACAGCATGGGCACCAGGTGCCGGTGCTTCTCGAAGCGCGCGGCCGGCTCGGCGCCGACGCGCAGCGTGGGGGAATCGGGGGTTCTAAGGTCCGGGCGCGCGGCCTCGAGGTCCTGCAGCTCGCGGAACAGGTGGTCGTACTCGGCGTCGGACAGCTCCGGCGCGTCGAGCACGTAGTAGGCGTGGATGGCGCGGTGCAGGATGCGGCGCAGCTCGGCGGCGCGCCGCGCGGCGTCGGGCATCTACCCCTTGGCCTCTTCGGCCAGCACGGCCATCGCCACGCCCACCAGGCGCTCCAGCTCCGCGCCCGAGCTGGCCGCGAGGAGCTGCTCGAGCGACGTCTTGTCCTGCGCGGTGAAGGCCGTGAGGAGGCGCTGCAGGTAGGAGACGAGGGCGAGGCGCTGCAGATCGGCGCGGTGCATCTCCTCGGAGGCGTCGCGCGTGCGGCGCACCAGGCTCTCGTAGCGGTGCGCGTTGCGCAGCGCCTTCGCGGTCAGCTCCGCGACGACCTGGCAGAACCGGACATCGGCGTCGCTGAACCTTCCGCCCTCCTTGAAAGTGCGGAGGAAGATGCAGCCGATGGCCGCGCCGCGGTACTTGATCGGCACCACGGTGATCGACCGCACCTTGCGGCGGTCGAGCGCGCCCTTCACGTGCTGGAGCGCCGGGTCGCCGGGGGCGTCGGCGATGAACACCGTCTCGCCCTCCTGCATTGCGCGCTGGATCTCGGGGTAGCGCGCGAGGTCGATGACGAGGTTGCGGATCGTCGGGTCCTCGTAGGACGCCACCAGCCGCGCGGTGCGGCCGCCGCGGTCCGAGAGGATGATGCTGCAGCGGTCCAGGCCGAAGGTCTCGCCGAGCCGGCGCGCGATGGCCTGGAGGATGTCCACGAAGTGCAGCGTGCCGGAGATCTCCTGGAGGATCTCCACGGTCGCCAGCAGCCGGTCGCGCTCCTTTTCCAGCTCCGTGACGCGCGCGGACAGCGCTTCGGCCGCCTCGATCCGCTCCGATGTCATGGGTCGAAGGTCGGCGACGCCGGGCCGCGCGTCAAGCGGGTTGCCGCACCCCCGCGGGGGAGCTACGTTCACCGCTCACTTTTTGAGGCGCTCATGAGGGTTCTCGCCCGCTGGGGTCCCGTCCTCGCCGCCCTGATGCTGACCGCGCCCGCCGCGGCACAGCAGCCCCAGGCCCCCACGCCGTACGTGAACGAGCTGCCCGGCGCCGGCCGCCCGGTGGACATCCCGGCCACGGCCGCGCGGCGCCAGCGCCTGATGGACCGGCTCGGCGACGCCGTGATCCTGGTCCCGGCGGCGGCTGGGCGCGACGTCAACGAGCACGCGCAGGACAGCGACTTCCGCCAGGACAACACTTTTTTCTACCTCACGATGCTCGAGACGCCGGTTTCCTGGCTGCTGATGAACGCCCGCGCGAACGGCGCCGACGACGCGGTCCTCCTGCTCCCCGACCGCAACCCGCAGGCGGAGCGGTGGACCGGCGTGAAGCTTGGTCCCGGCGAGGACGCGGTGCGGATTACCGGCTTCGCCACGGTGCTGAGCACCCGCGCGCTGGACTCGGTGCTGACCGTCGCGCTGGACCGGAACGTCCCGGTGTACGTGCCGTTCGAGAGCTGGTCGCGCGGCGACCGCGTCATCGCGCGGCTGCGCGCCGACTCGGCCCGCGTCGCGCTGCGCAATTTGCGCCCGGCCGTGGATTCGATGCGCATCATCAAGGACGCGCAGGAGATCGCGGTGCTGCGGCGCGCGACGCGGATCACCGCGGAGGCCCACGCCGACCTCATGCGGCAGGCGCGGCCCGGGATGTGGGAGTATCAGCTGGAAGCGATCCTCGAGGCCGGCTTCCGCGGCCGCGGGGCCGACCGCGTGGGCTACCCGAGCATCGTCGGGACGGGGTTCAACACCACGACGCTGCACTACGCCGCCAACCGCGCACAGTCGCGGCCCGGCGAGCTGGTGGTGGTGGACGCCGCCGCGGAGTACGCGCAATACACGGCGGACGTCACCCGCACCTTCCCGGTCGGCGGCAGCTTCACGCCGCGCCAGCGCGCGATCTACGACCTGGTGCTCGGCGCGCAGCAGGCGGCGCTGGACTCGGTGCGGCCGGGGGTCACGCTCGGCGAACTGAACCGGATCGCGCGGGCCTACCTGCGCGAGCATTCGGGCGACCTCTGCGCGCCGCTGACCTGCGACGGGTACATGATCCACGGGCTGTCGCACCACATCGGGATGAACGTGCACGACGTCGGGCCGGGCGGAATGCCGCTGGCGCCGGGAATGGTGTTCACAATCGAGCCGGGCGTGTACATCCCCGCCGAGTCGCTCGGCGTGCGGATCGAGGAC
>CAYHQJ010000183.1:0-3639 GCA_964358595.1 uncultured Gemmatimonadales bacterium
CTGGCAAAGCTGGTGCTCACGCTCATCGAGCTGTTGCGGCGGCTCCTCGAACGTCAGGCCGTGAGGCGAATCGAGGCGGGCTCCCTGAGCCCGGAAGAGATCGAGCGCATGGGCGTCACCTTCATGAGGCTCGAGGAGAGAATGGCCGAACTCAAGGCGCACTTCGGCCTGAGCGATGACGATCTCAACCTCTCACTGGGTCCGCTTGGCGACCTGATGTAGGGGGACCGAGAGAACCCGACGGCGGCGCGGCTCGCCAAGCAACCGAACGCGAGCTCGAGCAGGTACGCGACGCGACCACACGGACCCAGAGGCCGCTGCGGGGCAGGGAGCCGGCGTGACTACGGCGGAGCGCGCCGAGCCTCCACCCGATGCCACCTCGCGTCGAACCGGTCGGCGCGGCGCTTCACGGAGCCCGCCGGCACTCGGGACACTGCCGCAGCTGGCGTACGTTGCTGCGCCACACCACCAGACTCGCGACCGTGAAGGCCGCCGCCGGCGCCCACCAGAGCCGGCGAGCCGTCCGGCTGGAACTGTGCCGCAGGGTGCGCGACAGCAAGACCACGCCGGCGACAACCGCGGCATCCGCCGCGAGCAGGTAGCCCGGATGCTGCGGATCGAAGAACGGGGCGGCCAGAGGATTGCTCTCCGAGCACCGCGTGGGGTTGCGGCACGCCAGCGTCGAGCCGACGTCCAGGCCGGATGCCAGCCCGGTAACGACCGCCGTCGCGACGTCTGCCAGGCGCTGCGAGGCCGCCGGGGTCGCAACAGCGAGGGATGCGAGCACGAGAGCCAGCACGCTGCGCTGAAGGCCCGGCAGTCTGCGGCACATTGGACCCATGACCGGGATCGGGGAACATCATGAGCGAGGGCGTTCCCTATGATGCGGCTAGCGCGTGCCCATCACCCTCCGGACATAGGCTAGCACGTCGGGATCTCCCTCCTGAAGAAACTCCGACACTTTCCGAGGCCCTCCGTTGTAGTCTACGAGCGCGAGGCGCAGGTCTCCGTCGTATCGGGCGATGAGCTGCCGCAGCAGCCTGAAGCCCAGGTGCAGGTTGGTCTCGGGCTCGAAGAGCTGCTCGATCGTGATGCCCGGCATCAGAGCCCGAGCCGTGTTCGGCATGAGCTGGGCCAAGCCCACCGCACCGGCCGAGCTCACCGCTCGGGCCTCGAAGTCGCTTTCAGTCTTGACCAGTCGAAAGCCGAGATGCGGATCGAGGCCCTCCCAGAGCGCGACATCGTAGATGAGCGCCGCGAGATCCGCGGGCACCTCGTAGTGAGCGGAGTACAGGAGCAGCGAGTCGAAGCGCTGCGCACCGATGCGGAGAAGCTCGATCTCGCCCTGGGCTAGGCGGAGCTGTTCCGCGAGCCGCTCGGCTTCCTGGCGTGCCGGCCCGCGCAGGCCGCCCGGGCCGAGCCCTGGCACCGCGACCTGCGCGCCGGCGCTCGCGAACAGCAGCGCGCCGACGCTCGCCAGTACCAGGAACCCTGGTCGAGTCAAGCCGAAAAGGAGCAGTGGGTTCATCGTCCGATGCCATGACATGGCTGTTGCCCCCTAGCGGTGAAGAGCCTCCCAGTGTGAGCCCGACACCGGACAAAAGGCACGGGCCGTGCCGCGAGGGAGGTTGAGGGCGCGCGGGGCTCCAAGTGTTCGCCAGTGAAGGCGTTGGGGAGGACCGGCTGCTCGTGCGGTCGGGGCTCCGAGACGGGCGCCAGAGCCAGAGCTATGGCGCAGGCACCCTGGTAGGTCTCGTAGGCTGGGGACAGTTGCGTGACACACCCACCTGTTGGAGCGGCGTTCCTGCGAGTGGCCAGGGACGGGATCGAACCGTCGCAACGCGGATTCTCAATCCGGATCGCGACAGCGGCCAGGCACTACCCATGATGGCCGCGACCCGGCCCGTGAAATAGATTGGCCCCATGCCTGACGAGCCGAACCTCTTGTTCTACAGCGACCACGCTCTACCCAGCACTCGGTGACGACCCCGCAGCGCCAGTCCGGGGAGTACCACCGTTCGCTCTTCGAGCATGCGGTTGTCGGCCTGTACCGCTCGACGGTGGAGGGCCGCTTCGTCGCGGTCAATCCGGCGCTCGTGGAGATGCTGGGCTACGCGTCGAAGGCCGAGCTGCTGGCCCTGAACCTGCCGACCGACCTCTATGTCAGACCCGAGGACCGCGCGCGCCTGATCGAGCGCTACGGCAAGGTGGATCGCGTGGACGGGGTAGAGGTGGCGTGGCAGCGTAAGGACGGTTCCCACATCACCGTCCGGCTCACGGGCCGCCCGGTCCGCGGTGAGGGGGACGAGCTCGAGGGATTCGAGATGCTGGCCGAGGACGTCACGGCGCGGCGCGTGCTCGAGGACCAGCTGCGGCAGGCGCAGAAGATGGAGACGGTGGGCCAGCTCACCGGCGGGATCGCCCACGACTTCAACAACGTATTGACGACGATCCTGGTGAATGCCGAGTTCCTGCTACACCGCCATGGGCATCAGGACGAGGAGACCCGCGGCCTGCTCGAGGAGCTCCAGCGTGCGGCCCGGCGCGGGACTGATATGGTCCGCAAGCTGCTGCTCGTGAGCCGGACCCGCCCGATGGCGTTGGCGCCCGTGGACGCGCGCGCGCTCCTGTCGCAGCTGGCCCCGATGCTGCGGCGCCTGTTGCCCGAGAGTATTGACGTGCAGGTGGTCGCTCCCGCTGGGCTCCCGCCCATGCGGGCAGACGCTGGAGCCCTGGAACAGGTCCTGCTGAACCTCGCCACGAACGCGCGCGACGCCATGCCCCACGGTGGCGTGTTGCGGCTCGAGGCCGACCGGGCGTGGCTCGACGAGGAGCACCTGGCCACGTACGGCTGGGGCCAGCCGGGCGAGTACGTCAGCCTCGCGGTGTCCGACAGCGGCTCCGGGATGGCCCAAGAGGTGCAGGCGCGCGTGTTCGATCCGTTCTTCACGACCAAGCCGGTGGGGTCTGGAACGGGGCTTGGCCTGCCGATGGTCTACTCGCTCATGAAACAGCTTCAGGGTTTCGTACACCTCTACAGCGAGGTTGGCCACGGCACCACGGTCAAGCTGTACGTCCCGCCGTCAGCGGAGGCCGTGGTCGGCGAGCGGCCGGTCGCGTCCCTCGAGCTGCCGCGCGGCACCGAGCGGGTGATGGTGGTTGAGGACGACCTGAGTATCCGCCGGGCCACCGTGCGCGTGCTGCGCCAACTTGGCTACCAGGTCGAGGAGGCGTCCGACGGCGCTGAAGCGGCGGCGGCTCTTGTGACCGGCGGACTCATCGCGGAGCTGGTGATCACCGATCTGGTGATGCCGAGGATGGGCGGTCGCGAGCTCTACCGCCGCCTGCGTGCCGAGGGACTCGCGATTCCCGTTCTGATCGTCAGCGGGTACGCCGATGCGGCCTCGCGCGGGGAGGCCGAGCTGGGCCCCGACGTGCGGTTCCTGCACAAGCCCTGGACGATCACGGAGATGGCGGTGCGGGTGCGCGAGACGATCGCGCTGGGCACGGCTCAGTAGGCGGAGCCCGCGGATCGTCTCCTCACGTCTCTCGCCCTCGTCGCGCCAACGCGGTCCCAGCCAGGCGGCGAACGTGCCGCCACGACCACCGCCGGGTGCGGATCGCTGGGGTCGACTAGTC
>CAYHQJ010000184.1:0-3625 GCA_964358595.1 uncultured Gemmatimonadales bacterium
ATCCCGATGCTCATCGCGGCCGCGGAGATAACCGGCGCGGACGCGATCCATCCCGGCTACGGCTTCCTGTCCGAGCGCGCCGAGTTCGCCGAGATCGTGCGGGCCTCGAACATCGCGTTCATCGGGCCGACACCCGAGCAGATCCGCAGCATGGGCGACAAGGCCCAGGCCCGGAAGCTCGCCCTGGAGGCGCTCGTGCCGATCGTGCCCGGCACGCCGGGGCCCGTGGCCGACGCCGACGAGGCGCTGGGCTGCGCGCGGGAGATCGGCTTCCCGGTCATCATCAAGGCGGTGGCGGGCGGCGGGGGCAAGGGGATGCGCGTCGCGACCGACGAGGACGACTTCGGCCGCCACTTCCAGCTCGCCCGGAGCGAGGCGCTCGCCGCCTTCGGCGACGACGCGGTCTACCTCGAGAAGTACCTGAGCCGGCCGCGCCACGTCGAGATCCAGGTCATGGGCGACCAGCACGGCCGCGTGGCGCACCTCAACGAGCGCGACTGCTCCGTGCAGCGCCGCCACCAGAAGCTGATCGAGGAGGCGCCGTCGCCGGCCCTGACGCCCGAACTCCGCGCCAGGATGGGCGAGGCGGCGGTCCACCTGGCGCGGCGAATCGACTACGTCGGCGCCGGCACGGTGGAATTCCTGCTCGACGAGGACGGCGCGTTCTACTTCATGGAGATGAACACCCGGATCCAGGTCGAGCACCCGGTGACGGAGATGTGCACCGGCATCGACATCGTGAAGGAGCAGATCCGCGTGGCGGCAGGCGAGCGGCTCTCGATCCCCGAGGGCGGCGTGCAGCTGCGCGGCCACGCCATCGAGTGCCGGGTCAACTCCGAGGATCCGGCGCGGAACTTCCAGGCCTCGCCCGGGCTGGTGACGACGTTTCATCCGCCGGGCGGCCCCGGGGTGCGCGTGGACACGCACATCTACGCCGGCTACACCGTGCCGCCCTACTACGACTCGCTGCTCGCCAAGGTCATCGTGCACGGCAACGACCGCACCGAGGCGCTGGCGCGCATGCACCAGGCCCTCGACGGCTTCATCGTCGAAGGGGTGACCACGACGATCCCGTTCCTGGGACGGGTGATCATGCACCCGGCGTTCCAGGCGGGCGACGTGGACACGAAGTTCCTGGAGCGCGAGAGCCACCTGATGAACGGCATCGTGTGAAGATCGACGTCTTTTTCAGCCCGGTCGACCTCAATCCGCCGGACGTGCAGGGGCGCAGCGTCGTGGTGCTCGACGTGCTGCGCGCCACGACGACGATCGCGGTGGCCCTGTACAACGGCGCGAAGGAGATCGTGCCCGCCGGCTCGACCGAGGAGGCGCTGCGCATCGCGCAGAACCTCGAGCGCGACGACATCGTGCTGGCGGGAGAACGCCGCTCGGTGCGGATCCCCGGCTTCGCGCTCGGCAACTCGCCGCTGGAGTTCACGGCCGAGGCGGTGCAGGGGAGGACGATCGTCCTCACGACCACGAACGGCACGCCGGCGCTGATCGCGGCGCAGGGCGCGCGCGAGGTGATCGTGGGCGCCGCGGTGAACTTCGCGGCGGTCGTCCAGCGCTGCCGTGCCGCGCTCGAGCAGCACGGCGACCTGGTCGTCCTGTGCGCGGGGCGCGAGCGGCAGTTCGCGCTCGAGGACGCGTTCGCCGCGGGCCGCCTTGCCAAGGTGCTGCTCCCGGAGGGCGGGCTGCGGCGCCTGGAGGTGAACGACGGCGCCCATGCCTCGCTCGAGCTGGCGCGCCACTACGGCGAGCGCTGGCTGCGCGCGCTCAAGGCGAGCACCCACGGCCGCGCCCTGGCGGAGCTCGGCTTTCGCGAGGACCTCAGCTTCTGCGCCGAGGAGAACACCCACCCGGTGCTGCCGCTCTACGCGGATCGGAGGATCACCGCCCATCGACCCCCGAACGAAGGATGAGCTCTGGGCCACTCTGGCCCTGGTCGGGGGCGTCGCCCTAGCGCTCGCGGCTCTACCGCCGCCGTTCGCGTCGCTTGTCGGCTGGCTCGGCGAAGGAGTGGGCCGCAGGCTCCATACCTGGCTCGGCATCGGAGCGGCCGCGGTCCCCCTCATCCCGCTTTACTGGTCCATCTCCCTGTTCGGCCACTTCGATCGCTCTCTCGCCAAGCGAGTCACGATCCTGCTGGTCGGTCTGGCCATCACCGTTCCGTTCGCCGCAGGCGTGCTGTATCAAGCCATCGAAGGCGATCTTCGCGAGGCCATGGACGCTGGCCGAGCGCTGTGGGTCGGACAGGTCGGCGGCGCGCTGGCTTTCGAGCTTCGGCGACCGCTTGGCGTCGTCGGGGAAGCCCTCGTAGCGCTCGCCGCGTTCTCGGTGCTCACGATCGTCACGATCGGGTGGAACCCGCTGGGGGCTTTGAGAAAGCGGGAGCGGGGAGAGGGGGCAGGGGAGACGGAAGCCCCCGGCGCTGAGGCGCCCCTGCTGGAGGCGCCGGCGGACAGCGTCATCGCGGCGCACGAGTTCGGGGCGGTGGCAGCAGCGCCGCCGCCGCCGCGCGAGCGGCGCAAGCGACAGAAGCCAGTGGGCGCAGTGGGCGCAGTGGTGCTGGAGGACGACGAGCTGCCGCCGCTCGAGCTGCTCGACCAGGCGGCCGAGGAGGCGGCGAGCTTCGAGGTCGAGCTCGACCGCCTCCAGGGCGTGCTCATCGACACGCTGACGCAGTTCAAGGTCGAGGCGAAGCCCGGCGGCCGCACGGTGGGCCCGGTCGTCACGCAGTTCGAGGTGATTCCCGATCCGGGCGTGAAGGTGGGGCGCATCGCGGCGCTCGCCGACGACCTCGCGCTGGCCCTCAAGGCGCCCTCGATCCGCATCGTGGCGCCGATCCCCGGCAAAGGCGCGGTCGGCGTCGAGGTGCCGAACCCCACGCCGCGGCTCGTCGGCCTGCGCAAGCTGCTCGAGTCGCCGCAGTTCGCACGCACCAACTTCCAGCTTCCGATCGCCCTCGGCGAGGACCTCGAGGGGCGCCCGATCGTCGCCGAGCTCGCCAAGATGCCGCACCTGCTCATCGCCGGCACGACGGGCTCGGGCAAGTCGGTCTGCATCAACGCCATCATCACCAGCCTGGCCTACTTCTACACCAAGGACCGGCTGCGCATGCTGATGATCGATCCCAAGATGGTCGAGCTGTCCATGTACCAGAACCTCCCGCACCTGCGCCACGCCGTGGTGACCGACAACAAGGACGCGGCGAAGGTGTTCAAGTGGGCCGTGTGGGAGATGCAGGACCGCTACGAGCTGCTGCACGCCAACACGGCGCGCAACATCGTGGACTTCAACCGCAAGGTGGAGGCGGGCGAGCCGCTGAAGCTGCCGGACGGCCAGCCGTACACGGCCGGCGTACTGCCCTACGTCGTGCTGTTCGTGGACGAGCTGGCCGACCTCATGATGACGGTGCAGGCCGAGGTCGAGACGCCGCTCGCGCTGCTGGCGCAGAAGGCCCGCGCGATCGGGATCCACGTCGTCCTCGCGACCCAGCGCCCGTCGGTCAACGTGGTCACCGGGCTGATCAAGGCCAACTTCCCGAGCCGGATCGCCTTCCGCGTCGCCTCGAAGATCGACAGCCGCACCATCCTCGACCAGAACGGCGCCGAGGCGCTGCTCG
>CAYHQJ010000185.1:0-3597 GCA_964358595.1 uncultured Gemmatimonadales bacterium
ACGTCCAGCTGCCCGAGGGCGTCGAGATGGTGATGCCGGGCGACAACGTGCAGATGACGATCGAGCTGATCACGCCCATCGCCATGGAGGAAGGGCTGCGCTTCGCGATCCGCGAGGGCGGCCGCACCGTGGGCGCCGGCGTCGTCACCAACATCCTGGAGTAGACCCGTGAAGCAACTCGGCCGGATCCGGATTCGCCTCAAGGCGTTCGACCACGCGGTCATCGACCAGGCCGCGGCGGACATCGTCCGCACGGCCGAGAAGACGGGGGCGCAGGTCACCGGGCCGATCCCGCTGCCGACCAAGACGCAGCGGTGGACGGTGCTCCGCAGCCCGCACGTGGACAAGAAGAGCCGCGAGCAGTTCGAGCTGAAGACGCACAAGCGGCTGATCGACATCCTCGACTCGCGGCCGCAGACGGTCGACGCGCTGACGAAGCTGGATCTGCCGGCCGGCGTGGACGTCGAGATCAAGGTGGAGTAGGGATGAACGCCATCATCGGTCGCAAGCTGGGCATGACCCAGCTCTTCGCGGAGGACGGGACCGTCACCCCGGTGACGGTGATCGAGGCGGGGCCGTGCCCCGTGGTGCAGGTCCGCAGCGGGGACGGCGCCACGCGGGTGCAGCTCGGCTTCGGCGCGGCCAAGGCGAAGCACGCGAGCCGGGCGGAGCGGGGCCACGCCGCGAAGGCGGGGCTCGAGGCGGCGCCGAAGGTGCTGCGCGAGTTCGCCACCAGCGGCGAGGCGCCCCAGCCCGGTGCGGTCGTCACCGTGGCGGCGTTCGCCGCGGGCGAGACGGTGAAGGTCACCGGCGTCTCGAAGGGCCGGGGCTTCCAGGGCGTCGTGAAGCGCTACGGCTTCAGCGGCGGCCCGGCGAGCCACGGCAACACGCGGTTCCGGAAGCCGGGCTCGGTCGGACCGGGGACGGACCCCTCGCGCGTGATCAAGGGCAAGCGGATGCCGGGCCACATGGGCGCGCGGCGGACCACGCAGATCGGCCTCACCGTCGCCAAGGTGGACGCGGAGCGGAACCTGCTCTACGTGCGGGGGGCCGTGCCGGGCCCGGTGCGCGGCATCGTGACGGTGCGGAAGGAGGCGCGGTGAGCGACCTGCTCGAAGTCGTCGCGTACACCGCCGCCGGCGAGCCGCGCGCGCGCGCCGTGAAGCTGCCGAGCGAGCCGTTCGACGGCCGGGTGCACGAGGCCGCGATGCACGACGCCGTGAAGGCGTTCCTGGCCAACCAGCGCCAGGGCACGGCCAAGACCAAGACGCGCGGCTACGTGTCGGGCGGCAACCAGAAGCCGTGGAAGCAGAAGGGCACCGGCCGGGCGCGCCAGGGCTCGATCCGCGCGCCGAACTGGCCGGGCGGCGGCACGGTCTTCGGTCCGGTGCCGCGCGACTACCGGGTGGACCTGCCGCGCAAGGTGCGGCGGCTCGCGCTGCGCTCGGCGCTCAACGCGCGGGCGCGGGAGCGCGCGCTCAGCGTCATCGCCCCGCTCGGCTTCGCGGAGCCGAAGACGAGGCGGATGGCGGAGCTGCTCGGGAAGCTGGGGCTCGCCGACCGGAAGGTGCTGCTGTTGACCAGCGAGCTGAACCCGAACGTGGTGCTCTCGGCGCGCAACCTCCGGAATGTGGACGTGAAGCGCTGGGCCGACGCGAACACCTACGACGTGCTGCGCGCCGAGGCGGTGCTGGTCGAGGAGCCGGCGCTGGGCACGCTCGAGCCGGGCGCCGAGGTGACGCTCGAGGCGCCGGCGCCGAAGCGGCCGAAGCGGCCGAAGCGGCCGAAGCAGCCGAGGACCGAGGACGAAGGACGGAGGACCGGGGCCGAGGCACCCGCCGGGGCGGAGCACAAGCCGGCGGCGAGGAAGAAGGCCGCCGCGCCGAAGGCGAAGGCCCCGGCCAGGAAGCCGCCGGCCAGGAAGGCCGAGCCCAAGCCGGCGGCGAAGACGAAGCAGGCCGGGAAGCGGGCCGCCAAGGCGAAGCAGCCGGCGACCAAGAAGCCCGGCAAGAAGAAGGACTGAGCGATGGCGCAGAACCAGGGCATCGTGATCAAGCCGGTCGTGACGGAGAAGTCCTCCGCCGCCTACGAGGAGCGCAAGGTCTACACCTTCCGCGTGCACTCGAAGGCGACCAAGCCCGCGATCCGGCAGGCGATCCAGCAGATGTTCGCGGTGACGGTCACCGACGTGCGCACGCTGGTGGTGCGCGCGAAGGAGCGCCGCGCGGGCGGGCTCGGCCGCGGGCGCGCGGGCCGCCGGTCGGCGTGGAAGAAGGCGATCGTCACGCTCAAGGAAGGCGACGCCATCCAGATCTTCGAGGGCTAGCGATGGGAATCCGGCAGTTCAAGCCCGTGACCGCGGGGCAGCGCTTCCGCATCAACTCCGACTTCGCGGAGGTGACGCGGGAGACGCCCGAAGAGTCACTGCTCGAGCCGCTCAAGAGCGCGGGCGGGCGGAACAACCAGGGACACGTCACGACGCGCTACCGCGGCGGCGGGCACAAGCGGATGTACCGGCGCATCGACTTCCGGCGGGACAAGGTCGGCGTCCCCGGGAAGGTGGCGCACATCGAGTACGACCCCAACCGCTCGGCGCGGCTCGCGCTGATCCACTACGCCGACGGGGAGAAGCGCTACATCCTGCACCCGCGCGGGCTGCAGGTGGGCGATACGGTGATGGCGGGGCCGGGCTCGGACATCCGCACCGGCAACGCGGTGCCGCTGGCCGAGATCCCGCTGGGCACGACGGTGCACAACGTCGAGCTGAAGCGGGGCCGCGGCGGGCAGTTGGCACGCTCGGCGGGGGCCGAGGTGCAGGTGGTGGCCAAGGAGGGCGCCTTCGCGACGCTCAAGCTGATGAGCGGCGAGGTGCGGATGGTGCGCTCCGAGTGCTTCGCGACGATCGGGCAGGTGGGCAACCTCGAGCACGAGCTGCAGAGCATCGGCAAGGCGGGCAAGTCGCGCTGGCTCGGGCGGCGTTCCAAGGTGCGCGGCGTGGCGAAGAACCCGGTGGACCACCCGCTGGGCGGCGGCGAGGGCAAGTCGAGCGGCGGTCGCCCACCGGTGAGCCCGTGGGGCAAGCCGGAAGGCGTGAAGACGCGCCACAAGAAGAAGGCGAGCACCAAGCTGATCATCCGTGGTCGCAAGCGCGGGAAGGCGACGCAATAATGGCACGCAGCGTCAAGAAGGGTCCGTTCGTGGATGCGCGGCTGCTCATGCGCGTGCACGCCATGAACGAGAAGAAGGAGAAGCGGGTGCTGAAGACGTGGTCGCGCTCGTCGACGGTGACGCCGGACTTCGTCGGGCACACGCTGGCCGTGCACAACGGCAACAAGTTCGTGCCGGTCTACATCTCCGAGAACATGGTCGGCCACAAGCTCGGCGAGTTCGCGCCGACCCGAAGGTTCCGCGGGCACAGCGGGAAGCTATCGGCTGACAAGAAGGCGAAGCTCGAGGCTGAGGCGACCGCGCCGCCGCCGCCGCCGCCGGCGGGGGCGGGGGGGGCGGGGGCGGGGGCGGGGGCGGGGGCGAAGGGGCATGGGCGCCCGGGCGATCCAGCGGACGGCGCGGCAGTCGCCGCGCAAGATGCGCTTGGTC
>CAYHQJ010000186.1:0-3589 GCA_964358595.1 uncultured Gemmatimonadales bacterium
CTTCACCTTCGTCCTCCCCTCGAGCGCGGAGGTCACGGTCACGGAGCGGCGCCAGATCGCGACCTTCGCCGACTTCTGCAACGACTGCGGCAACTGCGACACCTTCTGCCCCGAGGACGGGGGGCCGTATCTTCTGAAGCCCCGGATCTTCGTGAGCCGCGAGCGGTGGCTGCGGGACGCCCCGCGCGACGCGATCCTCGTCGAGCCGGGGGCGATCACGGGCCGGTTCGCCGGCGTGGAGTACCGGGTGGCGGACGGCGCGGGCGCCGCCGTCGCCGAGCCGGTCGGGCCCGCGCAGCCGGGGGGCGCTGCGCAGCAGTCCGCCGCCGCCGCGAGGTACCACCACATCCTGCGCCGGCTGAAGGACGCGCTGCTGGCGCCCTCCGAAGTCAACTACGTCACCGAGGTCCTGTGACACCGGAGCGACGGTTGCTGCAGCACTTCCTCGCCGCGTTGGCCTATCGCGCTCAGAAGGCCCTGCGGGATGCGCCGGCGTCGTTCGCGGGCTTCTCGGCGGGCCGGCAAACGCGCAGCCCCGTCGAGATCCTCCGTCACATGACCAGCGTCCTCGGCTATGCCCGCACGCTCTTCGTCGGCGGGAGCTACCCGCGGCATCCGGAGCCCTTGCCGACCTTGGCTGCCGAGATCGGCCGGTTCCACGAGGCGCTGGAGGCGTTGTCGCGGGAGCTGGAGGCCGGGACGCCGCTGCGAGGGATCTCCGAGCAGCAGTTGCTGCAGGGTCCGATGGCGGACGTGATGACCCATGTGGGCCAGCTCGCGTTGCTGCGCCGCCTCGCGGGGGCGCCGGTGCCGCCGGAGAACTTCATCTTCGCCGACGTGAGGGGAGACCGGCTGGGTCCGGACCAGCCGCTGCCCGCGCGGCCCGATGCGGAATGGCCGGAACACCCCGTCTAGTCCGCGAGGGGGTGTGCCCGTGAGTCGCGTGGGTGCGCCTCCGCGCGGCGACGCGGTGATCTGGGACTACGACGGTACGCTCGTGGACTCCAGCGCGAAGAACTTCGGCGTGACACGCGCGATCGTGGAGCGGCTCACGGCGAAGTCGGCCGACGCGTACCAGGCGCTGTCGTCCATGGCCGGCTATCGGACGGCTCTGGCCCGCACGCAGAACTGGCGGGAGTTCTATGCCCGGGCCTTCGGCCTTTCGGAGCCGGACATCGACCGAGCGGGTCGCCTCTGGGTCGAGTACCAGCTGGCGGATTCGACGCCGACACCGCTCGTCGCGGGCATCCCTGCCGTGCTGCGCTCCCTGCGCCATCTGCCGCACGGCATCGTCTCGCAGAACGCGAGGGCGGCCATCGCTGCCGTTCTCGACGGCAACGGCCTCACCGGGCGTTTCCAGGCCGTGATCGGCTTTGAGGAAGTCGACCTCCGGCGGCAGAAACCGGCGCCGGAGGGGCTCCTGCGCTGTGTGGAGATCCTCACCGAGCTGCGCCCCGGCTACGTCTTCTACGTCGGCGATCATGAGACAGACGCGGTGTGCGCCGCCCGGGCGCAAGAGGTGCTCACCCGAAGGGAGCCGGGCGTGGAGGTGGTCAGCATCGGCGCCCGCTACGGCGCGGAGTCGGCTGCGCCGTGGGCGGTCGAACCCGACCACACGGTCCGCCGGCCGGAGGAGATCGTGGGGATCGTGACCCACTACACGGGGCCCCCGCCTGGTCCCGGCGCCTGACCGTGCACGGGAAGGGCCCGGCTCGCGCCGGGCCCTTCAGCGATCAGTCCTTCCGGTCCTGCGGTTGGCGACTGCCTAGAACGCCCACCGCAGACCGGCCTGCATCCGCCGCGGGTCGCCGAGGCCGGACCGGATCGTGCCGTCGAAGTTGAACAGCAGCGCCGGCGCGCTCGGATTCCGGATGTTCAACCGGTTGGTGAGGTTGAACACCTCGACGATCGCCTCCAGCGAGCCGCGCCCCACGCGGAACGCCCGCGAGAGCCGCACGTCCCACTGGAAGTACTCGTTGTTCTTGCGGAGGGTGTTGCGCAGCAGGATGGTGCCGTCGAGGCAGATCCGCTCCTGCGGCGTCGCGGCGACCGTGTTGGTGGCCAGGTTGTTCGTGCCACACTTGGCCGACGTCGGCTGCGCCGAGTACGCGCTGACGCGATGGTTCAACTCGATCCCGTATGGCAGGTGCTGCAGGACCCAGAGGTTGAAGCGGTGGCGCTGGTCGCGGTCCGACCAGTTGTACTCGCGGTCGAGCCGGTCGGCTTTCGCGTATCGGAAGCTGAACGGGTCACGCTCGTTGTCGTCGTCCGACTTGTCGAAGCTGAGCGTGTAGTTCCCCTGGACTTCCGTACGGCCGAACACGGTTCCGGCCAACCCCACGGTGAAGCCGTGGTACTGCGACTTGGCCGTGCTCTCGAGCGTCCATAGCTGACCGATCCCGTTCGACGGGTTGCCGGGGAAGGCGCTGAACGGGTTCCCGAAGACGGCGTCGTTGCGATTGATGAACCGGTTGAGCCGCGTGGTCTTGGCGAAGGAATACGAGAAGCTGGCCGACAGGCGATCGGTGATGCGCCGCTCGTAGCTCGCGCCCAGCGCGACGGTGCGCGGGTTCCGGAAGTTCTCGTCGGTGACGTAGACGTCCGGGTGGTCCGGCGTGCCGGAGGCGAACGTCGGCAGTGCTGCCCCGTAGGCGGGCGGCGTGACGCCGAAGCCGTTGAAGAAGCTGGCCCGGAAGACGGTCTGGCCGACCGAGCCGTTGCTGGTGCGCGTGCTGGCGAAGATGAGGCCCGGCGAGCGCGCGTAGTACAGTCCGGCGTTGGCGCGCACGACTTGGCGCGCGTTGCCGTTGACGTCCCACGCGATGCCGAGGCGCGGCTGGATCATGCCGTAGTCGGCCGGGATATTGCCATTCGACGGGAAGCGATGGCCGCCGATCGTCTGGCCGATGAATGGCTTGAAGAAGACCTGGTCGGGGGGCGTGATCGGGTCCGGCTCGATCTGCGCCTCCCAGCGCAGGCCGAGGTTCACCGTGAGGTTGGGCCGCGGCTTCCAGGCATCCTGGACGTATCCCGCCAGCTCGTACTGGATCAGGTTCTGCGTGCCCACGTCGCGGATCGACATGCCCGTCTGCACCGGTGCGATCTGGAGGAAGAGCACCAGCGGACCGGTGATCGTTGTGCCCGCCGGGCAGCTGCCGGAGTTGTTCGACGTGCCGTTGGAGCACTCGACGTACGTCGGTCCCTGCGCGACGTAGTTGAGGAATCCCGGCACGCTGGAGAAGATGTAGCGGCTGTCGGAGAACCCGATGAAGGTCTGGTTCTCGTTCGTCCGGTTGAACTCCACGCCCACCTTGAGCAGGTGGCGGCCCCGTACGACCGACAGGTTGTCGAGCACCTGGATGCGCTGGTCCATGGCGTCGATGGGGAGGAAGAAGGGCATCCCCCAGCGGTACCCTTCGCCGAAGTCGGCGCCGGTATCGGGGATCGGGCGGCCGTTCGTCTTCCACAGGTCGCCGTTGGTGCTGGGGATGGTCGGGCCGCCGTAGGGCCGGGGCCGGTACTCGCGCGCGAACTGGAACCGGAACTCGTTCGTCACCGACTGGCTGAGCAGCGAGACGAGGCTGCCGTT
>CAYHQJ010000187.1:0-3558 GCA_964358595.1 uncultured Gemmatimonadales bacterium
GCCATGTCGGCCGTGATGTCGCCGCTCGGCGTCAGCGCCGGCCCCAGGTGCAGCACCCTCCTCGCGGTATCGAAGGTCACGAGCACGATCGGCACGTCGGCCCCGGCGGCGATGTAGTAGAAGCCGGTCCTCCACGTGGTGACCGCCTTGCGAGTGCCTTCGGGCGCCAGCGCCAGCATGAGCTGTGCATGGCGCCGGAATTCGGCCACCATCTGTTCCACAAACCCCGACGGCGCGTGCCGATCCACGCCCACACCGCCCAACCAGCGGAACAACCCGCCCAGGGGCGGGCGGAACAGCTCGCGCTTGCCGACCCACGACACCCGGAGGCCAAGCGCGTAGGCTGTCGCCATGCCGACCACGAAGTCCCAGTTTGACGTATGGGGCGCGCCGATCAGGACCATGCGCGGCAGGTTCGGAAGCGCGCCCCGGATGCGCCAGCCCAGGAGGGACAGGATCAGCCGCGCGATGCCGCGGGACGCCCGGTTGCCACGCCGGGGCAGGGCGTCACCGAGCGCGGGGATGCCGGCGGCGTCACGGTTTGCGGACGCGCCGGTGCCGGCTGGTCGATCCACGCGAGCGCCCCGGCGCCCCGGCGCTATGCCCCCCCGCAGCGCGACGCCGGCATGGTCGCCGTCGGGGTCACCTTGGCGAAGTAGAGCCGCTTCACCGCCGGCACCGGGATCGGCCCGTACGAGAGCACGGCGTCGTGGTAGCGGCAGAGGTTGAACGCGGTCCCCTCGCGCTGAGCGGCCTCGCGCCGCAGCGCCATCCACTCGTGGAACCCGACGGCGTAGAGGTTGAGCTGCACGTAGTCCAGCTGGGCCCGCTGCAGCTTCGCTTCGGCCTCGGGCCGCTCCTGGAAAGCGTCCCGCACGATGAACGCCACCGCGCTGTCGCCCGGCATCCCCAGCGTGTGCAGCCGGATGTCGATGATGACGTTGCTGTAGAGCCGCAGCATCGCCTTGAGCGCCGTGAGCCGCGCCCGCACGCTGTCGCCGCCGTTCATGCCGAGCCCGAGCATCATCTCCTCGGCGTAGACGGCCCAGCCCTCGATGTAGGTCCCGCTCCCGAAGACCGCGCGCAGCAGCCGCCGCCACTCGGGCGTCACGCGGTTGGCGTAGTCGCCCTGCACGATGTGGCCCGGCATCGCCTCGTGGATGGTGAGCGAGAGCATCTTGTAGCGGTTGTACTCGCGCAGCTTGGCGTCGGCCCGTGCCGCCGGCCACTCGCGCGGGATCGGCGTGACCCAGTAGAACGAGGCGAGGTTCGGCTGGAGCGCCGGCGCGAAGACCGCGCCGGCCACGCCGTAGATCCCGCGCATGAACGGCGGCGTCGGGATGACCTTCAGGTTGGAGAAGTCGGCCTGCGAGACGACGCGGTGGTCGGTCACGAACCGTTCCAGCTCCGCCACGTCCTTCTGGCCCTGCGCGACCATCGAGTCCCGGTTGGTGTGGTCCTGCCCGATGCGCGCGAGCACTTCCCCGACCACGGCGTTGAGCGCCGCGGCGCTGTCGGCGCCGGCGTGCCGGTGGCCGGAGAACCACTGGTCGTGCAGGGGCCGCGCAAGCCGCAGCATCTCGGCGCGCACCGCGCGCATGCTGTCCTCGGCCGCGCGCAGCATCTCCTCCGGACTCAGGGAGGCCTGGAGGTAGTAGCGCCACTTGGTGTCGAACATCTCCCGGCCCATGCGCCAGTCGAACTCGGCGAGCCTGGGCAGCGAGTCGCGCACGAAGCCGGTGTAGCGATCCAGCGCGGCCAGCGCGGGGCCCTGGGCCGCCGCGTAGCGGGCCTGTGTCGGTGTGCCCCTGACGAAGTCGGCCCCCAGGCCGCGGATGAGGTCGGCGACGCCGCGCATCTCCTCGAGCGCCACGCGCCGGTAGATCTCGTTCGAGGCGTTGAGGTTGGCCAGCGCGACGTCCACGAAGGCGGGGACCTTCTCCAGCCGCGAGGCGATGTCCGCCGCGCGCGTCGCGGTGTCCGCGTACTCGAGGCTGATGGTGGCGAACAGCGCGTTGCCCAGCGCCTCCGCGTAGAGCTGCGGCTTGCGCTGGTGGAAGCGCTCCTGGTCGAGCCCGAACCGGGCGTAGGCGACGAGGTTCTGCAGCAGGTCGTAATCGGCCTGCGTCTGCTCGTCGAGCCGGTCGCGGCGGATGAGGCCGAGGCGCGCCTCGACGTCGGTGTAGAAGGCGCGCTGCCGCTCGAGGGCCGCGGTGGAGAAGTCGTCGAGCAGCGTATCGAGCCGGAGCGAGTCACCGGTCGTCGGGTCCACGTAGCGGTGGAGGCCGGTCTGCGTCGCGCCCGACGGGTAGAAGCTCAGGCTGCGGTAGACGAAGTCGGTGGCGAGGGTGGGGAACTGCGGGGCCCTTCGCGTGCAGGCGAGCGTCCCGGCGGCGAGCGCCGCGACGATGACAGTCGTGGTCCGGCGAAGCATCACGGTGTCAGCCCTCCGCCGTGATCACCTGGATCAACTCGCCGAGCACGGTCTCCGCGCGATCGTTGGCCATCTGGCATGTCCCGGCGGCCTGATGGCCGCCCCCGCCATATCGCAGTGCCAGGTCCCCGATGTTCGTCTTCGAGGTCCGATTGAAGATCGACTTGCCCATCGCGTAGACCGTGTTCTGCTTCTTCAACCCCCACAGCACGTGCATGGAGATGTTGCACTGGGGGTACAGCGCGTAGATCACGAACCGGTTTCCAACGTAGATCGTTTCCTCGCTCCTCAGGTCTATCACGACCAGGTTCTTGCGGACCGTGGCGCACCGCTGTAGCTGTGCCCGGAACGGCTCCGCGTGCTCGCGATACAGCGCGACCCGTTCCGCCACGTGCGGCAGCCGCAGGATCTGGTCCACGCCGTGATCCCGGCAGTAGTCGATCAACTCCATCATGAGCTGGTAGTTGGACACGGCGAACGTCTTGAACCGTCCGAGGCCGGTCCGCGCATCCATCAGGAAGTTGAGCAGCACCCAGCCCTCCGGGTTGAGCACTTCCTCCCTGGTGAACTGCGCGGAGTCCGCCTTGTCCACCGCGGCCAGCATGTCTTCCGACACCCCCGGAAACGCGCCCTTGCCTCCGAAGTGGTTGCAGACCACGCGCGCGGCGGACGGCGCCGCCGGGTCGAGGACGAGGTTCGTGGGAGTCGCGCCGCCGATGCGAGCCGTTTCGCTCGCGTGGTGATCGAATGCCAGGTGGCAGCGCGGTGAATACGGCAGATTGGTCGTGATGTCTCGCTCGCCGATCTCGACCTTGCCGTCCTGCACGTCCTTGGGGTGGGCGAACAGGATATCGTCGATCATGTCCCGGCTTTTGAGCAGCAGCGCGCATGCCAGGCCGTCGAAGTCGCTGCGCGTCACCAGACGATAGCGCTGTTGGTCAGTCATGGGTCACCCGCATCCTTTCCGGGAAGCCTTGTTCTCGAGCGATGAAACGAGCGAAGGGGGGCACCTAGTCGGTCGCCCCCGCCGCCTCGCGCAGCAGGCTGCGCGCGATGACCAGCCGCTGGATCTGGTTCGTCCCCTCGTAGATCTGCGTGATCTTCGCGTCGCGCATGTACTTCTC
>CAYHQJ010000188.1:0-3511 GCA_964358595.1 uncultured Gemmatimonadales bacterium
TCGATTGCTGGAAGTGGACGGGGCCGTGGAACACCGCCGAAGCGTCTATGCGCGCACCGCCAACCCTTGGGAACCGGACCTGGCGCGCTCCGAACTGATCACCCGCCAGCGCCACGCTGAACTGGAGGAGATCAAACGCTATGTCGAGCATCAAGGCTGTTTGATGAAATTCCTGGCGCGAGCGCTCGACGCCGCGCCTGGCGCTCTCGCCGTGTCGACCCTCTCGGCCGGCCCGGCTCGCCCGTCTCAGCCGCGCCGGGCGCGCGGATCCCAGGTCTGGTAGATGCCGTCGGCGAGCAGGTTGACGCCCAGGACCGTGAGCACGAGCGCGGTCCCCGGGAAGACCGACATCCACCATGCCAGCCGCAGGAACGGCTGCGCGTCGTTCAGCATGCGGCCCCAGCTGACGAGGCTGCGGTCGCCGAGGCCGAGGAAGCTCAGGCTCGCCTCCACCAGGATCGCGGTGCCGACCTGCAGCGCGGCGCTCACCACGACCACGACGATCGCGTTCGGTAGCACGTGCCGCAGGAGGATCCGCGCGTCGCCGAGGCCGAGCGTCTGAGCCGACCCACCCCTATCGCCCCCGCGGTCCCCGAACCAGCCACTGGGCTGTCAGGTGATGTATCCTCACCGGCCTTGGTGGAGCGGGTGGACGCCGACGTGGAGCGCGCGGTCGGGTTCCACGGTCACATGTGCCCTGGGCTCGCCATGGGCGTGCGCGCCGCGCGGATCGCTCTGCGTGAGATCGGTCCGCACGCCGCGGACGAGGAGGTCGTCGCCGTCGTCGAGACCGACATGTGCGCCGTCGACGCCATCCAGTCGCTCGTCGGCTGCACCTTCGGCAAGGGCAACCTCATCCACCGCGACTACGGGAAGAACGCGTATACGTTCTACCGGCGCTCCGACGGCAAGGGACTCCGCATCACCACCCGGCCAGACGCCTGGGGGCCGCCGGAGCCGGAGCGCGACGAGCTCCGCCGCCGGGTCTTCGGCGGCGCCGCGAGCGACCAGGAGCGCGAGCGGTTCCAGCGCCAGCAGCTGGAGCGCGCCGACCGTGTCCTCGCGATGCCCGAGGAGCAGCTCTTCAGCATCACGCCGGCGGGCGATCGTCCGCCGCGGCCCGCACGCGTCCACGCCTCGCTCCCGTGCGAGGAGTGCGGCGAGCCGGCCATGGAGACGCGGACGCGTCGCTTCGGCGGCCGCACGCTCTGCATCCCCTGCTTCGAGCGCGCCGACCGCCGCATGTAGGCGCGGCCGTGGCCTCGGGGCGCCGATCGCTGGGCGCAGGGATCGGGCTCTACCTCACGACGCTTGCGGTCGTCCTCGCACTGAACTTCGCGCTGCCGCGCTTCATGCCCGGCGATCCGCTCGATCAGCTCGCCGATCCGTCGAGCGGGCGCTTCATCGGCGACGATCCGACGCGCGACCGCGTCCTCTCCTACTACGGGCTCGACCTGCCGCTGCCGGAGCAGTTCGCGCGCTACCTGGCGGCAACGGTCCGCGGCGACCTCGGCTTCTCCATCGGCTACTCCGCGCCGGTGGGTGAGGTGCTCGTCGCGCGGTTGCCCTGGACGTTGCTCCTGGTGCTCGGCGCGATCGCGATCGCCAGCGTCATCGCCGTCGTCGCGGGCGTCGAGGCCGGGTGGGCGCGCGGGACGAAGCGCGACACGCTGCTCGTCGGCTTCTTCCTGATCGTCGAGAGCGTGCCGGTCTTCGTGCTCGGCATCGTGCTGATCGTGGTGTTCGCGGTCCAGCTCGGCTGGCTGCCGCTCGGCGGCGCGTACCGCCCGTTCGGGGCGGGCACGCCCTTCGATCGGGCGCTCGACGTCGCTGCCCATCTCGTGCTTCCGCTCGTCACCCTCGCGCTGTCGCTGATCGGCGCCAAGTTCCTGCTCGTCCGCGCCAGCGTCGTCTCGATCCTGCGGGAGGACTACATCGCCGTCGCGCGCGCCAAGGGCCTGCCCGAGCGGCTCCTCAAGTACCGGCACGCGCTGCGGAACGCGCTGCTGCCGTTCGTGACGCAGCTGTCGGTCCAGGTCGGCTTCGCCGTGGGCGGCGCCGTCCTCGTGGAGACGCTCTTCGCCTATCCCGGCATGGGGCGGCTGCTCTTCGACGCGGTGGCCTACCGCGACTACCCGCTGCTCCAAGGGGCCTTGCTCGTGATCAGCGTCACGGTGCTCGCGGCGAACCTCGTCATGGACCGGCTCTACGCGCGGCTCGATCCGCGCGTCGCGGCGCCGTGAGCTACTCGGCGGTGCTGCGCCTGCCCATCCCGCCGGCCCGCCGCGTGCCCCGCCTCGGGCTCGGCATGCGCGGGATCGCCGTCGCGATCATCGCGCTCTACGCGCTCGTCGCCGTTGCGGCACCGCTCATCGCGCCGGCCGACCCCTACGCGTACGTTGCCCGGCCGTTCCAGCCGCCGTCGCCGACGCATCCGCTCGGCACGAACGACGTCGGTCAGGACGTGCTGAGCGAGCTCGTCTACGGCGCGCGCGTCTCGCTGCTCGTGGCGGTCCTCGCCGGCGCGAGCGCCGTGGCGGTGGGCGTGCTCGTCGGGCTGCTCGCCGGCGGCGCGGGCGGCTGGGCCGACTTCGCGGTCATGCGTGCCGTCGACGTCTTCATGACGCTGCCGCGACTGCCGGTGATGATCGTCATCGCGAGCTACCTGGGCGGCAATCTCGCGAACGTCATCGCGGTCATCGTGCTCTTCGCGTGGCCACGGACGGCGCGGGTCATCCGGGCGCAGGCGCTCTCGCTGCGGTCGCTCACCTACGTGAGCGCCGCGCGGTCGTTCGGCGCCGGGCCGCTCCACATCCTGCGCCGGCACCTGCTTCCGGCGGTGGCGCCGATCATCGCCGCGGCGTTCGTGGCGAACGCGGGCCGCGCGGTCCTCATCGAGTCCGGCCTCGCGTTCCTCGGCCTGGGCGACCCGACGGTGAAGAGCTGGGGCTCGATGATCTCCTTCGCGTTACGCGACCAGGCGGTGTACTTCACCGGCCGCTGGGCCTGGTCGGTGCTGCCCGCGGCGCTCGCGCTCTCCGGACTGCTCATCGCGCTCGCGCTGTTCGGCATCGCGCTCGAGGCGCGGCTCGACCGGCGGCTCGGTGGTGGCGAGTGACGGATCGAACGATCAGGAGGGGAACGTCGATGCCCAAGGTCATGCGATCGCTGCGCCGCGCGCTCTGGACCGCTCTCGCGGTGGTCGCGGTGGCGTGCGGCCCGACCGTCAGTGCGCCAGCGAGCCCGGCTGCTCCGGCGAGCCCGGCTGCTCCGGCGCGCCTCGACGTCCTGCGCGTCGCCGGTGGCGACCGGGGCTATCCGACGCCTTACGCGTTCGTGCGCGGCCCGGGGTGGGTGAACATGAGCCTCTCCTTCGACACGCTGGTGTGGAAGGACTCGCAGAAGACGATCCCCTGGCTCGCGACCGAGTGGTCGGGCTCAGCCGACGGCACGCGCTGGTCGTTCGCGCTCCGCGACGGCGTGCGGTGGCACGACGGTAAGCCGTTCACCG
>CAYHQJ010000189.1:0-3495 GCA_964358595.1 uncultured Gemmatimonadales bacterium
GCCTCGCGCTGGAACCGCTCGATCAGCGCGCGCGACGGAACCAGCTCGGGGTGCAGCACCTTCACGGCCACGCGGCGGTGCAGCTTGCGGTCCTGCGCGGCCCAGACCTGAGCGAAGCCGCCGCTGCCGAGCAGCTCCTCGACGAGGTAGTCGGCGCCGAGCGCGCGCTGGAGCCGTTCGCGCTGCTCGGCGAGGGCGTCGGGAGCGTCGGGCTCGGCGAGCGTGGTGGTGCCGCCGCCGGAGACCTGGGTGGGCGTGCGCGTGCCACAGCGCGGACAGAACTGTGCGTCCGCCGGCAGCGGCGTCGCGCAGGTCGTGCAGGGTACGGGCGGCGCGGTCACGACGCCAATTGAGAACCCACGGGGCGGCGCGTCAAGGAGTGACTCAGTACACGTCGAGGTCGCTCCCCAGCACCACCCGCCCGCCGTACCCGCGCCGCACCTCGCCCAGGATGCTGTCGTACGGCACGCCGCCCCAGGTGAGCAGGTGCGTCAGTACGAGCAGCCCCGGCCGCGCGCGCGCCGCCAGCGCGGCAAGCTCGCTCGCCGAGGTGTGGAAGCCCGCGTGATACCGCTGCCACTCGGGGGGCAGCGCGCGGAACCCGGCGTCGCTGTACGCCTCGTGCACGAGCACGTCGCACCCACGGCACGCCTCGACCACTGCATCGCTCGCGCGCGTGTCGCCCGAGATCACGATCGACCGGTCCGCCGCCTCGAACCGGTAGCCGTACGCCTCCTCCCAGTTCCCGTGCGGCACGCGGAACGCGATCACCCACACGTTGCTGTCCGCGTACACGAGCCCGGGCCGGATCTCGTGCGCGTTCACCCGCCAGCCTGTCGTGTTCTGCGGCTGCCGGCCGTCGAGCCGCCGCCGCACGTCCTCGGCGTACGCCGCCGCGAGGTGCCGCGTCGTGGCGGCGGTTCCGCGCGGCCCGTACACCTCGAGCGGCGCCTCGCGGCCCAACACCCACGGCGTGAGCATCAGATCGGGCAGGCCGAGGGTGTGATCGGAGTGCAGGTGGGTGAGGAAGACGATGCGCAGGTTCTCCTGGGCGAGCTCCGCCACACCACGCCGGGCCGCCTCGGCGCGCCGCACGACGCCGGGCCCCGCGTCCACCAGGTAAGCGCTCCCGTTCACGACGACCGCGACGGCGGGCCCCGAGCGCTCGGGGTTCGCGGTGGGGTTGCCGGTGCCCAGCAGGACCACGCGCGTCTGCGCCGTGGCGACCGAAGTTGCGGCGACGCAACACAGGGCGAAAACGCGCCTGACGTTTGCTTGACGCATGCGCCCCATGCTAGGGCATTGGAGAGCGATCGGCAAACCGCAACAGGCGGCCGACCCCCTCACGACAGTCGCAGCGAGGTGCGCTTGCGGTTGGACAGCGGAACCCCGAGGTTAGACCCGGCGACGCTGGGACTGGGAGGCCACATCCCGCGCGACCTGCTGACGATGGTCCGGGAGTACCTCGGGGATAAGTACGACATCGAAGTCGAGGTCGCACGCGGCGGAGCCGCACGGGTGTTCCGCGCCCGCGATAAGTCGGGCAATCCCGTCGCACTCAAAGTGCTCCGGCCCGAGCTGCTCTCGAGCCTCACGGCCAAGCGCTTCCTCCGCGAGATCAGCGTCCTCGCCCAGCTCGACCACCCGTTCATCGCCCGGCTGCTCGACTACGGCGAGGCAGAGTGGCTGGTGTTCTACGTCATGTCGTGGGTCGAGGGGCCGACGCTGCGCGAGTGGCTCGACCGGCATCAGCAGGCGCCGATCCCGCCCACGCTCAAGGGCTCGTGCGAAGTGCTCGACGCGGTCGCGCACGCGCACGGCCGCGGCATCGTGCACCGCGACGTGAAGCCGGACAACATCGTGCTCGCGCCCGGGGGCGCGGTCCTCCTCGACTTCGGGATCGCGCGCGCCGTCGCGGCGTCGGAGGGGCCTCGCGTCACGCGCTCCGGCTTCACCGTCGGCACCTCGGCCTACATGAGCCCCGAGCAGGCCGCGGGCGGCGCGGTGGACCACCGCACCGACCTGTACTCGCTGGGCTGCGTGCTGTTCGAGTGCCTCGCGGGCCAGCCGCCGTACGAGCATCCGCTCGAGGCCCAGGTGATGCAGCTGCACCAGCGCGGCGTGGTCCCCGACGTGCGCCAACTCCGGCCGGAGGTCTCGAAGTCGCTGGCCCGCGTGGTGAGGAAAGCGCTCGCGAAGGACCCCGACCGCCGCTGGCAGACCGCGCTCGAGATGCGCGCGGCGCTGGCGGAGGCGGGAGCGCCATGCAACCCGTCGGTTCGCTGACGGCCCGCAGCGGGCCCCGCCGCCTACGCGCCGATCGCGCAGACCCTCGGTGTGCGCTCCATCGCCCGGAGTCTGGATAATCGGGGACGGAGTGCTGTATACTGCTGTCCGACTGCGCCCTCAGCGCCGCTGCGACTCTGAGGACCGGTCGTCAGCGCCAGTAGCTCAGGTGGACAGAGCGGCAGCCTTCTAAGCTGCGGGTCGGGGGTTCGAGTCCCTCCTGGCGCGTCACCTCGTTCGTCGCCGTCGTGAGCCTGCCACCCGACTCTTCTCCGGAGAACCCGATGCGTTCCCACGTCCCCTGGGCGGCCGCCCTGTTGCTCGCCGTGTGCCCGTCCACCGGTCAGGCCCAGCGCGTCGCGCCCGCACCGGCTGCCACCGCGCGGCCGCGGCCGTACCCGGTGTTCGAAACGCCCGCCTTCGCGCGAGCGGTCGAGCGCGGGACGCGCACGCGCACCGGCCGGCCGGGAAGCAACTACTGGACCAACCGCGCGACCTACCGCATCGAGGCGGAGCTGGATCCCGCGGCGCGCCGGCTGACGGGCCGCGAGTGGGTGCGGTACACGAACAACTCGCCGGACACGATCCTCGACATCTACCTCCACCTCGAGCAGAACCTGTTCGCCCCGAACGCGCCGCGCCGCGCGATCGTGCCCGTGACCGGCGGCGTCGAGCTCTCGCGTGTCGCGAGCGGCGGCCGCGAGCTTGCGCTGCTGCGCGATGACGGCGAGGGCACAGGCTACCAGGTGTCGGCCACGATCCTGCGCCTCCACCCCGCGGCGCCGCTGCTGCCGGGTGGCTCCGTGGACCTGGAGTTCGCGTGGGCGTTCACCGTGCCGCCCGACGGCGCGCCGCGCGGTGGGCAGGACGGCGAGGTGTTCTTCGTCTCGTACTGGTATCCCGCGCTCGCCGTGTTCGACGACGTGTCGCCCGGCTGGCAGACCGACCCGTACATGGGCGGGGCGGAGTTCTACTTCGGCTACGGCGACTACGACGTCGCGCTGACGGTGCCCGAAGGCTGGCTGGTCGGCGCGACGGGCACGCTCGACAACGCCGCTGACGTGCTGTCGCCCGCGGTGCGCTCGCGTCTCGCCGGGGCGCGGCGCGGCGGCGCCGTCGCGCACGTCGTCGGCGCTGCTGATCGCGGGGCGGGGACGGCCACGCCGCGCGGCGCGAACGGCAAGCTTACCTGGCGCTTCCGCGCTCAAG
>CAYHQJ010000190.1:0-3478 GCA_964358595.1 uncultured Gemmatimonadales bacterium
GAAGAGATCCCGCCGGAAGGCTTCGTCGCGCTTGCCCGGGCAATCCCGACCTTCTAGCTTTGTGAAATCGTTCACAAGGCTCGCGCGTGCGGCACGTTGCGGCATCCACCATCCGGCGGCTGTCCCTGTACCTCCAGTACCTCGACGAGTGCGGGCGCCAGGAGCAGACGACCGTGTCATCGCGGGCCCTGGCCGAGCGGGGCGGCGCGACGCCGGCACAGGTGCGCAAGGACCTCTCGTTCTTCGGCTCGTTCGGCAAGCGCGGGATCGGGTATCCGGTGCTCCAGCTCGCGGCGCGCCTCCGCGAGATCCTCGGCCTGGGGCGCGGATACCGGGTGGTCCTGGTCGGGTCGGGGCGGATCGGCGCGGCGCTTGCCGACTATCCCGGCTTCGCGGCGCGCGGCTTCCGGATCGCGGCGATCTATGACGCCGACCCGTCGAAGGTCGGGCGGTCGCTCGACGGGCACGAGGTGCGCAGCATGCGGCGCCTCGAGGTGGATCTCGCCGCCGAGCCGGCGGACATCGCGGTGATCGGCGCGCCCGCGGCGGCGGCGCAGGACATCGCCGAGCGCCTGGTGAAGAGCGGCGTGCGCGCGCTGCTCAACTTCGCGCCGGTGGCGCTCCAGGTGCCGCCCGGCGTCGCGGTGATCAACGTGAACATGGCCCTCGAGCTCGAGGCGCTGTCCTTCGCCCTCACCCGCAGGCGGACCTGATGCCGCCCGTCTCCGTCACCTCCGAAATCGGGCCGCTGCGTTCGGTGCTCGTGCACACCCCCGGCGCCGAGCTGCTCGGCGTCACGCCCGGTACGCGCGAGGACTACCTGTACGACGACATCATCGACGTGGAGTTCGCGCGGAAGGAGCACCGGCAGCTCGTCGCGGTGCTCGAGCGCTTCGCCGATGTGATCCAGGTGCGCGACGCGCTGGCGGAGATCCTGGCGCAGCCCGGGGTACGGGACCGGCTGGTGGAGCGCACGCTCGATGTCGTCCCGTCGGAACCGCTGGGCCAGCGGCTGGCGAAGCTCCCCGTGCGCGACATGGTGGACGTGCTGATCGCCGGGGTGCTCGAGCAGCCGGGCCCGATCGCCGCGGCGCTCAACGAGTCGGGCTACCTGCTGCCGCCCCTGCCGAACCTCTTCTTCACGCGCGACGTGGGGATCGTGATCGGCCGCCACGCGGTGGTCGGCTCGATGCGCTACGACGTGCGGTGGACGGAGGAGCTGCTCTTCTCGGCGCTGTTCCGCTGGCACCCGGCGTTCGAGAACGCGGGGATCCTCTACGACGGCGCGGACGAGCGGCGCCCGACGTTCAACCTCGAGGGGGGCGACGTCCACCCGCTGCGGCCCGACCTCGTGCTGCTCGGCTTCTCGGAGCGCAGCTCGCCGGCCGCGCTCGACAATCTCGCGGATCTGATCTTCGAGCGCTGCGGCGTGACCGACGTAATCGTGGTCGTGATGCCGAAGGAGCCGACCGCGATCCACCTCGACATGATCTTTACCCAGGTGGACCGCGAGCTGTGCGCAATCTACCCGCCGCACTTCGTCGGCCCGGGGCGGCTCGCGGTGCTGCACCGGCGCAGGGGCCGCTCGGGCGTGAAGGAGATGCCGAACCTGTTCGCCGCGCTCGCCGCGGTGGACCTCCCGCTCGAGCCGATTTTCTGCGGCGGGACCGGCCGCGCCGAGCAGGAGCGCGAGCAGTGGGGCTCGGGGTGCAACTTCGTGTCGGTGCGGCCGGGCGTCGTGATCGGGTACGACCGGCACGAGGCGACGATGCGCGAAATGCAGAAGGCCGGGTTCCAAATCGTGCCGGCGCGGAAGTTCCTCGCCGGAGAGGAGACGATCGCGGCGGACGCCCGCGCGGTGGTCGGGATCAAGGGGAGCGAGCTGCTGCGCGGCGGCGGCGGCCCCCGCTGCATGACGATGCCGCTCCGCCGGGACGATCCGTGAGGACGCTCTCCGAGCGCGCGCTCGCCTACCTCCGCGAGGGGCCACGCCCCCCGCTCGATATCGTGCGCGACGTCCTCGGCCTGCCGCGCGCCAACCGCGCGGTGGCGGAGCGGCTCACCACCGCGTTCCTCGGCGCGGACCCGCGCTTCAGCTTCGACGTGGACGGGCTGTGGAGCCTGGTGCCCGAGCCGGCCTGGCGGGGCGTGGCGCTGGACGAGGTGCGCTGGGCCGTGGTGGATGTGGAGACGACCGGCCTGAGCCCGCGCCGCGGGGACCGCGTCACCGAGATCGCGGTGGTCCACGTGGACGGGCCGCGCGTGGCGGTGGCGTTCGCCTCGCTGGTGAACCCGGAGCGCGCGATCCCCTGGCGTATCGTCACCCTCACCGGCATCACCGAGGACATGGTGCGCGGCGCGCCCTGCTTCGCCGCCGTGGCCGACGCCGTGCTGGCGGCGCTGGCGGGCCGGGTGTTCGTCGCCCACCACGCCCGCTTCGACTGGCGGTTCGTGTCGGCCGAGGTCGAGCGCGCCCGCGAGCTGGCGCTCCGGATGCCGCGCGCCTGCACGGTGCGGCTGGCGCGCCACCTGGTGCCTGAGCTGGAGCGCCGCAGCCTCGACAGCCTGATGCAGTTCTTCGGCATCGAGAGTGACGCCCGGCATCGCGCCGCCGGGGACGCGGTCGTGACCGCGCGCGTGCTCCAGCGGCTGCTGGCGCGGGCGCGGGAGCGCGGGATCCGGACCTGGGAGGAGTTGGAGGGCCTGGCGCGGTGAACGGGTCGGCGGCGCGGTTCACCGTCGGCGGGCTCACCTGCTGGACGCTCGAGGGCGGCCTCCAGCGGCTGGACGGCGGGGCCATGTTCGGCGTGGTGCCCAAGCCGCTGTGGGAGCGGCGCATCCCCGCCGACGCGCGCAACCGCATCCCGCTCGCCCTGCGCTGCCTGCTCGTCGAGCACCCGGACGGCCTGGTCCTGGTGGACAGCGGCGTCGGCAACAAGCAGAACGAGAAGTTCCTCGACATCTACGGTATCGACAACGCGGGGCGGCAGGGCCCCACGGCGCTCGAGGACGCGCTCGCCGAGGCGGGCCACCGCTCCGAGGACGTACGCTGGGTCATCAACACCCACCTGCACTTCGACCACGCCGGCGGCAATACGGTGCAGCGCGAGGGCGGCGCGGTGGAACTCGCGTTCCCGAACGCCGTGTACATCGTGCAGAAGGGCGAGCTCGAGTTCGCCGGGTCCCTCAACGAGCGGATCCGCGCCAGCTACCTGGCGCCGAACTTCGCGCCGGTGGGTGCGGCGGGCCGGTGGCGGCTCGTGGAGGGGGAGGTGGAGGCCCTGCCGGGCATCCGCGTGCTCCCCACGCCCGGCCACGTCCCGTTCCACCAGTCCATCCTGGTGAGCGACGGCGGTGAGACGGCCTGCTTCCTCGGCGACCTGGTGCCCACGTCGGCGCACCTGCCGGCGCCGTGGATCATGGGCTACGACCTCGCGCCGCTGGTGACGCTTGAGACCAAGAAGCAGGTCCTCGCTCG
>CAYHQJ010000191.1:0-3428 GCA_964358595.1 uncultured Gemmatimonadales bacterium
GGGCCGCGGCCTTTCCACCCGTTCTTCCGGGAACCCCGGGGGTGTCGGGCGGGGCCCTCGCGCCGCGGCCGTCATAGTGTATCCTTCGGCCCGGATCAACGCTACCGGAGACCCAGATGCGTCGGCTCCTTTCGACCGTTTCCATGCTTGCCGCTGCCGTCGCTGCGGTCCCGTCCACCCTCGCCGGGCAGGTCAGCGCCCGAATGTTCCGCCATCCCGACGTGTCCGCGACGCAGATCGCGTTCGTGTACGCGGGCGACATCTGGGTCGTGCCCAAGACCGGCGGCACGGCGCAACGGCTCACCACGCCCCGCGGCGAGGAGCTGTTCCCGCGGTTCTCGCCCGACGGGACGAAGCTGGCCTACAGCGCCAACTACGACGGCAACACCGACGTGTACGTCGTCCCCGCCCAAGGCGGGACGGCCACGCGCATCACCCACCACCCGATGGCTGACCGCCTCGTGGACTGGTACCCGGATGGCCGGTCGCTGCTGGTCGCGACGTCGATGGCGAGCGGCCGCCAGCGCTACAGCCAGTTCTACCGCGTGAGCGCGACGGGCGGGATGCCGGAGCGGTTGCCCGTGCCCTACGGCGAGTTCGGCGCGATCTCGCCCGACGGCCGGCAGATCGCGTACATGCCGATGAGCCTGGACTTCCGCACCTGGAAGCGCTACCGCGGCGGGTGGGCGCCCGACCTCTGGCTGTTCGACCTCCAGACGTTCGCCTCGCAGAACCTCACGCAGAACGACGCCGACGACGCGCAGCCGATGTGGTACGGCCGGAGGCTGTACTTCATGTCCGACCGCGACCCCGGGCAGCGCCACAACATCTGGGTCTACGACCCGGACACGCGCCAGACGCGCGAGGTCACCCACTTCACCGACTTCGACATCACCTTCCCGGCCATCGGCCCGAGCGACATCGTTTTCCAGGCCGGCGGCAGGCTCTACCTGCTCGACCTCGGCACCGAGCAGATGCGCGAGGTCCCGGTGACCGTGGTGACCGACCTCGCGACACTGCGATTGCGGGTCGCGCGCGCCGACTCGAGCATCCTGAACGCGACGATCTCGCCCAACGGCCAGCGCGCGATCTTCGAGGCCCGGGGCGACGTGTTCTCTCTTCCCGCGCGCTACGGACCCGTCCTGAACCTCACCCAGAGCTCGGGCGTGGCTGAGCGCTATCCTGCCTGGTCCCCTGACGGCCGGCAGGTCGCCTACTGGAGCGACCGCACTGGCGAGTACGAGCTGTACGTGCGCCCGGTGACGGGCACGGGGCAGGAGCGGAAGCTGACCTCGTACGGCCCCGGCTACCGCTACCACCTGTACTGGTCGCCCGACAGCAAGAAGCTCGTGTTCGTGGACCAGACGATGACGATCAGGATCTTCGACACCGAGACCGGCCAGACGGTGAGCGTGGGCCGGGCACTGTACTGGTACCAGGGGGAGCTCGACGGCTTCCGCGCCAGCTGGTCGGCCGACAGCCGCTGGCTCGCCTACGAGCGCGACCTCGTCAACCAGCGCTCGGCCATCTACCTGTTCGACACGCGTGGCGGCCGTAGTGTCCAGGTCACCTCGGGCTACTACAACGACGTCGCCCCGGTCTTCGACCCGGACGGGAAGTACCTGTACTTCCTCTCGAACCGCACCATGCGGCCGATCTACAGTGACATCGACAACAGCTGGGTCTATCCCAACGCGACCAACGTCGTGGCGGTGTCGCTACGCCGCGACGTGCCCTCGCCGCTCGCGCCGCGCAACGACCAGGACTCGGTGAAGAGCGACAGCGCGGCGGCGGCGCCAGCCGCGACGCCGGCTGCGGGCGCGCAAGCCGCGCGCGGCCGCGGCGGCCGTCCGGCCGCCGACACCACGACGCCGCGCCGGCCCACGCCACCCGCACCGGTCGAGATCGACACGGCCGGCTTCGAGCAGCGGCTCACAGTTCTGCCGCCGGCCGCGGGCAACTACGCGGATCTCCGCGCGGTGTCCGGCAAGGTCGTCTTCCGCCGGCTGCCGATGGCGGGGGTCACCGACAACAAGAGCCCCATCGTGTGGTGGGACCTCAAGGAGCGCGAAGAGTCGACCGTTGTGGCCGACGCCGACGACTACGAGCTGTCGGCCGATGGCAAGCGGCTGCTGGTCCGGGACGGCCGGCAATTCGCCATCATCGACCTCAAGGCGGACCAGAAGCTGGAGAACCCGCTCCGCATCGCCGAGCTGGAGGCGCCGGTGGATCCGCGCGCCGAGTGGCGGCAGATCTTCACCGACGTCTGGCGCTTCGAGCGCGACTTCTTCTACGACGCGAACATGCACGGCGTGGACTGGAACGCCATGCGGGGGCGCTACGGCAGGCTGCTGGACGACTGCGTGACCCGCTGGGACGTGAACTTCGTTATCGGCGAGCTGATCTCCGAGCTCAACGCGTCGCACACCTACCGCGGCGGCGGCGATCTCGAGGCCGAGCAGCAACGGAGCGTCGGCCTGCTCGGCGTGGACTGGGCGCTCGAGAACGGGGCGTACCGGATCGCGCGGATCATCGACGGCGCGCCGTGGGACGCCGAAGTGCGCTCGCCGCTCTCGCAGCCGGGCGTGAACGTGCATCAGGGCGACTACGTGCTCGCGGTGAACGGCGTGCCGGTGGATACGTCCGCGGACCCGTGGGCCGCGTTCGCCGGGCTCGCGGGCCTCACGGTGGAGTTGACGGTCAACGATCGGCCCACGATGGGCGGCGCGCGCCGCCTCGTCGTCGAGGCGTTGCGCGAGGAGACGCGCCTGCGGCACCTCGCCTGGATCGAGGCGAACCGCCGCCGCGTGGAGGAAGCCTCAAACGGGCGCGTCGGCTACATCTACGTGCCGAGCACGGGGATCGACGGCCAGACCGAGCTGGTGCGGCAGTTCGCCGCGCAGTTCACGAAGGACGCGCTGATCGTGGACGAGCGGTTCAACAGCGGCGGGCAGATCCCCGACCGGTTCATCGAGCTGCTCGACCGGCCGCCGCTCGCGTGGTGGGCGGTGCGCGACGGGCACGACTGGCAGTGGCCGCCGCACGCGCACTTCGGGCCGAAGGTCATGCTGATCAACGGCTGGAGCGGCTCGGGCGGCGATGCCTTCCCCTACTATTTCCGCGAGGCGCGGCTCGGGCCGCTGGTGGGGATGCGGACGTGGGGCGGGCTGATCGGCATCACCGGCGCGCCGCCGCTCATTGACGGCGGCAACGTCACGGTGCCGACGTTCCGGATGTACAGCCCGCAGGGCGAGTGGTTCGCTGAGGGCCACGGCGTGGACCCGGACATCGCGGTGGTGGACGACCCCACGCAGCTCGCGCGCGGCACCGACCCGCAGCTCGAGCGCGGGATCCAGGAGGCGTTGCGGCAGCTGACCGAGCGGCCGTTCACGCCGCCGCGCCGGCCGGCGTACGAGAACCGGACGCCG
>CAYHQJ010000192.1:0-3413 GCA_964358595.1 uncultured Gemmatimonadales bacterium
GCGTTCGCGCCGGCGCTGACACACGAGGATCGGTGGGACGTCACGGCGTACGTCGTCGCCCTCGGCGACTCGACCGCCGCGCGGGTTCCCGACGCCTTGCGCGCCCTCGCCCTCGCCACCGTGCGCGCAACGCTGCGGCGCGCGCGCGCCATTGCCGAGAGCGGGGACGCGGCCGGCGCGGCGGCCCAGGCGCTCGACGCCTACCTCGCCTTCGAGGGGATCGAGATGGCGCTGCGGGTGAGCGAGCCGAAGCTCGTTGCGGAGACGGAAGGGGCGTTCGCGGCGTTCCGTCAGGCGGCCGGAGCCGGCGCCGGGCCGGCGGAGCTGGCGCGGCGGCACGCAGACCTCGAGCGGCTCCTGGCACGGACCGCGGCGGTGTTCGCGGAGCGGCCGTCGGGAGCGGGCCTCTTCGCCGAGAGCTTCCTGCTCCTGCTGCGCGAAGGCTTCGAGGCGATCCTCATCATCGGCGCCATCGTGGCGGTGCTTGTGAAGTCGGGAGCGGCGTCGCGGCGGCGCGAGGTGTGGCTGGGCGTGGCGCTGGCGGTGGCGGCGAGCCTCGTGACGGCGGCTGTGTTCGTGCGGCTCGTCCAGGTCGCGCCCGCGCACCGGGAGGTGCTGGAAGGTGCCGTCATGCTGGTGGCGGCGGTGGTGCTCTTCTACGTGTCGTTCTGGCTCGTCTCGAAGATCGACGCGGCGACGTGGCAAGGGTTCGTGCGGGAGCGCATCCGCGGCGCGGTGGAGGGCGGTGGCACGCTGGCGCTCGCGGCGGCCGCGTTCCTGGCCGTGTACCGGGAGGGCTTCGAGACCGTCCTCTTCTACCAGGCGCTGTTCGGCACCGCGGGTCCGGAGGGCGCGGCGCCGGTCACGGCCGGCCTCCTCGCGGGCGCGGCGGCGCTCGTGCTGCTGTACGTCGCCATCGAGCGGTTCGGGCTGCGCGTGCCTTTGCGGCCGTTCTTCGCGGGGACGGGCGGCCTGCTGTACCTGATGGCGTTCGTCTTCGCGGGCCGCGGCGTGACGGAGCTGCAGGAGGGCTCGTGGATCAGCGCGACGCCCATGCGCGGCGGTCCAACCAGCGAATTCCTCGGCATCCACCCCACCGTGGAGACGCTGGCGGCGCAGTGCGTGCTCGTCGCGGCGCTCCTCGCCGCGCTCGGCTGGACGCTCGTGGTGCGGCCGTGGCGCGCGGCGGCGGCCCGCCGCGCCGGCCCCGGCGATACGCGCCCCGCGCCTCACCGCGGCACGGCGGCTCTCGCGCGAGGAGCGCCCGTGGCCCTCGCCCGGTGCGCCGCAGAACTGCCCCCCCCGCGACGCGCCCCGATCATGACCTGCCGCCGCCGGAGCGGCCGGAGCACGCCGCGGCCGACTAGGTGTGGTTGTGGAGACGGGTTGGTGACAGGATGCTGGGGGACTGCGAGTTCCCAGAGCCGCTTCCGTACCAAGCGCTGCCCGGAGGGCGTGCTACTTGGCCACCTCCCATCGCGAGAAGGCGCTGCCGATCATCGCGCCGAACGCACCGACGGCTACGAGGCTCGCCGCCGCGGAGGCGACAAGGGGTAGACCTCGAAGCCTCGCAGTACTCCCGGTCTCGGTGCTAATCCCTCCCCCCACCACGAAGAGTCCAACCCCCACTCCCAGCACGGCGCCGATTGCGGCGCCGACGCGTGCGTAGGACCCGCGACGGACTTCCAATGCGAGCACGGTTGAAGCAGGCCGCACGATGTACCGATCGTCGCCGACCGCGCACGGCCGCGCCGGCCAGGGGCAGTACCTAAGGGCAGTGGAGTGCGGCGCGAACGGCGTGATTAGTCGACCAGCCTCGCGCGTTCCAGCGCCGAGCCGCAACCGAACTACGACGCCACTGTCAAGCGGCTGCGAGAGCAACGGTCGCTGGGCCGTCAGCGGCGCAGTGGCGCCGGCGAGCAGAATGGCGGTGAGAAACGGGGCGCGCACGCAGGTAGCGGTCCTTTCGGTTCGGAGGGCCCTCTTGTCGGTCGTCCGCGCGTCACGGCGTGGCCGATGAGGGTGTGGCAGAGCCCGCCTCGGGGGCGGACCCCGTCGCACTGGGCTCGGTGAGGGGCGAGGAGTGAGGAGGCGTGCGCCTTCTCACTCCTCTCGTCTCACCCCTCACGTCTGACCTCTCACTCCCTCGCGGGCCTCCGCGGCGTAGCGCCGCGTCAGCCACACGCCGATCAGTACGAGGCCCACGCTCAGCAGTTGCGCGACGGTGACGGGGCCCAGGATCCGGTCGTCCTTGGCCCTGAACACCTCGGCGATGATCCGCTCGACGCTCGTCAGGATGAGGTAGACGCCGAAGAGCCAGCCGGCGCCGTGACGGTGCGCGCGCCAGCGCCACAGCAGCGCGAACACCACGAACGTCATCCCGATCTCGTAGAGCTGGGTCGGGTGCACCGCGAGGAGCCGGTCCGGCGGCGTGCCCGGTGGCAGGGTGACGTTGAACATCTCCGCGAGGTTGCGCGCGGTGCTCGGCGGCGCGCCGCGGGGGAAGACCATCCCCCACGGAAGGTCCGTGGGCCGCCCGTAGTCGTCGTTCACGAGGAAGCAGCCGACGCGGCCGAGCAGGTACCCAACCGCCAGCGAGGGCGAGATGGCGTCCAGGAGGGCGCGGATCGGCAGGCGCTTCCACCACATGTACGCGAAGACCAGCGCGGTGCCGCCGAAGAAGCCGCCGTACCAGACCAGCCCGCCCCGGGAGAAGAGCGCGTCCACGTGGCCCGACGCGATGGCGTAGTAGGTCTTCGAGCCGACGAGGCCGCCCACGATCGCGAAGACCACCGTGTCCCAGGCGATGGCCGTGTCGAGGCCGCGCCGGGCGAGCTCCGTCGCGTACGCCCAGCCGCCCACGAGGAAGCCGGCCATCATCAGGAGGCCGTAGCCGGTGATGACGAAGCCGCCGACGTGCACGACGAACGGGTAGACGGTCATCGGCGCTCGAGTCCGGGGAAGGGCAGGCGCGCCGCGGCGTCCACCGGGCGGCCCGCCTCGGCGGCGCGGAAGAGGCCGGCGCGCGCGATCATCGCGGCGTTGTCGGTGGCGAGGCGCGGCGACGGGGTGTGGAGTGTGGCGCCGCGCTCGGCGAGCGCCGCGGCCAGCGCCGCGCGCAGCGCCTGGTTGCACGCCACGCCGCCGGAGAGCACCACGCGGCTGCGGCCGGTGGCCCCCACGGCGCGCAGCGTCTTCGCGACCAGCACGTCGAGGACGGCGTCCTGGAAGCCGCGCGCGAGGTGCGGGCGCTCGGCGTCGAGGTCCGCGGCGGCGCGGACGGCGTGGACGAGCGCGGTCTTGAGGCCGCTCATCGAGAGGTCGAGGTAGTCCGCGTCCCCGAGGCGCTGGCCGCCGTGCAGCATCGGCCGCGGGAAGCGGTAGCGCGCCGGATCGCCGTTTGCCGCCTCGCG
>CAYHQJ010000193.1:0-3371 GCA_964358595.1 uncultured Gemmatimonadales bacterium
CGCGCGGCCCGGGCCCAGCCGACCGCTCCCGCGCCGGCCCCGGCGGCGCAGCCCGCGGCGCCCCCGTCGCTGTGGGTCCAGGTGTCGGTCTCACGGAACGACACCTGGGCGCGCGCACTCGCCCAGGAGCTGACGGCGGAGGGCCACGCCGCGGCCGTCGTCGAGCCGAAGAACCCGGGCGACGGCTGGCGCGTGATGACCGGCCCCTACCGCTCGCGCGACGCCGCGGACTCGGCGGGCCGCGCGCTGAACCGCCCCTACTGGGTGGTGGACCGCGGCCGCGAGGCCCCGCCCCGCCCATGACCGGCCTGCAGATCGGCGCCGCCGAGCTCGCGCAGCACCTCCCCGGCATCCTGCGCGGCTCGGCGGTCGTCGCGCTCGTGCCCGCGACGGACGACCGCACATGGGCCGCCGGGATCGCCTGGGCCATCGCGCGCGCCGCCGCGGCCGGTGGCCGGCGCACCGCGCTGGTGGATTGCTTCGCGGACGAGCCGACGCTGCACCACGTCGCCGGCGCCGCGAACGTGGACGGGATCGTGGACGCGTTCGAGTACGGCGCATCGCTGAACCGCATCGCGCAGCAGCAGCCTGAGGCCAACCTCTTCTTCATCCCGGCCGGCACCTACGCCCCCGACGCGCAGCAGCTCGTGGCGCACCCGCGCTGGCGCCGTCTCTCGGCGGGCTTCCGCCACGAGGAGGCGCTGCTGCTCCTCTACGTCGCGGCCGAGCATGTCGGGACGCTGGCGGCCGAGCCCGACGGGATGATCGTGATCGCCCCCCAAGGCCTCGACACCGCCGTAGCACGGGCGCCGGCCGTGGCCGAAGCGGTCGGGCGCGGCGCCGCGCTGCTCGCGGTGGTGGCGGCGCAAGGCGGGGCGCCGGCGGAGGTCGCGGCGGCGTCCGTCGAGCCCGCGGGCGAAGCACCAGCGGGCGAGGCTGCGCGCCCCACGTTGCGCAAGCGCGGCAGCGCCCCGCTGGCGATGCTCGTGGAGGGGCGGCGGCGCTCGTCGTGGGTCGGGTGGGTCGCCGGCGCGCTCGTCGTGGCGCTGGGCGTCGCGGGCTACGTGTTCCGCGCCGACCTGGCGGAGATCACGGGCCTCGCGAAGAGCGCGCCCGCCCCCGCGCCAGGCGACACGACGCCGCACCCGCCGCCGCGGGTGGACACGCTTGGCTACGCGGTGCAGGTCTCGGCGTGGTCCTCGCTGCGCGACGCCTACGTGGACGCCGACAGCCTCGAGCAGGGCGGCACACCGGCGATCGTCGTGCCGGTCGAGCTGCCGCGGCTCGGCCGCCGGTTCCGCGTCTATGCCGGGCCGCTGCGCGACTCGAGCGCCGCCGACTCGGTGCTCGTCCGCCTGCACAGCGGCGGGTGGCTGCAGGTGGGCGAGGGTGCCGTCGCCACGGTGCCGCTGTCGTTCGCCCTGGCCGGGGGTCTCGGCCCCAACGCCGCGCAGGCCGAGCGCTCCCGCCTGCGCGAGGCCGGCGTGCCGTGTTTCATCCTCGGCCAGGCCGACGGGACGTACCGGCTGTTCGCCGGCGCCTACGAGAGCGCGGCGCAGGCCGCCGCGCTCCACACTCTCCTCAGTGCAACCGGGGGCGCGGGCGAGCTCGTGCCGCGCGTGGGATTCGTGCCATGAAGCTGCGCCGTCTGGAGCTTACGGGGTTCAAGTCGTTCGCCGACACCGTCGAGCTGTCCGTGGACGACGGGGTGACCGCGATCATCGGTCCGAACGGCTGCGGCAAGTCGAACATCTCCGACGCGGTGCGCTGGGTGCTCGGGGAGCACAACCCGCGCGTGCTGCGCGGCGCCCGCATGGAGGAGGTCATCTTTCAGGGTTCGGCGGGCCGCCGGCCGCAGAACGTGGCCGAGGTGGCGCTGTACTTCGACAACGCCGACCGCACGCTCGACCTCGACTTCGCGGAGGTGGCGATCGCGCGGCGCGTCTCGCGCTCGGGAGAGAGCGAGTACCTGATCAACAGCGCGCCGGTGACGCGGCGCGAGCTGCTGGCGAAGCTGGCGGGCACGGGCCTCGGCACCAACCAGAGCGTGGTGATCGAGTCGCGGATGGTGGACGCCCTGCTCTCGGATCGTCCCGACGACCGGCGGGCGCTGTTCGAGGAGGCGGCGGGGCTCGGGCTGTACCGCGAGCGCAAGCGCAGCACCGAGCGGCGGCTGGAGGAGACGACGGCGGACCTGGTGCAGGTGGAGAACCTGATCGCCGAGGTGCAGTCGCGGGTGCGGAGCCTGGCGCGGCAGCGGCGCAGGGCGGAGCGGCACGGCGAGCTGGTGGCGCGGCGCTACCGGGTGGTGGCGGCGCTGGCGCGGTTCGACGTGGCGGCGCTCGATGCCGCGCTCCGGATGCTCGAGGAGCGGCGCGCGGCGCTGGCGGTGGAGCTGCCGGCGGCGCGGGCGGCGCTGGCCGGGCGGGAGCGCGAGCGGCAGACGGCGGTCGAGTCGCGGGCCGGTGCCGAGGCGCGGCGCGCCGAGGTGGAGCGGCGAGTGGGCGAGGCGCGGGTCGCGGTGATGACGCTGGAGAGCGACCTCGCCCTCTCGGCCGAGCGGGCGCAGAACGCGGGAGCGCGGCGCGAGCGTGCGCTGGCGGAGCGCTCCGAGGCGCAGGCGGCCGCGGTGCGGGTGGAGCGCGAGCGCGAGGCGGCGGCGGCCGAGCGGGAGGCGGCCGAGCGCGACCGGAGCACGGTGCAGACGGAGCTGGAGCTGCGCTCGCAGGCCGAGGACGTCTCGCGCGAGGCGCTGGCGATCAAGCGCGCCGAGCTGCGCTCGCTCGAGGAGGCGTTGCAGCACCAGGCCGAAGAGGTGCGGCGGCTGGACGGCGAGCGGCAGGCGCTCGAGCGCGAGCTGGCGGACCTGCGCGAGGAGCTGGCGCGCGCCGAGGCGCGGCGCGCGGCGCTGGCGCGCGAGCGCGAGGTCGGCGCGGCGCACGCGCACGAGACGGGCGAGCGCTACGGGGCGCTGGCCGAGCGGCAGGTGAACCTCGGGCTCGACGCCGACCGCGCGCGGCACGCGCTCTCCGAGGCGCGCGAGCACGAGGCGCGGTTGCGCGCCGACCGGCGCGCTATGGAGGAAGCGCTCGCGCAGACGGCGGCGCGGCAGGGCGCGCTGGCGCAGCTCGAGCGCGACCACGTGGGCCTCGCCCCGGCGGCAGCGGCGCTGCTCGAGGCGCGCGAGCGGTTCGGGCCGGGCGCGGTGCTCGGCCCGCTCACCGACTTCGTGCGCGCGCGGCGCGAGGACGCGGCCGAGGCCGAGCACGTGCTGGGCGAGTGGCTGCACGCCGTGCTGGTGCGCGACCTCGCGGTGTGCGACGCGATCCACGCCTGGCACCGCGACACGGCGCCGGGCCCGCTCCTGCTCC
>CAYHQJ010000194.1:0-3365 GCA_964358595.1 uncultured Gemmatimonadales bacterium
CTCAGCGCGCGGCCGTCCGCAGGGCGTTGAAGAGGAGCGGGAAGGTGGCCTGGCTCTGTCCGCGGTACTGCGGGCGGAATCCGAACAGGATCACGCGCCCCCGGCCACGCCGCACCTCGACGAGCGCAGCCTTCCCGGCGATCTGCGCCGGGCCCAGGACCCACCCGGACAGCAGCACGTCGTTCGGCGCGCTCGGGTAGCGTGCGACGACGCGCGCGCGGGTGGGATCGCGCACGTCGAAGACGGGCCCCGACTCGAACCACGCGATTGTCTCGGACGGCATTCCCTCCGCCAGCGGTTGGTCCGCCTCCATCCGGATGCGGAGGATGGAGCCGGGCGCGTAGAACTCGCGGGGCGAGAGCGCGGCCAGTGCGTCGGCTACCGGCAGGTCGAGGGCGCCGATAGCGAACTGGCTGGCCTCATTCAGGGTGACGAGCGTCCCGCCGCCGTCCACGAAGTCACGCAGCGCCTGCACTCCCGCAGGGCCTATCCCGCCCGCCAGGCGTGCGGGGTAGCGGCGTGCCGGCAGGCCGTCGAGGATCTGCCGCGGTGCCTGGCTCGGAAGGACGACCGCGTCGTAGCGCGCGCCGAGGCTGCCGGCGCGCACGAGGGAGTCGGTGAGACTCTCGTAGGGAATGCCCCAGGTGTCGAAGACCCAGCGCGTCCAGCCTTCGTCCAGCGCCGCCGCGTACGAGCGGTAGAGCCCGATGCGCACCGGCGGCCGCCCGTTGCGGGGGGCGGTGAGGCCGGCGGCCCGGAACTCGGGCGGCGCCGCGCTCACCGGCGCCGAGAGCCTGATGGGCAGGCTGTCCTGCGCCGCCACGACCCGCACGCCAAGCAGCAGCGGGAGCGTGTGCGCGGTCACGTCGTACGGGGGCTTGGGCGGCCCGCCCGGATACTCGCGCAGGTCCGGGTAGTTCTGCCGCTCGAGCAGCGCCTTCGCGAATGCCGAGTAGGGTTGGCGCAGCGTGATGACGTAGCTGCCGGGGGTGAACCGGTCCGCGCCGATCGTGAAGGGCTGCAGCGCCTGCCGCACCTCGACCTGACCATGGCGCATGATCTCGAGCAGTGTGGCGAGCGCGGTCCGATCCTGGTTGGCGGTGGGGATCACGAAGGCGTAGGGCCACTCCGGCCAGCCGCGAGCCGCGCGCTGGTTCACGAGGAACGCGGTGCGGAGCCATTCGTCGCGGTACCGCGCGACCTGGTCGAGCATCGCCATGGCGCCGGCCGTCTGGTAGCGCACGATGTCGGCGAGGGTCCAGCGGCCGCCGGGCCAGGGCGCGACGAAGTTCCACGACGCCGTCCGCGGGTCGAACCCGAGTCCCGGGCGCAGGCTGTCGAGCGTCAGCGTGATCGGCGTCGCGAGATCGGCGCTCGCGGTTTCGGTGAGGATGCGGACGGCGCCGTGGTAGTGCTGGAAGGCGCGGGCGGGCGTCCAGGCGTCGTAGGTGGAGTTCACCGCGAGGCCCGTGAAGCCGTCGGCGGTCATGCGTCGCGCGACCTCGAGCCCCAGCGCGTTCACGCTCTGCACGAGAAGGGGATCCACGTTGGGCTCCACCGGGTCGCGGTACGGCGGGATAAACATGCGCGCGCCGTCGCGGTCCTGTTGGTGGATGTCCATGGTGACCTGCGGGTGCCACACGCCGTAGAGGCTGTCCACGACCAGCCGCGTCTCCACCTGGGAGAACGCGTACCAGTCGCGGTTGTTGTCATGGCCCGTGTAGTGATGGTAGAGCTCCGGTGGTGTCGTGCCTTCGGCCGCGGTGCCGAGCGTCTGGGCGTACCAGCGCGCGACGATGTCTACGCCGTCCGGATTCATGGACGGCACCAGCATGACGACGGTGTTGTCGAGCACCCGGCGCAGGTCGGGGTGCGCGGCGGTCGCGAGGCGGTGGGCGATCTCGAGTGGGGCGAAAAACCCGCCGACCTCGGTCGAGTGCACGCTCGAGGTGATCAGTACGAAGGCGCGTCCCTGCGCCATGAGGCGCGCCGCCTCGGCGGAGTCGCGCACGGTGCGCGGGTCGGCGAGCCGTCGCTGGATTTCGCGCAGCGCCGGCAGGCGCACGAGGTTCGCCGGACTCGAGATAAACGCGACGATGAACGGGACGCCGTTGGTGGTGCGCCCGAGCTCGCGTACGACAACGCGGCTGCTCGCCCTGTCCAGTGTGTGGAAGTACCGGACGATCTGCTCCCACTCGACGAGGCGCCGCTCGGTGCCCGGCGCGAAACCGAGGACGGAGGCCGGCGTCGGCACGGGGCGTTGAGCAGGGAGCGGGGCGGCGGCGGACGCCGCGACGGCGAGGGCGGTGCAAAGTCGGAGCGCAAGGCGCATGGGGCTCGGGGTCAAGGGTCCAAGCTTCGAGCCCCGCCTCCGGTGCTACGGAAGCGGGGCTCGAAGGTTCGTCAAGCTACCGGTTCTGCGCTACTGCACGCGCTTGATCTCGACGCGGCGGTTCTGCGCCCGGCCGGCCGCCGTAGTGTTCGGAGCCACCGGGTTCGACGGGCCGTAGCCCGCGGAGGTCAACTGGCCGGCCGGCACGCCCTTGCTGACCAGGTACCGCATCACCGCCTGGGCACGGGCCGTGGACAGCCGCCGGTTCGCCGCAAGCGAGCCGACCGACGACGTGTAACCACCGATCTCCCACCGCGAGTTCGCGATGGAGACGATCGAGGTCGCGACCTGATCGAGCGTCGCCATCGAGGACGGCGTCAGACGCGAGCCGCCGACGGCGAAGTTGATGTTGCGCAGGATCATCGTGGCGCCGACAGCCGGCAGATCCACGAGCGGGCAGCCGCTGGCGTCAACGCGACGCCCGGCCGGCGTGTTCGCGCACCGGTCGTTGGCGTCGATTACGCCGTCGCTGTCTGCGTCGCGCGCCACCGGGCAGCCGTTGGCATCCACCTGCGTGCCGGTTGCCGTGTTCGGGCAGCGGTCGGCGTTGTCTGCCACGCCGTCGCCGTCTTGGTCGCGCGGGCAGCCGTTGGCATCGACCGGGGTGCCGGCCGGTGTGTTCGGGCAGCGGTCGGCGTTGTCCATCACGCCATCGCTGTCGCTGTCGCGCGGGCAGCCATTGGCGTCGACCGGGGTGCCGGCCGGCGTGTCGGCGCAGCGGTCCGCGTTGTCGGCCACGCCGTCGCGGTCGGTGTCCCGCGGGCAGCCGGTGGCGTCGACCGGGGTGCCGGCAGCCGTGTTCGGGCAGCGGTCCGCGTTGTCGGCGATGCCGTCGCGGTCCGTGTCACGGGTGCAGCCGTTGGCGTCGACCGGCGTGTTGGCCGGAGTGTTCGCGCAGCGGTCGAGGCCGTTCAGGACGCCGTCGCGGTCCGTGTCGGACGGACAGCCGCGGATGTCAACCGTCGCGCCGCGG
>CAYHQJ010000195.1:0-3329 GCA_964358595.1 uncultured Gemmatimonadales bacterium
GCTTGGCGCCGCGCGCCACGACGTGGTCGGCATGGTCGTCGGGCGCGCGATGCGGCTGGCCGCGTGGGGCCTGGGGATGGGCCTCGTGGCGGCGCTGGGTGCCGGCCGGCTGCTCCAGAGCCAGTTGCTGGGCGTGAGCCCGTCGGACCCGGCGACGTTCGCCGGCGTTGCGGTGCTGCTCGGCAGCGTGGCGCTGGTGGCGAGCTACATCCCGGCGCGCCGCGCCGCGCGGGTGGGACCGATGGTGGCGCTGAGGTACGAGTAGGAGGGATCGTGGACGCGCTGCTGCAGGACCTGCGCTTCGCGTTTCGCACGCTGCGACGCTCCCCGGGGGTCACGGCGCTCGCCGTGCTCTGCATGGCGCTGGGTATCGGCTCGGTGACCACGATCTTCAGCGCGGCCAACGCCTTCACGTTCAGGCCGCTGCCCCAGGTGCGCGACCCGGGCCGGCTGGCGCACGTGTGGGAAGCGCCGGCTTCCGCGCCCGACCGCATGGACGGCGTCTCGGCCGGGGCGCTGCGTGACCTCCGGGCCGAGCGGGGCGTGTTCAGCGACGTCGCGGCGGTCGCCTACTGGGAAGCGAACATCGCGGGCACCGACGTGGCCGAGCGGGTGCGCGCGGCACGCGTCTCCGCGACCGCGCTGCGCGCCTTTGGGCGGACGCCGCTGCTCGGCCGCGACTTCCTGCCCGCGGACGACGAGGCTGGCGCCGCCCGCGTGGTGCTGCTCGGCCACGGCCTGTGGCAGCGCCGCTTCGGCGGCGACTCCGCGGCGGTGGGGCGCACGGTGCGGATCAACGGCGAGGGCTACCAGGTCATCGGCATCCTGCCGGAGGACTTCGTGTTCCCGGCCGGCGCCCAGCTGTGGGTACCGCTCGCCCTGAGTCCCGACGCCGCCGCGTCGCGGCGCGACCGGCGCTACGACGTTCTGGCCCGCCTCGCGCCGGGCGTGGACCAGGAGCGCGCGGCTTCCGCCGTCGCCGCCATGGGCGCGCGGCTCGCCGCCGCCCATCCCGAGGCGAGCGACGGCTGGGTGATGCGGGCGCAGCCGGCCGAGCGCACCTTCGGCGCGGGCCCGCGCCCGTTCGTGATCGTGCTGCTCGGCGCCGTCGGCTTCGTGCTGCTGATCGCGTGCGCCAACGTCGCCAACCTGCTGCTGGTGCGCGCCACGACGCGGCGGCGCGAGATCGCGGTGCGCGTGGCCCTGGGTGCCTCGCGCGAGCGGATCGTCCGTCAGCTGCTCACCGAGAGCGTCGTCATTGCCCTGGCGGGCGGCGCGCTCGGCGTGGTGGTCGCGCTGTGGGGCTTGTCGGCGACGGCGGCGAGCGTGCCCGTCGAGATCCGGACGTTCATCCCCGGGTTCGGCGCAATGCGCCTCGATGCGCGGGCGCTCGGCTTCACCGCGCTGGTCGCGGTCCTGAGCGGGGTGGTCTTCGGCCTCGCACCGGCGCTGGCCGCCGCCCGCGCGGACGTGCAGCGGTCGCTCAAGGACGCGGGCAGGAGCGACGCCGGCGAAGGAGGCGGGCGCCGGCTGCGTGGCGCGCTCGTCGTCACCGAGGTCGCGCTCGCCCTGGTGCTGCTGTCCGGCGCCACGCTCATGGTGGCCACCATGCGCCGCCTGCTGCTCGACGACCCCGGGTTCCGCACCAGCGGGGTCCTGACGCTCGGAGTCACCGTGCCCGCCGCCGACTACCCGCGGGACAGCGCGGTGACCGCATTCTGGGACGAGCTGGAGCGGCGCCTGACGGCACTGCCGGGCGTCGAGGCGGTCGGCGCCACCACCGTGCTGCCGATGTCGTGGGCCGAGCAGCGCACCGGCGTCGAGGTCGAGGGCCGGCCGCCGCGGCGGCCCGAGGAGTCGCCCCGGGTCGGCCTGCGCATGGTCTCGGCTGGTTACCTGCCGGGACTTGGCGTGCCGGTCATCCGGGGGCGCCATCTCGCGGAGGATGACCGGTCCGGCTCGCGTGACGTGGCGGTGCTCAGCGAGGCGGCGGCACGGCGGCTGTGGCCCGGCGAGGAGGCGCTCGGCAAGCGGCTGCGGGTGCGGGGCGAGCGCTGGGTCGAGATCGTCGGCGTCGTCGGCAACGTGCGTGGCAACCCGCTGGTGACCGACGATCCGCTCCCGGTGCTGTACCTGCCCCGCCGCCAGTGGGCGGCGCGCTCGCTGCTGCTCGTGGTGCGCACCGCGGGCGAGCCGACCGCGCTCGCGCCGGCCATCCAGCGCGAGATCGCCGCGCTCGACTCGCGCCTGGCCGCGGGCGACGTCGCCACGATGCCGCGCGTGGTGGCCACCGCCGTCTCGCCCCAGAGCGCCACCGCGCAGACGCTGGCGGCCGCGGCGCTCATCGCGCTGCTCATGGCCGCCGTCGGCACCTACGGCGTGATGGCCTACGCCGTCGCGCAGCGCACCCAGGAGATCGGCGTGCGCGTCGCCCTCGGCGCCACGGGTGCCGACATCGCGCGGCTGGTGCTCGGCCAGGCGCTGGTTCTGCTGGGCGCCGGCCTCGGTCTGGGGATCGTCGGCGCGCTACTCACGGGCCGGGCGATGCGCGCCATCCTCTACGAGACCAACCCCGCCGATCCGGCGGTCATCGGCGGCGTGGCGCTGCTGCTCGGCGCGGTCGGCCTGCTGGCGAGCTGGGTGCCCACGCGCCGTGCGCTCCGCGTCCACCCGATGGACGCCCTGCGCTACGAGTAGCGCGAAGCTCTCACCGTGACCCGAGCCGTGCAGTAGAATTCCCCGCCATGGCCGGCTATTCGGGCACGCCGCCTGAAGGACCGCGAATGACCAAGGTGCGCATCCTCGTCGCCGACGACCAGCGCGACGTGCTCGAGGCCCTGAAGCTCCTGCTCAGGGGTGAGGGCTGCGAGGTCGAAACCGCCACTTCGCCCGGCGGCGTGCTTGCGGCCGTCGAGAAGGGCGACTTCGACGCCGCCCTGATCGACATGAACTACACGCGCGACACGACCGGCGGGATCGAGGGGCTGGACCTCATCTCCCGCCTCAAGACGCTCGACGGATTCCTGCCGATCGTGGTGATGACGGCGTGGGGCAGCGTCGAGGGCGCCGTCGAGGCGATGCGCCGCGGCGCGCGCGACTACATCGAGAAGCCGTGGGACAACGGGCGGCTGCTCAACACCCTGCGCACCCAGATCGAGCTGGGCCGCGCGCTGCGCACCACCCAGCGGCTCGAGGACCGGCAGCGGCTCGACCGGAAGGAGGGGCTCCCCGAGATCATCGCCACGTCTCCGGCGATGCAGCCGGTGCTCCGGCTCATGGAGCGCGTCGGGCCCTCCGACGCGAACGTCGTCATCACCGGCGAGCACGGC
>CAYHQJ010000196.1:0-3299 GCA_964358595.1 uncultured Gemmatimonadales bacterium
CCAACTGCACCTCGAGCGCACCGCTGCCGTCGCTTACCGTCAGCACGAAGCTGGTCGCTGTGCTCACCGTGTCGCTGATCACGGCGCCCACGACGCTCACCAGCTGCGCGTCCCGCGCGCCGCCGGCCCCGGCCGTCGCCGCCACCGCCGTCGTCAGCGACGCCGCCGCCGGGAAGAGCCCCTGGCCGAGTCCGAATACCGTCGGGTCGTCGAGCGTGGGCTGGCCCTGCCGCCGGCCGGCGGTGGCCCGGACCCGCACGCTGTCGCCGGCGCCGAACCCGGCGCGGACCCGGTTCAGCCTGATGGTGCCCGACGTGTCGGCGAGGTGGACGGTCGAGTCGGCGAACGCCGAGGGACCATTCAGCGCCACTCCGACGACGAACACCCGCTGGCCCTGCGGCAGCGCGCGCGCCTGGCTCACCGTGACGAGCGTCAGCCCGGCGAGGGCGTTGACGCGCACCGTGTCCGACGGCGCCACGGTGAAGCTCGCGCTGTCCACCTTGATGACGTGCAGCGTGTCCGAGAAGCTCGAGGTGTCCACCCGGAGGCTGTACACGCCGACCGGCACGTCGCGGAACCGGTAGAACCCGTTCGACTGCGTCGTCTGGACCAGGCCGGTGTCCTGCCCGTCCTTCAAGACCAGCCGCACCTTGATGCCGGGCAGCGAGTCGTCACCCAGGTCGAGCACCCGGGAGCCGTTGGCGTCAACGCTCACGAAGCCGATCACCTGCCCGGTGGCGCTGATGCCCAGGATCCGGTCCTCGCCGCCGTTGGTGCAGGCGCCGGCCGCGAGGGCCGCGAGGACGGCGACGGCGGCAGCTCGGAGCAGCGGAGCGCGCCGCATCAGAAGTTGAACCGGAGGCCCGCGCGCACCGCGGCGGGGGCGGACCGGCGCACCAGCAGCCGGCCGAAGTTCGGGTTGATGACGAGCGGCACGATCACCCTCCCCGCCGCCGTCCCCGGGGATCCGGCCGGATCCACCAGGTACAGCGCGCGGTCCACGAGGCCCTCATCGGTGCGCACGAGGTTCAGTCCGTCCACGACCAGCTCCGCCGGCAGGTCGCCGAGGCTGAACAGGCGCACCGCGAACCGCGCGTCCACCGAGATGATCGAGGATCCGCGGCAGGAGTTACGGGTTGCCAGGCGGCCGAGCTCTTGGCGCAGGCAGCTCCAGCCGCCGATCAGGTCCGCCGCCCCCGCCACCGTGTCGCTGACGAACGCCGGATCGTTCTGAGCGGAGCCGTCGCCGTTCATGTCCACGCCGTCGCGAAAGCCCGGCGTGAACGGATACCCGGACCGGTACCGGGCCAGCACCCCGAGACGCAGGCCGGCCGCGGCACCGGAGCGCCACTCCAGCGCCAGGGCGGCGCGGTGCGGCACGTCCAGGTCCGAGCGTCCGTCGCGCCAGTCCGCGGCGCCGGTGGTCTCCGGGAACGGCGAGAGCTGCCCGCCGATCGGCCCGCCGGCCAGTCCCGGCAGGTTGTCGGTGGTGCGCGAGTAGGTGTAGCCGGCGCGCAGGTTGATGCCGCGCTCGGCCACCCGGTCGAGCGACACCGTGAGCGCCCAGTAGTCGGAGTAGCCGGTCGGGTCGATGCCCGAGACGACGTCGAAGTCCGAGAAGCGACGGTTCGTGCCCGGCGTGACCGTGACGAGCCCGCCCTCCTGAACCAGCTGGCCGAACACCGGCCGCCCGTCCTGGTCCTGCGCCAGCGGGCGCGGCCGGAGGTTGAGGTCCGAACGTCGCGCGAGGAGATCCGTGTGGCGGTACGTCCCGGCGACGCGAATCGCAGTGCGCGCGCCCAGGGCGTGGTCGATGCCGATGGTGACCCGGCCGGTGCGCGGCGACTCGAGCACCGGGTTGAGCACGGTGAGGATGGGTCCCCGAACGGGGGCGGCGGTGGAGTCGGGGACCGCCGGCCAGGCGCCCAGCGCGCCGACGCCGCGGCGCGCCTGCGGGCCGCCATCGTACGCGATCCACTCGTCGAGCACCGCGGGGTCGGCTGCTTCGCGGAAGGTCCCCGCGTCCGCGCGCAGCGCCCACTGCCGCTCCGGATCCGACCACCGCATGGCGAAGCGGGGCGAGGCATGCCAGCTGGGGCTACCAAGCAGCGCATTGGCGATGCCGGTCAGCCGGAGCCACTGAGCCTGGAGCAGCGCCCGGCCGATGGGAAGGATCTCGCGATCGGCCCGCAGCGCGGCCATGACCTCGAGCGTCGGTGTGGGGCGCCACTGGTCCGCGACGAACAGCGCGACACGCTTGACCTGGAAGTTGGCGACCGGCAGCCCTCCCACGACCTGGCTGAACGCCCCGCGGCGCTGGCCGAACAGCGGGCCGCTTCCGAAGCTGAAGTTGCCCGCGCGTCCCTCGGCGAGCTCGTCGTCGTAGGTCGTGAGGCTGCCGGATAGTCCGCCCTTGAAGAGGTTCCCGCCGCTCCGGAAGTACACGGTCGCGCTCCCCTGCACACCGGTGCGCTTGAAGCGCCCGGGCACGGTCCCCGGCGTGCCGGCGGCGAGGGCCGCGTCCACGATCGCCGTACCGGGAAACGCGCTCCCGCGGTAGTCCCAGTCCGCGCTCTGCATCCCGAAGCGCACATCGGCGGCGAGGCGGCGACTTACCCGGGACGTCAGCACGGCGGTCCCCTGCCCCTCTCGCGCGTGCAGCGACGTGCCGAGGCCCACCGGCTGCGTGGCGCCCATGGCGAGGTTCTCCACCTTGAGGTCGCCGGCGCTGGCCCAGACCGCGAGCGTGTGGCCGCGCGCGACCTGCCAGTCGAACCGCGCGAAGACGTTGACCAGGTCGCTCGTTTCGCGGTAGCGCTGGAGATAGCCGCCGAGATCGGTGGCGAACGAGTCGCGGGCGAGCGAGTCCACCATCAGGGTGGTCGAGTCGGCGCGCCACGGGGCATCGAGCCGCGGGGTGCGGCGGCTAAGGAGCGCGCCGATCACCAGGGCGGCGGTGTCCCGCACCAGCGGCGCGCCGATCACCGCGGCGGCATCGTAGCCCTCGCTGCCGCCCATCACGTAGGCCCGCGGTTGCACGGCGCTGGGCCCGCCGGTCGGGACGCCCGCCAGCAGGCCGCCCCCATAGGAGGGCCACTCGCCGTCGGCGCGCAGCCCGTCCAGCTCGGCGGCGTCGAACCCCCACAGCGGGAACGCAAAGGCCTCGAGGTCCGGGCGGTCGGCGCGCGGCGAGGGCCGCAGCCCGAACACGGTGCCGTCAACGGCGATCGCACTGCGGCGCGACGGCAGGCCTTCGAGCTCGAGTCCACGCGGCGACGCGCCCGAGGCGGCCGAGACGG
>CAYHQJ010000197.1:0-3293 GCA_964358595.1 uncultured Gemmatimonadales bacterium
ATGATCAGCTCGCGCTGGCCGCGCCCGATCGGGATCATCGAGTCGATCGCCTTGATGCCGGTCTGGAGCGGCTCCTTCACCGGCTGGCGCACCACGATCCCCGGCGCGATCATCTCCACCTTCCGCATCGCCTCCGCCCGGATCGGGCCGCGGCCGTCCAGCGGCTGCCCCAGCGGGTTCACGACCCGGCCGACCATCGCGCGGCCCACCGGCACCTCGAAGACGCGGTTGGTCCGGCGGACCTCGTCCCCCTCCCTCAGCTCCAGGAAGTTGCCGAGGATCACCGCGCCGATGTTGTCCTCCTCGAGGTTCAGCGCGACGCCGGTGATCGTCTCGTCGGTCGTGGACGAGCGGAACTCCAGCATCTCGCCCGCCAGCGCGTTGGTGAGCCCGTAGACCCGCGCCACGCCGTCCTTCACCTCGAGGATCGTGCCGACTTCCTCGAGGTCCGCCGCGCCGAGGTCGGCCGCCTCGATCTCGCGCAGCAGGACGTCTTTCAGCTCACCGGGACGCAGGGCGGTTTCGTTGGCCATGGAAGGTCACAAACGAGTGGTTGAACGAGTTTCGGACGAAGCTTGTGAAAATAGTCACAATTGATCGGGAATGTCAAAACGGGCTCACGGCTGAGCCGCTAGCTCCGCACCCTCAGCCCCTACTCCGTGTGCGGCCCCGCACGAACGCCGCGAGCACCCCCCGCGGCCCGAGCCGCGGCAGCTCTCGCGCGCTCACCCCTGCCACCCGCCGTGCGGCGCCCGCCAGGTGGCTCGCGGAGGCGAAGCCGAGGATCCGGGCCACGGCGCGCACCGAGTAGCCCGGGTTGGCGAGCAGGTCGGCCGCCGTGGCCGCCCGCGCCAGGTCGATGACCCGCTTGAGGTTGGGCGCGCCCCCCGCGCCGAACTGCCGCGACAGGTGCTCGCGCGAAACCTTGAGCGAGCGGGCGATGTCGGTGGTGCGCAGCTTGCCGCCCATGCGCCGCATGACCTCGCCCCACGCACGCTCCTGGAGGATGTCGGTGAGCCGCAGCAGCCGCGGCGCTCCGGCGAGCATCGCCACCCGCGCCGCACTCGCCGTGCGGGGCATCAGCAGCTCGCCCACGACCGCGTCTTCCACGCCCTCGACGATCGGCGCCGCGCCCTCGGCGAGGCAGGCGGCGAGCCCCTCGGCGTCGTCGGGACGCCACGCGGTGTAGAGGAACCTGGGCACCCCCGGGTACCGCGTCCGGACCCTGGCCAGCGCCTCGCGCGCGCCGGCCACGCGCCAGTCCACGACCACGGCGTCGGCGAGCGCGCCGGCGAGGATGCGCTCCAGCTGGGCCGGCGTCCGGCACGCCACGAGGCGCGCCCGGTTGCGCGGCACGGCGCGCCGGAGCGCGGCGCGGGCGCTCTTGCTGGCCAGCAGCGTCGGGATGACCGGCAGGCTCACGTCTTGACGAGCTGCTGGACCATCGTCCCCGCGGTGCGGAGCACCTCGCGCGCGTTGCCGTACGAGACCGTGCGCAGCGCCTCCTCGAGGTCCAGCCAGCGGCAGGCGCTGATGCCCTCGTCGTGCTGCGGCCGCGCCTCGCCGCTCGGGCTCTCGAACAGCAGGAACGTGCAGGTCTTGTGGATGAGGCGGCCGCGGAACCGGAAGTACCAGTCGATCTCCTGGACCGCGCCGTGGAGGACCAGGTCCGTGAGACCCGTCTCCTCCGCGATCTCGCGCGCCGCCGCGGCGGCGGCGTCCTCCGCTTCCTCGAGGTGGCCCTTGGGGAAGCCCCAGTTCTTGTACGAGTCCCGGATGAGGAGGACGACGAAGGCGCCCCCCTCGGACCGGCGGAAAACGACTCCGCCGGCCGATGTCTCCTCGACCGCGCGCGGCTGAGCGGGCATCAGAACACCGAGAACGAGAAGTAGCGCCGCGGGTTGGCGCGCATGTCCTGGAGCAGTTGGCGCAGCTCGCGGACCGTCTGTACCGACTCCGTATACAGCGTCGTGTCGCTGGTCAGCCGGCCGAGGGTCCCCTCCCCCGCCTGGATGCGCGCGAGGACGGAGTCGGTGTGCGCGATGATCCGCCCGAACGCCTCCTGCTGCGACGCCGCGGCGCCGGTGAACCCCCGCAGGTTGCTCGCGATCTGGCGCAGGTCGCCGGAAACCGAATCGGTGTTGCTGAGAATCCGCTGGAACTGATCGCGGCTGGTGGCCGAGTCGGCACGGCGCGCGGTGCGCGCGAGCGCCTCGGCGGTGCGCGCGAGCGCGGCCGTGCCGGTGTCGAGGTTCCCGCCGATGCGCGACAGGTTCTCCTGCTGCGCGGAGGCGATCTCGCGCAGCCGCCGCGACAGCTGGGACAGGTCCACGAACGCCTGGCGCAGCCGCGTCGCGGACGTCGAGTCGAAGGCATCCTGCACCCGGTCGGCGATGAGCGCCATGTCGGTCGCGATCCGGCCGGCCTGTGCGGTCAGTTGGCCGATGTCGGGGAGCGTGGCGCCGGGCCACTTGTCGCGGCCGGCGCGGGTCGCCTCCACGACCTGCTTGCGGACCTCGGGGTCGTCGGGCAGGTCCGCGGCCGACGTGATCTGCACGCCCCAGTCGCCGAACAGGGTTGTCGAGCTGATGATGGCCACCGGCTGCGCGGGCAGCTCGACCGTGCCGCGCAGCCGCAGCGTCACGTCGACCCAGTTCGCCGCGCCGAGGGCGATCTCCTCGACGCGGCCGATCCCGACGCCGCGCAGCACGACGGGGTCGCCCGTCTTGAGGCCGCCGATGATCCGGAACCGCGCCGCCTGCACCTGGTCGTTGCGGCCGAAGCGCGCCTGGCTGAGCCAGACCGTCCCGGCGACCGCGAGCGCGACCGCGCCCAGCACGACCGCGCCGACCAGCACCTCGTTGACGCGCCTCACGCCGGGCTGCCCTCCACCGCGACCTCCTCCTCGAAGGTGAGCGCCGCCATCTCCACGCTGTCGCGCGCCTCCGTCCGGCCCTCGATGAACCCGCGCACCACGCGGTCGGAGGAGTTACGGATCTCCTCGACGGTGCCCACCTGTCGCACCCGGCCCCGGTAGAGCATCGCGATGCGGTCACCCACGGTGTACGCCGAGCGCATGTCGTGGGTGATCACGACGCCGGTCACCCCGAGGGCCTCGCGGGTGCGCACCATCAGCTCGTCGATCACCGCGCTGGTCACGGGGTCGAGCCCGGTCGTCGGCTCGTCGTACAGCATGTACTTCGGCCGGACCGCGATCGCGCGGGCGAGCCCGACGCGCTTGCGCATCCGGCCCGACAGCTCGGCGGGCATCCGCCGCTCCGTGCCCGCGAGGT
>CAYHQJ010000198.1:0-3260 GCA_964358595.1 uncultured Gemmatimonadales bacterium
GTCATTGAGCCCGCCGCATGCCGCGGCGCGGTCTCCCTGGTACTTCCCCGTGACACGGCGGTGCCGGTCTCCGTCCTGGCGGTGGCCGGCGTCTGGCGGCGTGAACCGGGCAGGGGCCCGGCGTGGCTGCCGCGGCGTCCGGCCCGCGCCGGCCGGGTTGTGGTCGCCCGGGCCCACGCGCTCGCCGTTCGGCCGGGCGTGCGCGCGCGGCTGCGCATCGGGGCGGAGCGGCGGCTGGAGGCGCTGTTCGGACCGCGGCGCGCGGGTCTCGCGGCGGCGCTCACGGTGAGCCCCGAGGCGAGCGTGCCGCTTGAGGAGCGGCAGCGGTTCGCGCGCAGCGGCCTCGCGCACCTGCTGTCCATCTCGGGCTTCCACGTCGGCATTCTCGCGGCGGCCCTGATCGTGGCTCTGCGCGCGGCGCGGCTGCGTCCTGATGCGGCCCGCATCGCCGGGACGCTGCTCGTCGCGGCCTACGTCTGGATGCTCGGCTACCCGGCGCCCGCGCTGCGCGCGGCGGCGATCCTCGCGCTCTGGGCCTGGTGCCGCTTGCGCCAGCGGCCACCCGTCGCCGGCGCGACGCTCGCGAGCGCAGCGCTCGCCGTGCTCGCGATCGATCCGTTCGCGATCGGCGAGGCGGGGCCGTGGCTCTCCTTCGCGGGGGCGTGGGGCTGCGCCGCCGGTTCGCGTCGGTGGCGCGAGGCGGTGGAGGGCCTGCGCGACCGGAGGAGCCGCCGTGTGCTGCGCCACGGTGAAGCGGCGGCGGTCTCGGCCGGGGCCTTCCTGGCCACCGCGCCGATCAGCGTGCTCGCGTTCGGCTCGATGGCGCCGGTCGCCGTGGCCGCGAACCTCGCCGCGGTGCCGCTGGCCGCGCTCGCGGTGCCGGCGATCGCCCTGGCCCTCGTGCTGGCGTCGCTGCCGATATCGGGCGCCGGCGCGGTGGCAGCGCTGCCGGCGGCGGTGGCGGGCCTGGCGCTCGACCTGCTCGACCGAGTCACGCGGCTCGCCGCGGCGCCGGCGTGGGCCAGCATGGCCTTCGAGGAACGGGTCGGCGGGGCGCTGGTCGCGGCGGCCGGGGCGTGGCTGATGCTGCGGGCCACCCGAGCCGGCGCCGGACCGGGCGGGTTTGCCCGCCTGGGCGCCCGTCTCGCGGTCGCGGCCGGCGTCGTCGCCTGCGCCGTCCTGTGGCGACCGGTCATCTCCGACTGGGAGTCGTCTGACGGGGACGGCCGGCTGACGCTACATTTTCTCGCGGTCGGGCAGGGTGATGCGGCGGTGCTGCGCACGCCCGCGGGCCGCTGGATAGTGATCGACGGCGGGCCGCGGCTGCCGCGGCGCGACGCCGGCCGGCGGGTCGTGGTCCCGTTCCTGCGCCGCTACGGGGCGCGCCGCGTGGCGCTGGTGGTGGCGTCGCACGGGGATGCGGACCACCTGGGCGGCCTGCCGGCGGTGGTGGGCACGCTGCCCGCAGACCTCGTGCTCGAACCCGGCGAGCCGCTGCCGCGGCCGCTGTACCGCGAGTGGCTGGACGTGCTCGCGCGGTCGCACGCGCGGTGGCACGAGGCGCGTACCGGGGAGCGGCTGACGATCGACGGCGTGACGGTGCGCGTGCTGCACCCCGACAGCGCGTGGCTCGCGCTCCGGCTGCCGGCCAACGAGAACTCGGTCGTGCTGGCGGTCGAGTACGGCGCGTTCCGTGCGATCTTTCCGGGCGACGCGGGCCTGCCGATGGAGGTCGTCCGGGCGGCCGAGGTCGGTGCAGCCACGCTGCTGAAGGTCGGCCACCACGGGAGCCGCACCGCGACGGGGACCGCGTGGCTCGCGGCGCTGCATCCGCGCGTATGCGTGGTGTCGGTCGGCGCCAACCGCTACGGGCACCCGGACGGCGGCACGCTGGGCCGGCTCGGCGCGGCGGGATGCGCCGTGTGGCGCACCGACCGCGCGGGCCGCATCACCGTCGAGACGGACGGACACACCGTCGCCGTGCGGCCCCAGACGGGCCGCGATACGACGATCATTCTGAGCAGGGAGCGGCCGTGAACCGTGCGTCGAGCTCCAGACTGTCCCGGGTCGTCACGATCGAGAGCTTCATCATGGAGCAGGAGCGACTCCATGCTCCGGAAGCCTCGGGCGACCTCTCGAACCTCCTCTACGACATCGCGCTTGCGGCGAAGATCATCAACAGCCACGTGCGCATGGCCGGCTTGGCCGACATCCTCGGTGCGGCGGGCGGCGTCAACGTACAGGGCGAAGTCGTCCAGAAGCTGGACGAGTTCGCCAACGACACGATGAAGCACTCCCTGCTGCGTACGGGGCGCGCCTGTTTGCTCGCCTCCGAGGAGGATGCCGAGCCGATCCCGATCCCCGAGGGCTACCCGACCGGCAAGTACACGGTGCTCTACGACCCGCTCGACGGCTCGTCGAACATCGACGTGAATGTCTCGATCGGCACCATCTTCTCGATCCACAAGCGGGTCACACCGGGCTCGGGGCCGGGGGCGCTGCAGGACTGCCTGCAGCCCGGGCACAAACAGGCGGCCGCGGGCTACATCATCTACGGCTCGAGCACGATGATGGTGTACTCCACGGGGCAGGGTGTGCACGGCTTCACGTTCGACCCGACGATCGGCGAGTTTCTGCTCTCGCACCCCAACATCCGTACGCCGGCGGTGGGCAAGTACTACAGCGTCAACGAGAGCAACTTCCCGCGCTGGGACTCGAAGGTGCAGGACGTGGTGAAGTGCTGGAAAGGCCTCGACGGGTGCAGCGACGCCAAGAACTCGCGCTACATCGGCTCGCTCGTCGCCGACTTCCACCGCAACCTGATGGCGGGCGGCGTGTTCGCGTACCCGGCGGACAAGAAGTCGCCGAAGGGCAAGCTGCGGCTGCTCTACGAGTGCGCGCCGCTGGCGCTGATCTGCGAGCAGGCCGGTGGCTACGCCTCGGACGGCGCGCGCCCGATCCTCAGCATCGACCCGACGGAGCTGCACCAGCGCTCGCCGCTCTACATCGGCAGCCGGCAGGACGTGGCGGCGGCGGAGCAGGCGCTCTCGGGCGGCGGCGCGTGAGCGAGGCGATCAACCGCTCCGGGATCCCGATCAAGCCCGTCTACGGCCCGGTGGATCTGCCGCCGGACCTCGCGGTGCGCCTCGGCGAGCCGGGATCGTTTCCGTACACGCGCGGCGTGCACGAGACGATGTACCGCGGCCGGCTGTGGACGATGCGCCAGTACGCCGGCTTCGGCACCGCGGAGGAGACGAACG
>CAYHQJ010000199.1:0-3240 GCA_964358595.1 uncultured Gemmatimonadales bacterium
GCGGCTTCCCGGCCTTCCGAGCGCAGTCGTGTACGACAAGCGCCACTTGCCGCCGGCATGCTCGGTAGGAGCCCTCTTCACGGCGAGGCCCATGCGACCGAAGACCTGCTCGAGGGCTTGCTCGACGCGAGGCCGCTCGGCGAGCATCGTCGCGCGGTCGGACGCCCCGATGTAGTTGACGTCGATGTCCACGGAGAGCCGCGGAAGGTCGAGGACGAACAGGTTGAGTGCGGTCCCTCCCTTGAGCGCCATGCGCTGGCCGAGGAACGGGTGAGCGCGCACGGCTTCTAGCAGGCCGACGAGCACGTGAGCCTTCTCGTAGGACTCGACCTGGAAGCCGCTGTCCGCTGCCGCACGTTGGAGCTGGTCTCTCGAAAGCATCACGCCAGCTCTGCCCAGGTTCGGTTGAGCACCCGCTCGGGTACCACGAGATTCCACGGCTTCACGAGCCGCCCGGTTTCGCGCTTGCGGTCGAGGTAGCGAGGCTGGCGCGGAGCGCATTCACGGAGCGGCTTGAGGTGATGTTCCTCGACGAAGAGCGAGTCGCGATGCTGCTCCAGGAAGAAGCCCACACGCGCGGTCGTGAGCGCCGAACCCAGCTTGCGGGCGTAGGCCACGACAGCATCGAGGTCGAAGAACTCGACCATCTCGAGCGAGCGCCAGACCTCTTCCCATCCGCCGCCGAGGTCGGGCACATCGAGCACGTCGACCAGCGTGCGCTCGAACGTCGTCACCCGGACGGTCCCGCCGGCGTAGGCCTCTATGACGGTGCCGCCGCCGAGGTCCGGTAGCCCGCGGAGCGCGCGCGAAGGCTGAACACCGACGAACTCGCTGCCCTGGAAGCTCAAGGGGCGAAGATGGCTTCGGGTGAGCACGGCGAAGCGATGCCACACCGAGTAGGCCTTGCCCCGGAACTGCAGCGCCGCGTGGTAGGCGATCACCGCGTCGGGGGCGAGCTTGGTCGCCAAGAGGAACGGGTCTGCTTGGAGCGCGTCCGCCGCCGTCCCCGCCGGTACCGTCGCGTAGAGGCCGCGCCGGACGTGCAGGATCCTACCGGCCGTCAGGTACCGGGTGAGGAGGCTGTCGGCCGTGCGCGGGCTTCGATCGCCACGGGATCCGTGCGCAGCGCGGTACTCATCGTGCGTGAAGACAGGGTGAGTCGCGAAGAAGTCCTGGGACCGCATGCGTGCCGCCTTCCAGCGTTATACGGACGTATAGTACGCGGATCGGCGAGTTTCGGCAACTATGCGTCCAGGCGCTCTGTCTGATCTGCATCGTAATGCGCACTATAAATCCGCCTACCGGTACATTCTGACAAGTTCGACCGACATCGGCGTTACGGTATCGGATCTTGCGGCTTGCCGAGGCCGGCCTGAGGGAATCGAGCCGCCGACACGCGGGTTCTCAGTTCCCGACGAGGAGCACCCCGGAGCTACCACCGAATTCGTCGGGAAACGTCGGCACATCCGGCGGCACGTACCACCGCTCGCCGTCGGCGACGAGCGCGAAGCGGTAGGCGCCCGGCCCGAGCGGCAGCACGACGCTCCAGCGTCCGTCGGCGAGCGGCTCGAACGGCTGCGGCGTCCAGCCGTTCCACTCGCCCGCCACCGCAAGGGAGTGGGCATCGCCCGCGCGGACGGTGAGCCGCACCTCGAGCGGTGCGACACGCACCAGCGCCACTACCGGTTCGGGGGCCCGTACCGGCCGCGCCGAGCCGCCCGTGCCGCCGCTCCGTCGCAGCGCGAGGCGCAGCCCGGCCGAGACGTACGCGCCGCCCACGAACCCCGTGAGGTCGCGCGGATACCCGCCGCCCGCCACCTCGAGCGCCGCGAACGGGCCGAGCTGCAGCTCGGCGCGACCCTGGACCCAGACGTCGCGCGAGAGATCCCCGGCGCGCGCGCCGACCAGAGCGCCGAGACGGAACGCCGCGGTAGCGAACTGTGCGCCGAGGGTGGCGTCGGCGAACTCCACCAAACCGGCGCGCGTGCCCGTCACCACGCCCTCGACGCTCCACGGCTCGCCGCCGACGCGCAGCCTCGCGGTGCCCGTCACCAGCGGATCGCGCGTCGCGTCGGTGCGGCGCACCGCCCCGGCGCCGACGCCGGCGCTCACCAGGACGGCGCCGCGCGTCACCGCGGCGAACACGCCCCCCGAACCCGTCGCGCTCCAGGTGCCGTCCTCGAGCGCGCTCGTCCCGCCGTCCGCGAACGCGCCGACGGCGCCGCGCACCAGCGCCACGCCGGTGAGCGAGGCCTGCGCCGCCCACGCACCCGACGTGAACTGGGCGAACGTGGCGCCGAACGCCCCACGCGCGCGCGGCGACGCCCAGCTCAGCTCGCCGCCGACGGTACCCGCCGAGCCGCTGAGGGTGTCGGCGTAGGTCGCCCGCACGCCGCCAAGACGCAGCGCGGCGTGCTGTGCCGCGAGCGGCGGCGCCCCGGCGACGAACGCCGCCGCGACGCCGACCCATGCGGCGTGCGTCACGGACGACGCGGTGGCCGGTGTCCGCCCGGAGGTTGAGGTGGGTTCCCGCTGCCCGGCCGCCCGCCCGGCCCCATCGGCATCGGGGCCCGAGGGCCGCCCGGCGCAGCGCCGGCGCCGGCACCGGGGCGCATGCCTTGGGGGTGCTCGCCGGCGCCGCCGCCCCCCATCATCTGCCGGCCGATGTCCGGCGGGCTCATGCCCTGCCCCTGCATCGCCCGCATCACCGACGGCATGTCGAGCAGCTGCGCCATCGTCCGGCCGCCGCGCAGCGCGTCGGCGACGACCGCGACCGCCTGATCCACCGGGAGTCCCTGCGCGGCGAGTGCCGCCACGACCCGGAGCCCCGGCGCCGCGAGCGGCACCTGCGGCACCGCGCGCACCACCTCGCCGACCTGCGCGGCGCGGAGACCGCGGCCCAGCGCCTCCGCCGCGGCCGCCACGAGCTCGCCGGGCGGCGCCGCAAGCCCCGCGAGCGCGACCGCCTCGCGCGCGTCATCCATGCGAGCGGCGAACTGGCGCACCACGGAGAGGATCCGGTCGGGGGGCGCGTGCTTGGCCCACCCCTCGAGCGCCTTGTCCACGAGCGGCCCCTGGGGCAGTCCGCGCGCGACCGCGTCCGCCGCGATCGCGGCCACGCCCTGCGCCAGGTCGGGCGGCGCGCCGCGCGCCGCGAGCTGCGCGCGCACGTCCGGCTCCTGCGCGGCGAGCGCCGCCGCCAGCGCGAGCACGAAGACGAGCCCAACCATCCGTCGCACG
>CAYHQJ010000200.1:0-3234 GCA_964358595.1 uncultured Gemmatimonadales bacterium
AGCCGTGCGACAGCATGAACATCGGCAGCATCCGGCTGCCGACGCCCGCGGCGGTTAGGGTGGCGAAGCCGAACACGCCCAGGTGGTAGTGCGCGACGAGGGAGCCGATCCGGTCGAACCGCCACCAGCCGAGCGTGTCGGCGATGCGGGCGAGGCCGAGCGCCATGGCGAGGCCCAGCGCCGAGTGGCCTGCCGCGACGAACAGCCCGATGAGGCGCCCGTCGGTGGCCTTGCGGCGCTGCGGCAGGAGGTTCCACGACACGCCGGCGACCGCGAGGAACAGCAGCAGCCATCCCGCGGCCTGAGCCCACCCACTCCAGAACCAGAAGCCCGCGACGATCGTCGCGGTGCCGGCGACCATCGCCCAAAAGCTCGCGTGCGCGAGCCGCAGGCTGCGCGCGCCGATGCCCATGGTCACGGGGAACAGCTGGAGCAGCGCGCCGAAGATCGAAGTCGCCACGACGCCGAGGGTGAACACGTGCGTGACCGCGAAGACCCGCGGGTCGAGGAAGTCGCCCGCCGCGAGCGCGGGCGCGATGGCGATCAGCCCGGCGCAGCCGATCACCAGCCAAATGAGCGCGGCAGCGAAGTGCTCGCCGGGGAGCACGAACGGCGGCGGCGCGGCGGCGCCGCCAACGGGGAGCGGTCGCGCGGCGGGCGGCGCGCCGAGTCGGCTCAACCGCGCTCCCGGATCGTCGCCGCGAGCAGCTCCCGCTGGGTGCGGGTGCCGTGCAGCAGTGCGGCCGCGCGATTCAGCTGGACGTCGCGCGGGACGCCGCGTACGAAGGCGGCGGAGTCGGAGAGCGCGAAGCCCGTGACCCGCCCCTCCAGGAGGCGGTCGAGGTAGGCGCCCGCCGCGGCGTCGAGGGTGTCGGGCAGGAGCATGCCCGCGGCGCGCAGGCGGCGCAGCAGCTCGCCACGCCACGCCGGCGCCGGCACGAAGTCGGGGCGCACCCCGGCCTCGAGCTCGCCCGCATAGCCGTCGAGGACATCGCTGACCCCGGTGGCGCGCACGTTCAGCAGCCGGCCAAGCGTCTGCGCCGTCGTGGCGAGCGTCTCGGCGAACACGATCACGTCGGGCGTGACCCCGCCGCCGCCCAGGATCGCGCGGCCGCCGAGGGAACGGAACACCGGCCGCTGGGTGCGCGCGCTGTCGGCGCGGGAGCGGTGCAGGGGGCGGCCGACGGGCGTGTACCACCGGCCGGTCGTGAGCTTCAGCACCCAGCCGTCGGGCAGGTTGTAGGCCCCCTGCACGACGCCCTTGCCGAACGTGGTGGTCCCGACGACGAGCGCCCGGTCGTGGTCCTGGAGCGCGCCAGCCAGGATCTCGGAGGCCGAGGCGGAAGCGCTGTCCACCAGCACCACGAGCGGCAAGCGCTCGTCGAGCAGCGGCGGCCGCACGCCGCGCAGGCTGTCGTCCGTGCGGCGCCCGCGGACCTCCACGATCAGCCGGCCCGCCGCGACGAACAGGTTCGTCATCTGCACGGCCTGCTCGAGGCTGCCGCCGGGGTTCCCGCGCAGGTCCAGGACGTAGCCGGTGGCGCCCGCCGCCTGGAGCCGTTGGATCGCCCCCGCCACGTCGGCCGCCGATCGGTCGCTGAACCGTTGGACCGAGAGGTAGCCGATCCCGCCGTCGAGCAGAGCCGCGAAGGGCACGGAGGATAGGGAGATCACGGCCCGCGTGAGGTCGAGCGTGTAGCGCTCTCCGGTGCCGTGGCGCGTGAGGGTCACCTGGACCGGTGTGCCGGGCGTGCCGGTCAGCAGGTTCGCGACGCGATCGGTCGTCCAGCCGGTGATCACCGAATCGCCCACCTGCACGATGCGGTCGCCGCGCTGGACGCCCGCCGCCTCCGCGGGGCCGCCGGGGATGACGCGCCAGACCTGGACCCCGCCGCGGATCCGCGCGATCCGCAGGCCTATCCCGCCGTAGCGGTTGCCGAGCGCGTTGCGATTGAAGTCCGCGAACTCGCGGCGGTTGAACAACTGGGCGAAGGGGTCGTCGAGCGCCGCCACGAGGCCGCGCGCGGCCGTGGTGTAGATGCTGTCGGCCTCGAGGCTGTCCGCGGCCTCCGCCGCCACCACATCGAAGACCGACTGGAAGAGGCGGAACCCGCGCGCCCCCTGGCGGCCGAGTGCGAACCCGGTCCCGACGAGCAGCAGGGCGAGGGGCACGGCGATGGATAGGCGACGGAGGCTGCGGGCGTTCACGGTGGCTCCCGGGGCAGGGCTGGGTCTGTGGATTGAACTACGAATGATCGGCGGTCGAGGCGCCGAGGGGAAGCGGGGGTGCGAGGCGCCCGGCAAGGGAACGCACCGGGGCGCAACGATTCGATGGTGGGGATACGGCGGCGGGTGCCCAGAATAGGGCGTGCTCGCGCGCATCACTTCGGCCGCGGTGCTGGGCATCGACGCCTACCTGGTGGATGTCGAGACCGACATCGCCAACGGGCTGCCGTCGTTCGCGACGGTCGGCCTGCCGCAGGGCGCGGTGAAGGAAGGGCGGGAGCGGGTCAACTCGGCGATCCACAACGCCGGGTACCTGTTCCCGCTGAAGCGCATCACCGTCAACCTCGCGCCGGCCGACATCCGCAAGGACGGCTCCGCCTTCGACCTGCCCATCGCCCTGGGCGTGTTGGCGGCCACCGGACAGGTGGACCTCGGCAGGGCGCGCGGGTACGTGGTGATGGGCGAGCTGGGGCTCGACGGCGAGATCCGGCCGGTGCGCGGCGCGCTCTCGATGGCGGTGGCGGCGGAGCAGGCCGGGTGCGCCGGTCTCATCCTCCCGTCGGCGAACGTGTGCGAGGCGGCGGTGGTGAAGGCGCTCGACGTCCGCGGCGCGGGCACGCTGGCCGACGTGGTGCACCACCTCGATGGCGGCCGCACGCTGGCGCGGGCGGAGGTGGACGTCGCGGCACTGTTCGCCGAACGGGCGCAGGGCGACGTGGACTTCTGCGAGGTGAAGGGCCAGGAGCACGCCAAGCGCGCGCTCGAGGTCGCGGCGGCAGGTGCGCACAACATCCTCCTGGTCGGCCCGCCGGGGAGTGGCAAGACGATGCTGGCGCGCCGCCTCCCGACCATCCTCCCCGGGATGTCGCTCGCCGAGGCGCTCGAAACCACCAAGATCCACTCGGTCGCGGGCATGCTGCCGGCGGGCGAGTCGCTGATCGCGGCGCGGCCGTTCCGCGCCCCGCACCACACCATCTCCGACGTCGGTCTGCTCGGCGGCGGCACCAT
>CAYHQJ010000201.1:0-3218 GCA_964358595.1 uncultured Gemmatimonadales bacterium
CGCCGTGCGTGCCGTCCGACCGGCGAGCGCCGCCGTCTCCGCGACGCAGCGCCCGGCGGCGCCGCCGCGGCCGAGCGCTAGCCCGCGGAGCGGGAGACCGGTCCCGGGGCGGGGCTCGCGCCAGGCTCCGCGCCCTCGTCGTCCACGCGAGTCGAGCCCCGGGTGGAGCCACGCACTTCCTCGATGATCCGGTCGTAGTGCCACTGGAGCCCGCGCATCACCACCGCCGTGGCGGCCAGGAGGATCGAGAGGACGGCGAGCAGCAGGGCGCCGAACCACAGCAGGTTGGCGGGGTTCAGCGCCGCGAAGTTGGCGCCGATGAGCACGAAGGCCAGGAGCATCAGCATCACAGAGTACCGCCGCATCCGCTCGCCTTCGACCGCGGGCGGGATCACGTGCCGTTTCGCCGGCTGGAGTCCCATTCGTAGCCTCCTCGCTACAGGATGTACCTGCGCAGGTCCTCGTCTTCGACGATCTTCTCGAGGCGCGCGCGCACCTTCACTGCGTCGAAGGCGATCTGCTTATCCGCCACGTTGGGCAGATCGAAGAGCGTGTCCTCGAGCACCGTGGTGAGCACGGTGTGCAGCCGCCGCGCGCCGATGTTCTCGAGCCGCTCATTGAGGAGCGACGCGATCCGCGCCACCTCCCGGATGCCGTCCTCCGTGAATGTGAGCGTGGCGCCTTCCGCCGCGCACAGCGCCGCGTACTGCTTGGGCAGCGCGTTCTCGGGCTCCGTCATGATGCGGACGAAGTCCGCCTCCGCGAGCCGCGTCAGCTCGACGCGGATCGGGAAACGGCCCTGCAGCTCGGGGATGAGGTCCGACGGCTTGGACACGTGGAAGGCGCCGGCCGCGATGAACAGGATGTGGTCGGTGCGCACCAGGCCGTAGCGCGTCTGCACCGTGGAGCCCTCGACGATCGGCAGCAGGTCGCGCTGGACGCCCTCGCGGCTCACGTCGGGCCCGATGTTCTGCCCGCGCTCGCCGGCGATCTTGTCGAGCTCGTCGATGAAGATGATGCCGTGGTTCTCGACGCGGTCCAGCGCCTCGTTCACCACGTCGTCCTGATCCACCAGCTTGCGCAGCTCCTCGTCGATGAGGATGCGTCGCGCGTCGTGGACGTGCACCACCCGACGCTTCTTCCGCTTGGGCAGGATCTCCTTCAGCCAGTCCATCATGTTGAATTCGGGGCCCTGCATCCCATCCGGCTGCTGGAGCATGTCCATCGGCGGGAAGTTCTCCTGCGTGATCTCGACCTCGACGTCCCGCTCCTCCAGCTTCCCGTCGCGGAGCAGCGCGCGGAGCTTCTCGCGGGTCCGCTCGCGCCGCTCCTTCAGCGACGGGTCCTCCTCGGCGCGCTCCGTGACCTCGCCGCGCGAGGAGACCACGAACAGCGGGCGGGCGGCGCCCTCGGCCGCCGCGCCGCCCGACGCGGGCGGTGCCGCCAGCACGGCAGGGGGCGCGGCGACCGGTGGCAGGAGGAGGTCCAGGAGCCGTTCCTCGGCGCGCTGCTCGGCCTGCGGGTAGACGTCGTCCTCACGCTCGCCGCGGACCATGTTGATCGCGGCGTCCAAGAGGTCGCGGACCATCGACTCCACGTCCCGGCCGACGTAGCCGACCTCGGTGAACTTCGAGGCTTCCACCTTCACGAACGGCGCGCCGGCGAGCCGCGCCAGACGCCGCGCGATCTCCGTCTTCCCGACCCCGGTGGGGCCGATCATGATGATGTTGTTGGGCAGGATCTCGTCGCGGATCTCGTCGGGGGCCTGGGAGCGCCGCCAGCGGTTCCGGATCGCGATCGCCACCGCCTTCTTCGCGGCCTCCTGGCCGACGATGTAGCGGTCCAGCTCGGCCACGATCTGCCGGGGCGGCAGCTCCTCCAGCCACGGGAGGGACTCGGGGCCCTGATCGGCCTTCCCGAGACGCTGCTCGACCGTCTTCTCTTTGCCGTCATCCATGGGACACGTCGCTCGCTCGTCCGTTCGCGGCGCACCGCCGCGGGGTCCAGCGCCAATCCGCCGCCGTTCTACTCCAGCTCGACGATCGTCAGCTGCCGGTTGGTGAAGATGCAGATCTCCGCGGCGATGCCGAGGCCCTGCTCGACGATCTCCCGGGCGGTGAGCCCCGAGTGCGCGAGCAGCGCCCGCGCCGCCGCCAGCGCGTAGCCGCCGCCGGAACCGATGGACAGGACCGGGTCGTCCGGCTCGAGCAGGTCGCCGTTCCCCGTGATGACGAAGCCGTGCTGGCGGTCGGCCACCACCAGCTGCGCCTCGAGGCGCCGCAGCACCCGGTCGCTGCGCCAGTCCTTGGCCAGCTCGACCGACGCGCGGGGGAGGTTGTCGGGGAAGCGGTCGAGCTTCTCCTCGAACTTCTCGTACAGCGTGAGCGCGTCGGCGGCGCCGCCCGCGAACCCGGCGAGCACCTTGCCGCCCTTCAGGATCCGGACCTTCTGCGCCGTCGACTTGAGCACGGCGTCGCCGACCGTCACCTGTCCATCGCCACCCATCGCCACGCGCCCGTCCTTCCGGACGCAGAGGATCGTCGTCGCGCGCCACTGTTCCATCACGCCCTCGGATGTGCCTGGTGATAGACCTTCTTCAACCGGTCCACGCTCGTGTGCGTGTAGATCTGCGTCGTCGAGAGCGAGGCGTGTCCCAGCAGCTCCTGCACGGCCCGGAGGTCGGCCCCGGCATCGAGGAGGTGCGTCGCGAAGGAGTGCCGCAGCGAGTGGGTGCTCACGTCCTGCCCCTCGCTCACCGCGTCGAGGAACCCCCGCACGATCCGCTGCACGCCGCGCGGCGTGAGACGGCGGCCGCGCGCACCCAGGAACATCGCCCGCCGGTCGGCACCCTGCGCCTCGCCCGCCGCCGACTCGCGCCGGGCCAGGTACTGCCGCAGGGCCGCCACCGCCGGACGCCCGACCGGCAGTAATCTCTCCTTCTTCCCCTTGCCGCGCACCCGTGCCTGGTCGGCGATGAGGTCCACGTCGTCGAGATTGAGGCCCGTGAGCTCGCCGAGCCGCATCCCCGTGGAGTAAAAGAGCTCGAGGATGGCGCGGTTCCGCAACGACGCGAGGGTTCCATCGCCGGCGCGCACCTCCGCCAGCTCGAAGAGCCGCGCCACCGCGCCCCGGTCCAGGTAGCCCGGCAGCCGCTTCTCCAGCTTCGGCGTGCTCGCGGCGCGGGCGGGGTTCACCTCCACGCCATAGTGCACGTTCAG
>CAYHQJ010000202.1:0-3195 GCA_964358595.1 uncultured Gemmatimonadales bacterium
AAGGCCGACGTCATGCGCGAGGTGCGCGACCAGGCGAGCCTCACCGGCGAGATGCTCGACCGCGTGGTCGGCCAGGGGGCGAACGTGCTGTTCACCGGCCTGTCGCGCGACGACGAGCTGGAAGCCGACAGCCTCGGCGTCGAGTACGCGGCGAGCGCCGGCTATACCCCGGCCGGACTCGCCGCGTTCGTCACCAAGCTCGGCCAGCACGGCAGCGAGGGCCCGCTCGCCGAGCTGACGGCCACGCACCCGCGTCCGGGCGACCGGATCGACCGGTTGAACCGCATCGCGGGCCGGATCGGTGCGGGCGGCGCGACGCTCGCCGAGCGGTTCCGACAGTACGTCCTGCCAGGCAAACGCTAGCCGCGGGCGCTTCACATCGTGGGAGATGTCGTTTCTCTCAGCGAGCCGGTCGGGTCGGGCGCAGCGCCGCCACCGCGGCGCGGAGCCGCTCGATCTCCTCCTCCGTGTTGTAGTAGTGCACCGACGCCCGCACCATCTGGGTCAGGCCGCGGGGCTCCATGTCGAGCCGGGCGAACTCCACGAACGAGACCGACGTGTTGATGCGCCGCGCGAGCAGCGCGTCGCGCACCGCCGTCGCCTCCAGGCCATCCACCGTGAACGTCACGATCCCGCTCTTCACCGCGCCGAGGTCGCGCACCGTGACGCCCGGCACCACCGCAAGCCGCTCGCGCAGCTGCTCGGCGAGGGCACGCACCCGCTCCCAGATGGCGTCGAGCCCCCAGTCCAAGGCGTAGTCCACCGCCACGCCGAGGCCGATCTTCGTCGCGTAGTTCGTCTCCCAGTTCTCGAAACGCCGCGCGTCCGCACGCCACTCGTAGCGGTCCTGCGCCACCCACGCGGCGGCGTGCAGGTCCACGAACGGCGGCTCGAGGCGCTCCAGCGCCGCGGAGCGCACGTACAGGAAGCCGGTGCCGCGCGGGCCGCGCAGGAACTTGCGACCCGTCGCGCTCAACATGTCGCAGCCGATGGCCGCGACGTCGAGCGGCATCTGGCCTGCCGACTGGCAGGCATCCACGAGGAAGAGCACCCCAGCGTCCCGTGCGACCTTCCCGACCTCGGCGACCGGGTTCACCAGCCCGCCGTTCGTCGGGACGTGGGTGACGGCGATCAGCTTCACGCGATCGTCCATCATGCCGCGCAGCGCGCTCACATCCACCTGGCCGCTCGCGTCGTTGGGCACGACCTCGACGAGGGCCCCGGTGCGCCGGGTGAGCTGGAGGAAGGCGAGGTAGTTGGAGACGTACTCGGCGCGCGCGGTCAGGATCCGGTCGCCGGCGCCGAGGGGCACCGCGTAGCAGGCCATGTCCCAGGCGCGGGTCGCGTTCTCGACGATCGCGACTTCGTCACGGCGGCAGCTGAGGAGGCGGGCCACCGCGTCGTAGGTGTGCTCCCAGCGGTCCTTCTCGCGGTTCGCCGCCTCGTACCCGCCGATCCGTGCCTCGAGGTCGAGGTGGTCCTTCACCGCCTCGAGCACCGTGCGGGGCATGAGCGAAGCCCCCGCGTTGTTGAAGTGGACGACCTCCGAGCAGCCCGGTGTCTCCGCCCGGGCGCGTGCGACGTCAATGGGCACCCGCTTCCCTCCTCGGCCCGGAATCTACGCGCGGGGAGAAGGCCCCTGTGGCCGATAGCCCGCCGCCGCTGGGTTGGCGGCTTCCGCTGCATCGGCGCAACACCCCCCGAAAAATCCGGTTGACGTTTGCCTGACGCTGCCGGTGCAGCATTCTTCCGATGGAGGGCTCATGACGGCCAATGCGCCGGAGCCGAAGGTCATCGACATGCACGTGCACGTCGGGCTGCGCGGGGACTCGATGGGCCACTGGGGGCACTTCTCCGAGTGGTACATGAAGCAGCCGGTCTTCGCCGTGTTCCTGTTGTACGCGGGGCTGCGCAAGGACCAGCTCACGGACGCGAAGATCCGCGAGGCCACCGAGCGGACGATCGCCGAGGCGGAGGTGGACCACGTCGTCTGCCTGGCGCTCGATCCGGCGTACGACGAGGCCGGCAATCGGCTCCAGCGCGACTGCCACATGTGGGTGGCCAATGGGTACATCGTCGAGCTGCGGCGCCGCCTGGGCCCGAAGGTGCTGTTCGGCGCGTCGGTGCATCCGTACGACCCCGACTTCCGGCGCCGGGTGCGCGACGTCGTGGACCAGGGGGCGGTGCTGCTCAAGTGGCTGCCGTCGGCGCAGCACATCAACCTCGCCGACCCGCGGGTCAAAGACGCGCTGGCGTTTCTCGCAACGGCGGGGCACGGCGGCAAGCCGCTGCCGCTGCTGCTGCACGTCGGCGCGGAGTACGCGATCCCGCCCATCGACCCGAAGGCGAAGTCGTATGACTTCCTCTCGTGGTCCAGGCTCGAGGACTGGTGGAACCGGCTCGCGAACCACTGGTATCGGCCCGACATCGCGACGGTGCATGAGAACCTGCGCGCGGGACTCGACGCCGGCGCCACGATCATCTTTGCGCACTGCGGGCTGCCGTACTTCGCGAGCGGGCCTCTGGGGTTCCTCGAGCACAACGACTTCCCGGTCGTGGCGCAGCTCCTCTCGGAGTACCGCGCGACGGGCGACGGCCACCAACCGGACGGGAAGAAGGTGGGGCGCGCCTTCGCGGACGTGTCGTCGTTCTGCACGCCGCTGCGCAAGGCGTGGTTCCCCGACGTGAAGCGGCTGCCGCCCGGCTCGCTGCTGGCGGGGAGCGACTTCCCGGTGCCGGTCTTCGAGCTGTCGGCGGACGCGGACGAGTGGCAGCGAGACCTCAAGGCGGCGGTGCTGGAGGGGAAGGTGGAGCGGCTCGTGGTGCCGCAAGGAAACCTGCTCGACGTGAACCTGCGGGAGCTCAGGAGCCAGTTCGGGTTCTATCACCCGATGTTCACGAACTTCTGGCGACTGATGACGCACGCCGGAGAGGACGCCGCGGTGGAGGGGTGACCATGCATCGCAGGATCGTCGTGCTCAGGCCACACGAGTGGCTGAAGGAAGCCTTCGCGCAGCGTGCGTTCGCGCTCGCGGCGCCACGGCTCGAAAAGACGATCGCGGTCAAGGGGGTGCGGTTCGACGAGCGGTACCATCCGGTGCGCGTGCGCGGGCGCCTGGCGGTGTCGGGCGACCGGCCGGCGGCGATGGGGTTCGACTATGCGAAGGCGACGACGCTGGAGTCGTTTTGCCTCCG
>CAYHQJ010000203.1:0-3153 GCA_964358595.1 uncultured Gemmatimonadales bacterium
CGCTCGAGCCGTCGAGCGCGCCGGCCGTGATCAGCAGCTTGTTGTCGAGCACGAAGCCCATCGCCACCGCGGAGAGGCCGGCGTACGAGTTGAGGATCGAGATCACCGTCGGCATGTCCGCGCCGCCGATGGGGATCACCAGCAGCACGCCGAACAGCAGCGACATCCCGATCACGACTGGGAACAGCCGGGGCGCCCACGCCGCGGTGGGGTGCATGCCCAACAGGACGCCGCTCACCGCCGCGATGACCAGGAGCCCGATGTTCATCACGTTCTGGCCCTTGTATGTCACCGGGCGCTGCGGAATCCACTTCACTTCCTGGAGCTTGCCGGCGGCCATGAGGCTGCCGGTGAAGGTCAGGAAGCCCAGGATGATCTCGGCGATGATCGCCGTCATCTTGAAGGCCGTGAGGTTTTCCGGGCCTTCGCTGTACCACAGGTAGTACTCGGCCGTGCCCACCAGCCCCGCAGCAAGGCCGCCGAACGCGTGCGACAGCGCGGTTCGCTGCGGCACGGCCGTCAGCGGCACCATGGACAGCGGAATGCCCACCGCCACGCCGGCGACGATGGCGATGATGATCCAGCCGTGGTGGGTCACGACCGGCTGCGCCCACGTGGCGAGCACCGCGAGCGTCATCGCCGCCACGCCCGCGTAGACCGCGCGCCGCGCGGTCTTCGGGTCGTTCATCCAGTGGAGCGAGAAGACGAACAGCGCGGTGGCGACGAGGTACGTCAGCTGCACCAGGGAGGTCACTGCTGCTCTCCCTCACGCTTCGTCTTGAACATCTTGAGCATGCGGTCGGTGATCAGGAACCCGCTCACGATGTTGGTCATGGAGGCGAACAGCGCCACCGCGCCCAGGAAGCGGATCGCGGGGGGGTAGTCCGACCCCGTGACGATGATCGAGCCGACCACCGCGATCGCCGAGATCGCGTTGGTCAGCGACATGAGCGGGGTATGCAGCAGCCGGGACACGCGGCGGACTACGCCGATCCCGATGAACGTGGACAGCAGGAACACGAACACCATGGACCAGTAGTCAAACGCCGGCTCGGGGTGAGGCATCCTCAGACTCTCCTTTCGCTCACGCCTTGGCGAGCGCTTCCTTGGTGCGGGCGTGCACCACCTGGCCCGCGTGGGTGATCAGGGCTCCCTGCTGGATGTCGTCCGCCGGGTCGAGCTGGAACGCCTGCTCCCTGGTGAACGCCTGTACAAAGGCGGTGAGGTTCCGGGAGAACAGCGTGCTCGCGTGGGTCGGCATGGCCGCCGGCACGTTGAGCGGCGCCAGGATCTTCACGCCGTACTCGACGGCGGTCTCGCCGGGGCGAGACAGCTCACAGTTGCCGCCGCCGTCGGCCGCCAGGTCCACGATGACCGAGCCCGCCCTCATGCGCTGGACCATGTCCCGCGTGATCAGCCGGGGCGCGAAGACGCCGCCGATCAGCGCCGTGGTGATCACCACGTCCGCGGCCGCGCACTGCTGCGCGAGCAGCTCGCGCTGGCGCGCCTTGCCCTCCTCGGAGAGTTCCCTGGCGTAGCCGCCGCCCGCCGCCGCGCTCTCCTCCAGCTCGACGCCCACGTACTTCGCGCCGACGCTCTCGATCTGCTCCTTCACCTCCGGTCGCACGTCGGTCGCGGTCACGTTCGCCCCAAGCCGCCGGGCGGTTGCGATCGCCTGAAGCCCGGCGACCGCCGCCCCGACCACGAATACCCTGGCCGCCGGCACCATTCCGGCCGCCGTCATCAGCATGGGGAAGTACTTCGGCAGCTCGGCGGCCGCCAGCAGCACGCCGCGATACCCGGCGATGCTGGCCATTGACGACAGCGTGTCCATGGACTGCGCGCGGGTGGTTCGCGGGATCGCATCCGTCGAGAAGGCAGTGATCCCGCGCGCCGCGATGGCGCGCACGGCGTCGAGGTTGCGGAGCGGCATGAGCGAGCCGATCAGCAGCGCGCCCGGCCGCATCCATTCGACATCGTTGCGCCCCCCCCCTCCCCCGGAAGCCCCGCCCAGCGGCGGCGCATTCACCCGGACCACGATGTCGGCCTTGTTCAGAAGTGCGGCGGGGTCGGTTTCGACCGCGACCCCCACGTCACGGTAGGCGTCGTCCGGCAGGTACGCCCCCCGGCCGGCCCCGGACTCGATCGCCACCGCGTAACCCGCCTGGATCAGCTTCTTGCACGACTCCGGAACCAACGCCACGCGGCGCTCACCGAGTGCCGCCTCTGTGGGGACTGATATGAGCACTGAAACTCCCGGATCCTGGATGATCTTCACTCTTCGCGAAGACGGACGACGGGCGATGATACCGGGCGCGGTCCCACCGGGCAAGCTGTCCGCCGGGGGCGGGCTTTCCGGGGTTCGCCGGAAACGAGAACGGACTATCTTACGACGTCGCGCGCTCGCTGCCGTTCGGCGACGAGACAGGACTCGCTGACTGCCCTGATCAGCGGAGTGGAGACACTGGCATGAACGCTCGCATCGTGGTGTCGGCCCGTGGCGTGCGATCCGACCGCCCGCCGCTCGTCTGCCTCGCGTGCGCACCGTTGGCTGCCGTCGCGCTGGCGTTTGGCACGCCGCTCTCGGCTCAACAGGCGCCGCAGGCCCAGGCGGATCCGTCCCGGCTCACCGTGGAGCGCATCTACGCGAGCACCGAGTTCCGTTCGGAGTCCTTCGGGCCGGCGCGGTGGCTGCCGGGCGGCGCCGCCTTCACCACGGTGGAGCGCGCGGCGAACGGGCCGGGCCGCGACATCGTGCGCTACGATGCCGAAACCGGCGCGCGCGAGGTCCTGGTGCCGGCGACGCAGCTCGTGCCCCCGGGCGGCACGCTGCCGCTCGAGATCGAGAACTACTTCTGGTCGCCCGACCTCTCGAGGGCGCTGATCTTCTCGGACGCGCGGCCCGTGTGGCGCACCAACTCGCGCGGCGACTACTGGGTACTCGACCGGGCCTCCGGGCGGCTGCGCAAGCTAGGCGGCCCGCAGGCGAAGCCGTCCACGCTGATGTTCGCGAAGTTCTCCCCTGACGGCGCCCGCGTGGGGTACGTGCGCGAGTTCAACCTGTACGTCGAGGACCTCGCGACCGGCCGGATCGCGCCGCTGACGCGCGACGGCTCGCGCACGGTCATCAACGGCACGTTCGACTGGGTGTAC
>CAYHQJ010000204.1:0-3145 GCA_964358595.1 uncultured Gemmatimonadales bacterium
GAAATGGCTGAACGCGGCGCGCGCCGCGACCGCTGCCTCGCGCACCGACGCCGTGGTGGGCATGGCCAGCGCGCCGGGGAGTGCTCCGGTGCGCGCGGCTGGGCGATAGCAGGCCGCGACGAGCGGTAGAGCGAAGAGGCCGAAGACCTTCCTCATGGTTCCCTCTTCTCGCCGGCTATCCGCGTCAACACGGAATCCAGCAGCGCCCGCCCCGGATGCCCGTCCGGCACCATGCGCTCGAGCTCACGCTCGGGGAGGCTCGGGTCCACCATGATGCGGTGCACGCATTCAGCCAGGAGTCGCGTCTTGCCCGCCACCGGGTCGGCGAAGAAGCGCAGTTTCACCGCGCGGTCCAGCCAGTGGGCGCGTGCCTGAGCCGTGTCGCGGGTCGCGAGGTCGAGCCAGTCGCTCTCGAGGTAGCCCTCACGCGGCGCCACCGTGCGGAAGCTGAAGCCGCGGGCGCGCGTCGCAGAGGCGAGCGCGCGGATCACGGAGTCCGGCGGCGCTTCCAGCTCGACCAGCACGCTCCCGGGGACGGCGCCGTAGCGCGGGCGGACGCCCGTGAAGCTCGCGCACCCCACGGCCCCCGCGGCCCCCGCGGCGGCAAGCGCGAGCAGCACGGCCCGCGCCGCACGCGAGCCCCGGCGCACGCCGCTAGCGCCGATGGGACATGCTGTCGGCGTTCGCCGGCGGCGCCGCCTTCGCCGTGTCGCCCGCGGCCTTCGCGGTGTCGAGTGTGGGCGCGCCGTGTTCCCGCTCCTCGCCTTCCTCGTGCTCGCGGCCGGCGGCGCGCTCCTGCTGGACCGCCTGGAGAGTGGCGGTCCGGATCCCGAGCGCGTGGTCGAAAACGAGGTTCCCGCCGAGCTTCGCCGTGTAGACCATCAGGGCGACGCCGATCACCCCCGCCGTGAGCGCGACCGGCTGCTCCTTCTCGCTCCACACGCCCTTGCGCACGATCCGCCACAGCGCCAGCAAGCCGAAGATCGCGAGCACGATGAACGCCAGCGTCTCGTGTGTCTCCATGATCTCGTGTGAGCGCGCGCTGTGCTCGGTCGCGTCCTCGGCCAGCAGTCCGGCAACCACGGCGGCGCCGGTGCCGAGCACGCCCACGATCAGCGTCCAGAAGCCCGCCGCCTTGAGCGAGTCGCGCTTGTTGATGGCGCCGAGCAGGTCGAACAGCACCGCCACGAGGAGCAGCGCCGCGGGGAAGTCGTTCAGCGCGGCGTGCAGACGCGGCCAGTCGTAGCCAAGCATCGGTCAGATCCCCAGGTTGGTGATGGACGGCGGGCTCGCGGCGTAGTCGTAGAACCCCTTGCCCGACTTCTTGCCGTAGTAGCCCGCCAGCACCATCCGCTTGAGGAGCGGCGGCGGCGCGTAGCGCTGCTCGCGGTACTCGGCGAACATGATCTCCGCGATCTTGTATGTGGTGTCGAGCCCGACGAAATCGAGCAGCGCGAACGGCCCCATCGGGTAGCCGCAGCCGAGCTGCATCGCCTTGTCGATGTCGGGGACGCTCGCCACGCCGTGCTCGAGCTGCCGAATCGCGTCGAGCAGGTACGGCACCAGCAGCAGGTTGACGATGAAACCCGAGTTGTCCTTTGCACTCACCGGCTCCTTGCCCAGTTTCTTGGCGAAGGCGTAGGCCCGGTGGAACGTGTCGGTGGAGGTCGTCACCGTGCGCACCACCTCCACGAGCTTCATCAGCGGCACCGGGTTGAAGAAGTGCAATCCGACGAACCGGTCGGCGCGCTGCGTGGCCGCCGCCATCGCGGCGATGGTGAGGCTCGAGGTGTTCGAGGCGAAGATCGTGTGGGGCGGGCAGAGCGCGTCCAGCTCCTTCCACAGGGCGTTCTTGAGCTCGAGGTCCTCGGTGACGGCCTCGATGACGATGTCGCGGTCCTTGAGGTCGGCGAGCTTGGTCGTGAAGCGCAGCCGGCCGAGCGCCGCGTCGCGCGCGCCCGCGTCCAGCTTGCCTTTCTCGACGAGCTTGTTGAGGGAGCCCGCGATCGCGCCCTTGCCCTTGTCGAGCAGCTGGTCGCTGATTTCGCGGACGACGGTGGTGAAGCCCGCGGCTGCCGCGGTCTGGGCGATGCCGCTGCCCATGAGGCCGCAGCCGAGGACGCCGACGGAAGTGATGTCTGGCATGAGAGTCGTGGGTCTTGGGTCTTAGGGTTTAGGGGCGGGAGGCAACCGCCGGGGCGGCTGCCGGGTGGATTCCGAGACTTCGGTAATGGCGCGCCGAACCTCGCCGACGACTCTGGCGAAGAGCCAGTCCTGAGGCTCGGAGCGGTGCTTCGGCCGGATCTCGCCGTGCTCGAGGCGGTCGAGCACCTGCTCGAGAGCCAGTTGCGTGCGCTCCGCCTCGCGGCGGTGGGTGCGCGCGATGAGCCACCCGATGCCGGTGCCCGTGCCGGCCGACAGCGCCACGGCGATCAGGCCGTATGGCACGACGACCGACGCGGCCAACACCCCCAGGCCGACGAGCGCGCCGACGCCGGCGACCGACGCGCCGCCGGCCACGTGGCCGCTGCGCTGCGGCGCGATGTCGGCGATCAGCTCGACGTGACAGTAGCCCTGCTCGAGCTGGGTCACGACCACCGTCACGTCGCGCGCCTTCGCGAGCCGGTAGTCGCGCCCGCCGACGCCGAAGCCGCGCTTCATCTCGGCGAAGAAGCCCTTCTGCCGTTCCCAGACCATGCGGTCGGGGAGCCGGCGCTTGACCGAGAGCGCCTCGCCCTCGGTCATCCAGTGGCTCAGGGCCAGCTCGAGCGGAGCCTTCTCGCCGGGCACGACGCGGGCCGCGCTGACCCGTGAGGGCCCGAACCAGCGGGCCAGGACTCCGCGCTCGCCGGTCGCGCCGGCGTTCTGCTCGTACAGCGCCTGCCGCAGGAACCGCCCGTCGATGCCGACCTCGGCGCCAAGCTTGAGCAGCTCCTGCTCCGTCAACGCCTCGCCGGTGTCCATCTCCCCCGCCTGCAACTCCGCCGCGCGCTGGATGATCCGTTCCAACGCGTCGCGGTCGATCCGGCGGGCGGGGAGGTCGCCGGCCACGGCGCGCTAGTCCCTCGGGTCGGCGTGCGCGGGCGCGCGGGCCGGCGGCAGCGCGGGTTCCGGCGCGGGCGCGCCAAGCTCCGGCGTGGCGGCC
>CAYHQJ010000205.1:0-3132 GCA_964358595.1 uncultured Gemmatimonadales bacterium
GATGTGGCATGGCTCGACGATACTGGCGCCCGGTACGAGCTTGCGGGCCGCCGTTAGCCGCGCCGTGCCCCCGTGCCCCTGTGCCCCCGTACCCACCTGCTTGTCCAGCAGGATCGCATTGGTCTCGAGCGTCGTGTTCATCGCCCCGCAATCGTACCAGCCGTGCACCTCGGCGGTGCGGATCTTCCGGCCGTGCTCGATCATCCACTGGAACGCGTCCGTGAGGTACCACTCGCCCTTGTTCTTGGGCTGCGCCAGGACGTGGTCGATCCCCTGCCACAGCGCGTCCACGTCGCGGATGTAATACAGACCGATGTTGGCGAGCTTCGAGATCGGCTCCTTCGGCTTCTCGACGATCCGCGTCATGTAGCCCTTCGCGTCGGTCACCACCACGCCGAAGCGCTGGTAGTCCTCGACCTCCTTCGCCCAGATGATACCGTCGTCGTTCGAGCCCTTCACGATCGAGAGGTCCGCGTCGAAGACAGTGTCCACGAAGATGATCAGCACCGGAGCGTGCACCAGCGGCCGCGCCAGGTTGACCGCCCCCGCCGTGCCGTCCTGCACGAGCTGCTCCACGAAGTGCGAGCGGATCGGGTAGTGCTTGCGCGCGTACGCCTCGACCTGCCCCTTCAGGTGCCCCGTGATGAAAATCAGATCCTCGACGTCGAGCGGCTCGAGGGTGTCCATCACCCAGTCCATCACCGGCCGGCCCGCGACCTTGATCAGCGGCTTCGGCACCAGGTGCGTGTGCGGGCGCAGGCGCGTGCCCTTGCCCGCCAGCGGAATGATCACCTGCATCAGGCACCCACCTTCCGTCCCTCGGTCCCACCGTCCCCCGGTCCCACTCGCCCATAGCGGTCCTGGAGCCGCACCACGTCGTCCAGGTGCGGGGTCGAGGCCTCGAGGATGTCGGTGCGCTCCAGCGCCTCGAACTGGTGCACCATGCCGGTCGGCACCTGCTGAGCCTGGCCCGCGATCATCTCCCGCTCGACCAGCTCGCCCTGCTCGTTCCGGTAGCGGAAGATCATCCGGCCGCGCAGCACGTAGATGGACTCGTGCTTCTGGTTGTGGTACTGGAGACTCAGGCAGTGGCGGGGCTCGATGTGCAGGATCTTCCCGACGTACCGGTCGGTCGAGGCCCAGATGATCTCGTAGCCCCAGGGCTTGTCCACCTGCTTCGGCGTGAAGACGTGCGGGTGCTCGGTCATCCGTCCTCGGTCCTCCGTCCTCAGTCCTCGTGTATCGTCAGGAGCAGCGACGACGGCGACGTCACGCAGGCGCGCACGCAGACGCCGCACCCGACGCAGCCGTTCAGGATCACCGGCCGGCCCTTCTCATCGAGGTCGAGCGCCTCCGGCCCGACCGGACACACCCGCGCGCAGACCCCGCACTGGATGTCCTGGAACGCGATGCACCGCTCGGCATCGAGCGACAGCTCACCGATCTTCTCGTGCGCCCAGCCGTCCGCCGGCACGACGAGCGCGCCGGTCGGGCAGACGCTGGCGCAGAACATCCCCTCGCAGGCGATGCACGGCTCCACCGTCGGCTCGATGACCGGCGTGCCCGCCGCGAGCCCCGCGCTCGGCGGTGCCGTCACCACGGCGTCCACCGGACAGGCTTCCACGCAGTAGCCGCAGCGCGTACACGCGGCGAGGAAGCCCGCCTCGGGCAGTGCGCCCGGCGGCCGGAACGACTTCCGCGGCGCCACCCGGTCGGCGAGCAGTTGGCCTGCCTCTCGGGCAAGCACCTTCAGCGCCGCGCCCAGGAAACCACGTCGCGAGTAGGCCTCATCCGCCGGGATCAGAACGCCTCCTCGAAGCTCCACACCCAGCGCGGCCGGAACCTGCCGTCGCCCGAGCGGGCGCCGGCCGCGAGCGCCGGCCGCGTCACGAGGAAAGGTACGTCGAAACGCGTGACGAAGCTGGTGGGCCCGATGCGGTGCGCCGCGCGCAGGCCGAGGCCAAAGTCGGCCACGGCGCCCCCGCGCGCCGAGCCGCCGACGGCGGCGGAGTCGCCGACGGCCGCGTCGGCGAAAGCCGCTACGCTCACCGCGCCGAAGGCCCGGCGCGCGGGCCGCCTGCACAGCGTCCCCGCGCCCACGCCGTTCGCCGCCGCGATCCACCGCCCCGCGAGGCCGGCGCGCAGCGCGCGCAGGCCCGCGCCCCCCGGCGCCTGGTAGTGCACGTCGCCGCGCGCGAGCGGCGCGCCGCGGCTGCGCAGCAACGGATTGAGGAACGTCTCGTACGGGTCCGCGCCCGCCGCGAAGATCCGCCGCTGCCGTGGCACGTCGCCATCGGCCGCGTAGCCGGCGACGTAGCCCCGCGCCCGCAGCTCGAACGCTCCCGCCTGCTGCCGGCGCACCACCTCGGCGCCGCCGCGTACGTACGGCCTGCCCTCGCCGTTCGTCACCACGCCCCCCGTCGCCGCGATGCGGACCGCCCAGGAGCGGTCGTCTTCCTTCCACAGATGCGCGGCGCGGCCCGTCAACTCGACGGTCCCCGCGCGGTCCCACCGGTCGGCGGACAGGAACGTGCCGCGGAATACCTCCATCCACGTCAGGTCGAGGCCGACGCTCGAGCGCCGCCCAAAGTCGAGGTGGGGGCTCCTGTCCCACGTCGCGCTCGCGCGTGCGCCGCCGCGCCCCTCGAGCGCCCACGTCTCCAAACCCACGGTTCGTCGCGGCGCGTGTAGCCACGTGGGATTGCGCAGCGCCACGTACCAACCGACCGGGCGCGGTCCGTCGCCCTCGAGCCCCGTGCTCCAGGTAAGCTGCAGCACGTCCTGCTCGAACCGGCCCATGTAGTTCTGCCGCGACTGGAAGCCGACGCTCACGCCACCCGCGTCGTTGTACCACGCGAGGGGCATCCAGTTCACGACCAGCCGGTCGCGCCGCGCCGGCTGCGAGCCCGACCAGCCGAGGTGCCGCTCGATCCGCCCCCGGCCCCGGCCGTTGTTGAGGTAGTTCCAGTCCAGCGTCTGCCGCGCCGGATCCAGCTCGACGCGACGCGGCCGCCGGTCGGTGCGGACCGCTACGGTCTCCCGCGCGGCCACGCCCGGCGCGCGCACGACGAGCGTCGTGTCATCATCGCCGACCGCGATGTCCACCGGCATGAGGCCGTCCCCGCGCCGCTC
>CAYHQJ010000206.1:0-3124 GCA_964358595.1 uncultured Gemmatimonadales bacterium
CGCTGGCGCCGGCGCTCAGCTCCGCCCGCCTGACGACGCTGCTCTCATCTGCGAAGGAGACGTCGCTCATGGCAGGAGCCTCGACGGCGTGGTCTCTTCCTCGGCCCGCTCGTCCACCAGCCTGTGCCAGAGTGCGTCCTGGAACTGCTCGAGCCCGCGGTGCGACACGCTCGAGATGACGAACTGCGCGAACGCCCCCGGCGTCTCGGGCAGCGGCGGCACTTCGTCCTTCGGCACGAGATCCGCCTTCGTGAACGCGACGCAGTGCGGCTTCGCGGCGAGTACCGGCGAGAACCTCTCCGCCTCATCCCGCAGCATCGCGTACGATGCCGCCAGGTCGGGAGCGTCGAGGGGGACCATCAAGACGAGAAGGCGCGTGCGCTCGACGTGCCGCAGGAACTGCAGGCCGAGCCCCTTGCCCGCGTGGGCGCCCTCGATGATGCCGGGGATGTCGGCGATGACGAAGGTGCGGTGCCGCGACAGCGGGACGACGCCGAGGTTGGGCTCGAGGGTGGTGAACGGGTAGGCGGCGATCTTGGGGCGGGCCGCCGTCACCGTGGCGAGGAGGGTGCTCTTCCCCGCATTCGGCTCGCCCAGGAGGCCGACGTCCGCGATGAGCTTCAGCGTCAGCCGGATGCGGCGGCGCTGCCCGTCCTCGCCCGGTTGGAAGTGATGCGGCGCCTGGCGCGTGGGCGTGGCGAAGTGCTGGTTGCCGAGGCCGCCGCGACCGCCCTTGGCGACGAGAAGGGTGTCGCCCGCCGTCACGACCTCGCCCAGGTACTCACCGCTGTCCGCGTCGCGGACCTCGGTGCCGAGCGGCACGGGGAGGTCCACGTCTTCGGCGGACTTCCCGGTCTCCTGGTTGGGGCCGCCGTGGTCGCCGTCCTCCGCGACCCAGCGCTTGTGGTACGTGTAGTCGAGCAGGGTCCAGAGCTGCGCGTCGCCCACGACGTGAACGCTGCCGCCGCGGCCGCCGTCGCCGCCCGAGGGGCCGCCCTTGGGCACGAACTTCTCCCGGCGGAACGCGGCCATCCCCGAGCCGCCGTGCCCGGCGACCACGTCAACCGTCACTTCGTCGATGAACAAGGGCGTGGGCCTGGGTACCGGGTACGGGTATCTGGTATCAGGTGGCTGGGTTCTGGGGCCTGAGGCCTGAGGCCTGAGGCCTGGTCAATCGTGACCCAGGGACTGGCGCAGCTCGCGCCAGAGCTGGCCGGCGACCGCGAGGCGCGTCTCCGGCAGTCCTTCGCGGGCGGCGAGGGCGATGGTGGAGTCCACGGCCTCGACCGGCGCCCCGGCGTTGAGCGCGCCCTGGAGGTGCGAGAGCAGCTGCCGCGGCGCATCCTGCGGGATGAGCATCGCGACGCAGCACAGCTCGCGCCGCGCGAGGTCGAGGCCGGGGCGGCTCACCGTCTTGCCGTAGCCGTCCACGATCATCCAGGTGTCGAGGGCCGGATGCAGGGCGCGCACGTTGTGGCGGAGGCGCTCGTAGTGCTGGCCGTAGATGATGCGGCACGTCGCCTCGCCGCGCGCGAGCCAGTCGCGCCACCCCTCGTACTGGGAGGGCTCGCCTCCATCGGCGTGGTCGGGCTCGATGCGGCGGAAGACACCGACAGCGACGAGCGCGCGCGGGTAGCCGACGAAGAGCACGCTCGAGAGGATCAGTTCCTCGAGCCAGATGGCCGGCGTGCCGCCGGCGCGGGCGTTCCTCATCCGCTCCTCGAGAACGGCCTCGGGGAGGTCGAAGATGCCCAGCGCGACGCGCAGCAGGCCTCGGGTCTCAGCGTCCATGGCGATCACAGTACCTCCTGGCACGACATCGTCGGCATCCGCGTATTGCGGCGCGGCATCATTTCTTGGCGCGCAGTGAAATGTGCGCTTCCATCCGGCCCACCACCATTCCACGGGTGTTGCGGACGGCCGGCGTCCGCCACTCGTCCGAGACCGGCGCCACTCCGGGAGCCAGTTGGTCGAGCACGGCGAGGAGCGCCGGCCCCGAGCTTCGGAAGTCGCCGTCCTCGACCTTCACGGTCACGCCGAGGCCCATCTCCGGGAGCGCGGCGCTGTAGACCCCCTCGGCGCCGACCTTGGCCACCACGCGGCCCCCACTCGCGGCCACGAGGTCCGTGCAGAGGCGCGCTTGGCCGGCGATGAGGAACGGGTCGGCGGTGACGGCGCGCACCAGCCGGTCGGCGGCCGCCTCCCGGGCGTCGCTCCCCAGCCCCCCGATGCGCCGCGCGCCGAGCCGCGCGTAGGCGAGCGCCATCGCCCGGAGCGGCAGGGCGAAGCACGTCACGCCGCAGCCGTCCGCGGCGAGGCCGATGCTGCGCTCGGGCGCGCCGGTCCAGCGGGCGACTTCCTCGAGGCAGCGCTGCTGCACGGGGTGACCGATCTCCGTGTAGTCCTGCGTGGGCCAGCCGTGATGACGCGCCAGCGCCAGCATCCCCGCGTGCTTGCCGGAGCAGTTGCTGTGGAGGCGCGTCGGCTGCTCGCCGCGCTCGGCCATCGCGCGGGCGACGGGCTCGGCCAGCGACGTGTGCGGGCCGCAGGCGAGGTCATCGGGGCCGCAGCCGGCCTTCGCGAGCAGCGCGGCGGCGATCTCCACGTGGCGCGGCTCGCCGTTGTGCGAGGCGCACGCCAGGCCGAGCTCGTCGTCGGTGATGCCGAGGGCGGCGGCGGCGCCGTCGGCGACGAGGGGGATGGCCTGGAAGAACTTGGCGGCGGAGCGCCAGAAGGTGACGAGGTCGGGGTCGCCGGCGTGGGCGACGAGCGCGCCCGAGGCATCGGTCACCGCGGCGGAGACCTGGTGGCGCGACTCGACGATGGAGCCGCGGAGGACGTCGACGCTGGCGGTCATCGGGGGAAAGCTAACGCGGCGCCCTCGCTCCCAGCATCGTCAGCGCCACGCCGGCCAGCACCACAGCACCGCCGCCGACGGCCCACGGCGATGGGGCCTCCGCGATTGCGGGCAGGCTCCAGGCGATGAGCGTGGCACCGACGGGCTCGGCGAGCATCCCCACGTTCACCGTGTACGCCGGGAGGTAGCGCAGCGCGTAGTTGAAGCCGGTATGGCCGATGAGCATCGGGCCGGCGGCGAGGGCGGCGAAGATGGCCCAGTCGGTGG
>CAYHQJ010000207.1:0-3121 GCA_964358595.1 uncultured Gemmatimonadales bacterium
AACGCCTCGACCACGAAGCCTGGCCCGCCGGTGCCTTCAGGGTGCCACACCCCCTCGCGCGCCTCGAGCCGGACGACCAGGGAGTCGCTGGCGAGGCGGCCTGCGGCGAGACGGTTGTCGTTCGCCCGCACGACCGGTTGCTGGGCGGCGAGCCGCTGCGGGTACGCGGCGGCAAGCAGGCAGAGGAACGCCGGGGGCAACCCGCGCACCATGCGGTTCATCAAGACTCCCGATTCGAGTGACGAGCCCTAGCGGTCGGCCGGGGCCAACGAGAAGCGCGTCGGCGCGTCGGTCACGTCATCGCCTCCCCGCGGCGGTGGCCCGCAGCTCTTCCTGGATGTTCTGGACGATGACCAGGTCGCCGGACAGATCGCCCGCCGAGCCCTGCCGCACCAGCATGAAGCGGCGACCGTCGCGGCCCATCTCGAACATGCGATCGCCCGCGTTGAACTCGAATCGCATCCCCTGGGGCATTGGAAGCGGCGGCCGCCGGCTCGCCAGGCTCGGCCCGCGTGTCATGTCGGCGACCTCGATGAGCTGGCCATCCACGCTGCGCCAGAACAGTTCGCGGCCGTCCGGGCCCCATACCGGATCGCGGCCGCCTCCCGTCGAGAGCTGCCATTTGCCCTGGTCCACACCGGGGAACGGTCGCACGAACACTTGCGGCTGGCCCGCCTCCGTGGACACGTAGGCCAGCCAGCGGCCGTCCGGCGAGAGCGCCGGCAAGCCCTCGTCGTGCGGCTCGGCGAGCAGCGGCCGGGGCATGCTGTCCACCCCGAGCCGCATCACGAAGAGGTCCTGGGACGGCGGCCCGTTCACACCCAGCACCAGCCACGCGCCATCGCGCGACCAGCGCGCCTCGGCGATGTTGCGGCCGACATCCGCCACCAATTCCTCGGATCCGACGCCGTCGGCCCGGCGGCGCCACAGGCTGCGCCGGCCGTCGCGACTGGAGACGAAGCTGACGAAGCGCCCGTCCGGAGTCCACGCCGGGTTCGCGTTGCCCGTCCCGCCGAATGTCAGCCGCGACAGCGGCCCGCGATCGAGCTGTTTGACCCAGACATCCACCCGATCGTGGACGACCGACATGGCCACTCTGGCCCCGTCGGGTGACAGCGCGAAGCTCTCGTACTCCTCATCGGACCACGCCGGGTCCACGATGCCGCCCTGTCCGGTCCGGGTCACCCACATGACGTTCTCCGTCACGTTGCTGCCGCCCGTGGTGTAGGCCAGCGTCCCTGTGGTCGAGAGCGTCAAGTCCGTGAATCCCGCCAACCGCACGTCGGCACCTTCGGCGATCGCGGCGGGACGGCCGCGCACCCTCAACGCCTTCTGATCGAAGGCCACCACCATCAAGGTGCCGTCGTAGGTCACGTAGACGAGGTGCCCGCTGCCGTCATACACCCCGGCCACCCCCTGCACGGTCTCCCGTGTCTGGCCGGTCCCGACGTCAACGGCGCGCAACGTGTACGCGGCGCCGTTTTCCCGGTTACTCGGGAACGCACCCACCAGTGCGCCGCGTCCATCCGGCAGCATGTGGAGGTACCGGTATTGCGCCGCCTCCCCGGGATCCGGGAGTGTCAGAACCGTTTCGGCGGGCCCGCCGCTGCCGGACACGCGCCGCAAGGCCCGCCCCGACCCGTCCACGAAGTACACGTGCCCGTCCGACCCCCACGACGGGTTGCTGCCGGCCCCGGAGTCCACCACGGTGAGCGGCGGACCGCCGCGCAGCGAGACGACCCTGAGCTGTACCCGTCCCGGCTCCTCGTCGGCGATGAAGGCGACCAGCGCGCCATCGGGCGACACCGCTGGTGCCAGGGCGTGGTCGGTGCCCGGCAGCGGCCGCGCTTCGAGCTGGTCGAAGGGCCGCAGGAAGAGCTGATGACTCAGGGCGCCCTGACGGCCGACGTAGACGATCTCGCGGCCATTCGGCGTCAAGGCCAGCCGCGGTCGCTGGTCGTTGCCGCTGTAGTACAGCTCCGCCCCCTGACCGAGCATGACGGTGAAGCGGCTCACGCCGGATGGAGGCGCCGTGCGCGTCAATGCCCAGATCGCCAGCGCCAGCGCCGCCGCCGCAACGACCCAGGGAATGAGGCCGGCGGGGCGGCGGGGTAGCGGGATGACGCGATGGCGGGCCGCGGTGGCGACGGCTGCCGCACGGGTCGACGGCGCCGCGAAGTCCGTCTTCCCCAGCGCCTCGGCGAACTGCGCAGCGCTCGCGAACCGGTCCGCGGGCAGCTTCGCCAACGCCACCTCTACCGCCGCTTCGACGTGCGGTGGGATCGTCTTGCGCTGCAGCGTCAGGCTCCGCGGCTCCTCCGTCATCACCCGCGCGATGATCGCCTGCGCCGTCGCCCCCGTGAACGGCGGCTCCGCCGTCAGCATCTCGTACAGCACGCACCCCAAGGCGTAGATGTCGGCGCGCGGCGTGATCTCGCGCTCCCCCATCGCCTGCTCGGGGCTCATGTAGTGCGGCGTGCCGAGACTCATCCCGGTCTCGGTCATCCGGGTGCCGCCGTCCGAGCGGCTCACGGCCAGCGCGATGCCGAAGTCGGCGACCAGCGCGCTGCCGTCGTGCAGCAGGATGTTCTCCGGCTTGATGTCCCGGTGCACGATGCCATGCCGGTGCGCATAGTCGAGTGCGCCGGCCACCTCACGCGCGATGCGCACCGCGTCCTCGATCGGCAGCTGCTTCTCGCGCGCCAGCCGGTCGCGGAGCGACTCTCCCTCCACGTACGGCATCACGTAGAACACCAGGCCGTCGGCCTCGCCCGAGTCGTACAGCGACAGGATATGCGGGTGCTGGAGATTGGCGGTGGTCTTGATTTCGGCCAGGAACCGCTCGCCGCCCAGGATGGCGCTGAGCTCCGGGCGCAGCACCTTCAGCGCCACCTTCCGGTCGTGGCGCACGTCGTGCGCCAGATACACGGTTGCCATCCCGCCCGCGCCGAGCTCGCGCTCGATCCGGTAGCGGTCGGCCAGGGCGGAGGCGAGGCGGTCGCTCATGCTGCCTCTCGTGGCGCAGTGGAGATCGCTGGTCTCGAGGTGGCCACCCGCTACTTCCCGCCGCCACTCTCGGCGACGCGCCGGCGCAGCTCCGTGATCCAGTTGGGCGACACGA
>CAYHQJ010000208.1:0-3077 GCA_964358595.1 uncultured Gemmatimonadales bacterium
AGATCGCGAGCCGGAACTGCTCGGGGCGCTTCGCCAGCGCCGCGAGGCCGGGGACGAGCCCGACGGTCGAGACGGTGATGTGCCGCGCGCCGATCTCGAGCCCCAGCGGGTCGTTGAGCATGGTGAGCGCGGGGCCGACCGCCTCCCAGTTGAGCAGCGGCTCCCCCATTCCCATGAACACGACGTTGGTCGGCTTGACCCGCTCCGGCAGGAGCAGCAGCTCGCGCACCTGCGCCGCGATCTCCCACGCCGCGAGGTTGCGGCGCAGTCCCATCGTGCCCGTGGCGCAGAAGGTGCAGCGCAGGGGGCAGCCGGCCTGCGAGGAGATGCAGAGCGTGCGCCGCGCGCCCTCGGGGATCAGCACCGACTCGATCGCCTCGCCGTCAAAGAGCCGCCACAGGAACTTCACCGTGCCGTCGCGCGACTCCTGGCGCACCGCCAGCGCGAGCCGGCCGAGCGGCCACTCGGCGTCGAGCGCGGCGCGCAGCGTCGCCGGGAGTTCGGCGGCGTCGGCCCAGCGCGCGACGGGGCGCTGCCAGAGCCGCGGCACCAGCTGGTTCAGCCGGTAGGCGCTGTCCCCGCGCGCGCGCAGCCACTCGCCGAGGGCGCGTGCCGCCTCGGCGGGCGTGACGTCGAGGATGGCGGTCACGGGAACTCGGCGGCGAGGCCGAAGCGGTACGTGGCGCCGAAGCCGTTCACCCCGCCGTCGCGGCCGACCTGCACGCGGTAGTGGCCCGCGATGATGCCGAGCGCGCCGCGGCTGCTCCACTGCGGCAGCCCGCCGCCCGACTCGCGCGCGGCGCCGAGGTCGAGCGCGAGCACACCGCCGAGCACCATCCCGGCGGTGAGCAGGTGCTGGAGCTCCTCGTCGTGCGTGGCGGTGGCGCCGTAGCGCAGCGCGAGCCGGAGCGTCGAGCCCCAGGCGGCGAACTCGCTCGAGGCGAGCTCCGCCCCGAGGCTGTAGGTGGCGGCCTCCTCGGCGCTGCCGAAGCGCGGGTCCCAGAACCGGGTCGCCGCCCCGATGCGCAGGTGCGGCGCGCCGGTGTAGAGCAGACCCACGTCCACGGCGAGCTGGGTGCGGCTGCGGTCCGCGAGCCGGCCCGCGAGGTAGCGCACCGCCACGCCGGCATCGAGTCCCCGGCCGACGGCACGGGCGACCCCCAGCGAATACGCCTCCGCGTACGCCGGGATCGGCCCGTCGAGCGCCTCGGGGCTGGTTTCGGTGCGCACCAGGTTGTCGAGGCCGATGCGCCCGTACACCACCGACGCCGTGCCGACGCCGCGCAGCCGCGCGCTGATCGCGACGGTGCTGCCGTTCACACCCAGCTCGGCCGGCGTGTGGATCATCTCGACGCCCGCGCGCAGCCAGGGCCGGAGCGCCGGCAGCACCAGCGCCGGGGTCCAGAACGCCGCCGCGGCGCCGTCGGCCGTGGCGGCCGGCTGCACCAAGGTCGCGGCCGCAACGCGCCACAGATCGGACACCAGCGCGGCTTGGGCGGCGGCGCGCGGCGCGGTGCCAAGTAGCACGAGCATGGCGATCGCGGGAGAGCGCACGCGCGAAGCTTCGCCCCCGGCCGCGGCGCTTGTCAAGCAACCGTTTTCTTGCTCAAGTTGTGGCGCCACATTAACTTCCGGCTCAGTGCTGCTGAGCCAGCTGCTCACCCCCGACCGTATCAAGGTCCCCCTCGCCTCCCGGGACAAGCCGAGTGTCCTCCGCGAGATGGTCGAGCTCCTCGCGGGCTCGATCGGCGGGGACGCGACCGACATCCTCCACGCCGTGCGCGAGCGCGAGGACTGCCAGTCCACCGGATTCGGGCACGGCGTCGCGATCCCGCACGCGCGGACGCCGACGCTCGCCGGCCTGGCGGTGGTGGCCGGCCGCTCGCCCGCGCCGATCGAGTACGGCGCCGTGGACGGCCAGCCGGTCCGGCTGCTGTTCCTCGTCGCGGGGCCGGAAGCGGCCGCGGGCGACCAGGTGCGCGCGCTGGCGCGGATCGCGCGGCTGGTGCGGCGGGACTACCTGCGCGAGCGGCTGCTGAAGGCCGCCTCGCCCGAGGAGTTCGCGCAGATCATCTGCGAGGCGGAGCTACCGCCCTCGACGGAGAAGGTGCACCGATGAGCGGCGACCCGCAGCGGCGCGCCTGGTGGGTGGTGGCGGCGTGGGCGGTGTTCCAGCTCGCGCTGACGTCGCTCCCGGGCGCGGCGCTGCCCCAGCTGCCGGTCGCCTTTCTGGACAAGGTGGCGCACTTCGGGCTGTACGGGGTGCTCGGCGCTCTGGTGGCGCGCGCGGCGACGCTGTCCGGCTGGCCGCGGAGGCGGCTGGTGGCCGCGTGGCTCGTCGTCATCGCCGGGGGTGTGCTCGACGAGCTGCATCAGCGCTTCATGCCCGGCCGCGAATGCTCGGCGCTCGACTGGCTGATGGATGCCACGGGTGCGGCGGCCGGCCTGTGGCTGGGAACGCTCATGATGAGGTCGCGGGTCTCGCTATGGCTGCGGTGAACGCCACGACGTTGCGCACGCACCGGTGCGGCGAGCTGCGGGCCGAACACGCCGGCCTCGAGGTGCGGCTGGGAGGATGGGTGCACCGCCGCCGGGACCTCGGCGGGCTGGTCTTCGTGGACCTGCGGGACCGGGACGGGATCGTGCAGGTGGCCTGCGGGCCCGAAGCACCGGAGGCGCTGAGGGTGGCCTCGGGGCTCACTGCGGAAGCCGTCGTGCTGGTGCGTGGGACGGTGGTGCGGCGGCCCCCCGGTCAGGCGAATCCCGAGATGGTCACGGGCGAGGTCGAGGTCCGGGCGGTCGAGGTGCAGCTGGTCGGGCCGGCGCTCACGCCCGCGATCCCGGTGGCGCGCGTCAAGGGCGAGGAGCTGGCGGCCGAGGAGCTGCGGCTGCGCTACCGGCACATCGACCTCAGGCGCCCGGAGCTGTTCCGCAACCTCGAGCTGCGCCACCGGCTGCTCCAGCGCGCGCGCCGGGAGCTGTCGGCGCTGGGTTTCCTCGAGGTCGAGACGCCGATGCTCACCAAGTCCACGCCGGAGGGCGCGCGCGACTATCTGGTCCCCTCGCGGGTCCACGCC
>CAYHQJ010000209.1:0-3068 GCA_964358595.1 uncultured Gemmatimonadales bacterium
GCCCGCAGGCGGAGCCGCTCGATGTCCTCGTTGATCGAGGCGTCCTTCTCGATGTAGGTGTCGGTCTGCGGGACGTACGCCTCCGGCTGGTAGTAGTCGTAGTACGAGATGAAGAACTCGACCGCGCTGGACGGCAGGAACGCCTTCAGCTCGCCGTAGAGCTGCGCGCCGAGCGTCTTGTTGTGCGACAGCACCAGCGTCGGCAGGCCGAGCCGCGCGACGACGTGCGCCATGGTCATGGTCTTGCCCGAGCCGGTGACGCCGAGCAGTACCTGGTAACGGTCGCCGCGCGCGAAGCCACGGACCAGCTCCTCGATCGCCCGGGGCTGGTCGCCCGCCGGCGCGAACGGGGCCTCGACGGTGAAGGACGTCACGCCTCGACGCGCTCGCGGCGCCCGACGTCGGTGACGCCTTTCACCCGCTTGACCGCCTTGATGACCTTGGTGAGGTGGGAGAGGTTCTCGACCTCGACGATCATGTGGCCCGTCATGCCGCCCTCGCCGCTCGTCAGCTCGATCGAGCGGATGTTGGTCCCCGTCTGCGAGATCGCGGTGCAGATGTCGGCGTACAGCCCGCGGCGGTCTTCGCCGAGCAGGCCGAGGCGCACGGTGAACACCTCGCCCTCGACTTCCTGCCAGTCGAGCTCCATGCGCCGCTCGGGGTCCTCGAGCGCCAGGAGGTTCGGGCAGTCCATGCGGTGGATGCTGATCCCGCGGCCGCGCGTCACGTAGCCAACCACCTTGTCGCCGGGCACGGGCTGGCAGCACTGCGAGTAGCGCACCATGAGCCCGTCCACGCCCTGGATGCGCACGCCGCGTCCGACGCGCATCCGCTGCACCAGCCGGCCGATGGCCGTGGGCGGCGGCGGCGGCGCCGCGGTCTCGTCCTCGGGCAGGTCGGGGTAGATGGCGTGGATCACCTGCCCCGTGGCCACGTCGCCGCGCCCCAGCGCGGCCTCGACGAAGGAGGCGTGGGGAAGCGACAACGTCTGCGCGGCCTTCGCCAGCTGCGCGTCGGTCGGCTTCGTGAGGCGGCGACGCCGCAGCTCGCGCGCCAGGATCTCCTGGCCGAGCTGCACCGACGCGGTGTGCTCCTCCTGCTTGATCCACTGGCGGATCTTCTGCCGCGCGCGGCCGGTGTGCACGTGCGACAGCCAGTCGCGCGAGGGGCGCGCGTTGGGCGAGGTGAGGATCTCGACCGAGTCGCCGCTCTTCAAGGTGCGGTGGAGCGGCGCGATGCGGCCGTTCACCTTCGCGCCGTGGCAGTGGATGCCGACCTCGGTGTGCACCGCGAAGGCGAAGTCGATCGGCGTCGCGCCCTTGGCGAGCTGCTTGACGTCGCCCTCCGGCGTGAACACGAAGATCTCGTCCTGGTAGAGGTCGATCCGCAGGAACTCGAGGAACTCCTGCGGCGTCTGCGCCTCCTGCTGCCGGTCGAGCAGCTGGCGGAACCAGGCGAGGTGCCGGTCGAGCTCGTCGCGCGGGCGCCCCTCCTTGTAGAGCCAGTGGGCCGCGATGCCGTACTCGGCCGTGTGGTGCATCTCGCGGGTGCGGATCTGGATCTCGTACAGTTGCCCCGAGGGCCCGAAGATCGTGGTGTGGAGCGACTGGTAGCCGTTCGACTTCGGCTGGGCGATGTAGTCCTTGATCCGCTCCTGGAGCGGCGTCCAGTGGGCGTGGATCACGCCGAGGGCGTGGTAGCAGTCGGGCACCGTGTTGACCAGGACCCGGATCGCCATCAGGTCGTAGATGGACTCGTAGGGCAGCCCGCGGATCTGGATCTTCTTGTGGATCGACCAGAGGTGCTTGGGCCGCCCCGTCACCTCGACCTCGGCGATCCCGGCGCGCTCGAGGGCGCGCTCTAGCGGCTCGCGCATCCGCTCGATCAGCGCTTCGCGCTCGGCGCGCCGGGCGGCGACCTTCTTGGCGAGCGCGCGGTAGTCCTCGGACTCGAGGAACTTGAAGGCCAGATCCTCGAGCTCGGCGCGCACCTTTCCCATGCCGAAGCGGTGGGCGAGCGGCGCGTAGATCTCGCGGGTCTCGAGCGCGATGCGGCTCTGCTTGTCCTCGGGCAGGTGCTCGAGGGTACGCATGTTGTGGAGCCGGTCGGCGAGCTTGATGATGATCACTCGCGCATCCTTCGCGACCGACACCATCAGCTTGCGGTAGTTCTCGACCTGCTCCTCCGCCGAGGAGCGGAAGGTGAGGGTCGCGATCTTGGTGAGCCCGTCCACGATCGTGGCGACCTCGGGACCGAACTCCTTCTCGACGTCGGCGATCGTGACGTCGGTGTCCTCGACCACGTCGTGCAGCAGGCCGCAGGCGACCGACACCGCGTCGAGCTGGAGCTCGACCAGGATCCGCGCCACCGCGATGCCGTGCGACACGGCGTCCTCGCCGGACCAGCGCTTCTGGCCGCGGTGGGCGCGCGCGGAGAGCTGCCAGGCCCGCTCGATCAGGTCGAGATCGAGCCGGTCGGCGGCGGGCTCCAGGACGTCGGACAGCCCCGGGATCGCGGGGACGCGGACGGTGGTCACCGAAAGGGCCGCTCCGGGACGCGGAGGTGACGGATTCGCACGTGCATACGGTTACTACAGGATTGCCACGCGCGGCGCGGGCGTCAACACGTAGCCCGGAAAGGAGTTGCGAACGGCGTCGGCCTGGCCGCCAGGTGTGCTGGCTGCGGGAGGTCGGTCACCCACCGATGCCGCGCTGTGGGGAGGCGCCCGCAGTTACAGCAGCCCGGACTCCGCGAAGCTGACGTAGCGCCCGGCGCCGACCACGACGTGGTCGTAAACGGGTACGTCAATGATCCGCCCGGCCTCGACCAGCTGGCGGGTTACCGCCCGGTCGTCCGCCGAGGGCGTGGGGTCGCCGGAGGGGTGGTTGTGCACCACGATGATCCCCGCGGCCGCTTCGGCGATGGCCCCGCGGAACACCTCGCGCGGGTGGACCAGGGAGCTGTTGAGGATGCCGCGGGTGATCAGCAGGTCGCGCAGCACGCCGCTCTGGCTGTCGAGCGCGAGCACGTGGAACTCTTCGGCCGCCAGGTCGGCGAGGCGGGGAGCG
>CAYHQJ010000210.1:0-3035 GCA_964358595.1 uncultured Gemmatimonadales bacterium
GACTGATTGAACGGGCTGGCGGCCGGGGTTAGTTTTCACGACCTCAACGGTGTGCCAGGGTTGAGCATCGTGGATGTAGATCAACTGGTTAGAGCACCGGTCTGTGGCACCGGGGGTTGGGGGTTCAAGTCCCCTCAGTCACCCTTGATAGGTCCGTAGCTCAATTGGTAGAGCACCGGTCTCCAAAACCGGGGGTTGCAGGTTCGATTCCTGCCGGGCCTGTTGCGGCGGTATCGTCTAGGGGACTAGGACGTGGCCCTCTCAAGGCCAAAACACGGGTTCGAATCCCGTTACCGCTACTCCTCCCGCGGCCCCATCGTCTAACGGCTAGGACACCACCCTTTCAAGGTGGGAACAGGGGTTCGATTCCCCTTGGGGCTATGCTCCGTCGCGGCACTTCCGGGGGCAGCTCCCGCCCGTTCGGCCGCGCGTTAGAGGGCGGCCTTGTCGAGGACCAGGACCAGCAGCAGCGCCGGCAGGTAGGCCACCGAGGCGAGGAACAGCCGGCGCGCGCTCAGCGGTGAGGGGGCGAGCGCCATCTTCCCGCCGAACACCAGGAACGCCAGCCCCAGGGCCAGGGCGCCCGCCGCGTACGGCGCGCCTGCCACGCCGAGCGGCGTGAGCCCCAGGCTCGCCGCAAGCAGCGCCACCGTGTAGCCCACCGCCTGTCGGCCCGTGCGCCGCCCGTCCGGGTCCTCGAGGCTCAGCATCCTGAGCCCGCCCCGCCGGTAGTCGTCGCGGTACATCCACGCCAGCGCGAAGAAGTGCGGCATCTGCCACAGGAACAGGACCAGGAACAGCGCCCACCCGCCGGGCGCGAGTCGTCCGGTCGCCGCGGTCCAGCCGCCGAGGATCGGCAGCGCCCCCGGCACCGCGCCGACGAGCGTGTTCCAGCTCGTCCGCTTCTTGAGCGGGGTGTAGAACAGCACGTAGCTGAGGAGGGTGGCCGCGGCGAGGAATGCCGTGAGGCCGTTGACCCGCAGCGCCAGGTACGCGACGCCGATCGCCGAGATGAGCAGCGCGAAGACCAACGCGTTGCGCGGCGCGAGCCGTCCCGCCGGCAGCGGGCGCGCGCGGGTGCGATGCATCCGCGCGTCCACGTCGCGCTCCCACCACTGGTTGAGGGCGTTCGTCCCGCTCGCGACCAGCGTGGTCCCGATCAGCGTGTGCACCAGCTGCGCGAGGTCGAGCGGCCCCTGCAGCGCGACGTAGTAGCCCGCGGCCGTGGTGCCGACCACGAGCCGCGTGATGCTTGGCTTGGTGAGGGTGAAGTAGTCGCGCAGCGCGCGGCGCGTCACAGCCGCCCGGCCAGCGTCACGAGGTCCTCGGCGCGGCCGCGGGCGGCGAAAGCGAGGCGCCCGGCCGCGTCCACCAGGTAGGCGAGGTTGGGATGGGCCACGTCCCCGGTGGCCGGGTCGCGCGCGGCGCCCGCGTTCCAGTCGCGGAGCACGCGCTGGACCGCGGCGGTGTCGCCGCTCAGCACGTGTGCGTGCGCGCCGAGGCCCCAACCCTGCGCGATGGTCGGCAGCCGCGCCGGCGTGTCACGCCACGGATCGAGCGTCACGACCACCAGCTCGGGCGCGAGCGCGGCGAGCCGGCGCTGGGCGTCGAGCGCCTCGTGGACCACGATCGGGCACACGCTCTGGCAGTGCGCGTAGGCGAAGGTGACGATCACGGGCCGGCCCGCGAATCGCGCGAGCGCCACCGTATCGCCCGCCTGGTCCACGAGACCGAGCGGCGGGGCGGGGCGATCGAGCCGCGGGTAGGTGTCCGGGAGCGGAGCCTCGGCGTCGGCGGCGGACGTCCGGCCCGCCGAGGCCGAGGCCACGCGCGCCGTCGCGAGGCCCAGTCCGAGGACGACCAGCGCCAGAGCGCCCCCGAGCGCGAGGCGCCCGGCGAGCGTGCGCTCGAGCGCGCGGAGACCGCCGGCCACCTCCTCGCGCCAGACGACGAACAGCGCGGCGAGCATCGCCGCCGGCTCGCCGATCAGCACCGACCACCCCGCCCCGTTGGGCAGGGTGTCACGCAGCGCGCCGAAGCAGACCGCCCGCGTCCGCACCAGCCAGAGCGGTGCGTCGGCCGGAAGCGGCCACAGCGCCAGCGCCCACCACACGGCCGTGACGGCCAGGACGAACGCCAGCGCTCCGAGGGCGGTCTGCTCGCGACGCGTCATGCCACGGTCACCCGATCTTCCAGGCGCCTGCCAGGAGCTGCCAGTTGAGGAAGTAGTAGACGATGAACGCTACCAGGAACACGCCCACCAGCACCAGTGTGCCCGGGGCGTGGTGCGCCGGGCCGCGATCGGCCGTGACGTTCTCCTGCACCGGCACCGTGTGCGTCTGCGGCGGCAGCTTGAGCACGCCCTGCGGGATGCCCGTGGGATCGGCCGCCATGGCCGCCACATCGCCGACCGGCCGGCCGAAGAACACCGACGACACGGTGATCACGATGTACATCGCGCCGCCGGTGACGGCGAGCAGTCCGCCGATCGCCATGATGCCGATCATCAAGTCCACGGTCGGGCTGAACTGCAAGTCGAACGGCGCCTGGGCGAAGCTGATGTCCCAGTGCCGCCGCGGCACGCCGAACGTCCCGGCGAAGGTCATCGCCATCGAGAAGATCAGCATCCCGAGCGCGAAGACGTACGGTTGGACCTTGGCCATCCCCCAGAACGCGACCCGCTTCCGGAAGATCAGCGGGACCACGTAGTAGGTCAGCCCCATGAACGCGAGCGCCGTGCCGGAGACGACCGTGGCGTGGAAGTGGCCCGGGCTGCGCAGCGTGTTGTGCACGGTGAGGTTGATCTGCTCCGTGCCGAAGGTCACGCCGGTGATCCCGCCCACGAACCCGAAGACCACGATCGAAAAGACCGTGGCGCTGAAGCCGGGGTCGCCCCACGGCGCGCGCCGCAGCCACTCGAACAGCCCCTTGGTGAGGCCGCGCAGGCGCGAGCCGACCTCCATGCCCGCCGGCACGGTGAAGCCGTGGATCATCGAGGCCAGCACCGCGAGGTACATCGCGTAGCTGGTGTTCCA
>CAYHQJ010000211.1:0-3032 GCA_964358595.1 uncultured Gemmatimonadales bacterium
GATCGGGCGCACGGAGTCGGCCTCGGCCTGCATGCGTGCCTGGGCCTGTTCGGGGGTTTCGGTCTTTGCGCAGGCGGCGAGCGCGAGCGCCGCCACTGCGGCTGTCCAGCGGGCGATACGCACAACAACCTCCGGTAGGGGTGCGGCTGCAAAGATAGCGGGCGGTGTCGCGGCCGGCTATGATAGCGCTACGGAGTGGGACGTGAGAGGCGCCCTCGTCACTGTTGCGCTCGTCATGGCCGTCGAGCTCCCGGCCCAGGAGCCGCCGGCGCCGACCGCGTTCACCGCGCGGCGGCTCGCGATGGTCGAGGTCATCGCCGAGCGCGGGGTCACGGACAGCGCGACGCTGGGGGCGCTGCGGGCCGTGCCGCGGCACGAGTTCGTGCCCGCCGAGCGCCGCCGCGACGCCTACGGCGACTTCCCGCTCCCCATCGGCTTCGGCCAGACCATCTCGCAGCCCTACATCGTCGGCTACATGACGGCCGTCCTTCGGCCGCGACCCGGCATGCGCGTCCTCGAGGTCGGGACCGGCTCCGGCTACCAGGCGGCGGTGCTCGCGGCGATCGGCTGCGAGGTGTTCACCATCGAGATCTTCGAGGCGCTGGCCGGCAGCGCCCGCGAGCGGCTGGCGCGGCTGGGCTACGATCGGGTGAGCGTGCGCCACGGCGACGGGTTCGACGGCTGGAGCGACGCCGCGCCGTTCGACGCGGTGATCGTGACCGCGGCCGCCGGCTTCATCCCGCCGCCGCTGGTGGACCAGCTGCGCCCCGGCGGCCGGATGATCATCCCGGTCGGGACCGTCTACGGGGTCCAGTACCTGGTCCTCGTGGAGAAGGCCGCCTCGCTCGAGGTGCATACCCGCCAGCTCCTGCCGGTGCGGTTCGTCCCGCTGCTCAGCGGGCTCAGGTGAACGCGGGCGGCGCGCCGCGCGTGGCGGCGGTCGCGCTGGTTTCGGCCGCCACCCTCGCGTTCGAGGTGCTGCTCGTCCGCGTCTTCTCGATCACCCAGTACCATCACTTCGCCTACATGGCGATCGGCGTCGCCATGTTCGGCATTGGTGCGAGCGGGACGCTGGTCGCGCTGCGCGGGCCGCTCACGCCGGCGGCCGCGACGCGGTGGCTGTGGTGGGCGCTCGCCGGCACCGCGCTCGCGCTGATCGTCTGCCCCGCGCTGGCCCTGCGGATCAGGCTCGAAGCGACGCAGCTGGTGTGGGAGTCGGGCCAGTGGCCGCGGCTGCTGGCGGTGTACCTGCTGCTCGCGCTCCCCTTCGCGTGCGGCGCTCTGGTGGTGCTGCTCGCGCTCGCGGCGGAGCCCGGGCGCACCGGGCGGCTCTACGGCGCGAGCTTGCTCGGCTCGGGGATCGGCGCCGCGTTCGGCGCGTTCGTGCTGGTGCGCCCGCCGTGGCCGCTCCACGTCACGCCCTACAAGGAGCTGCCGCAGGTCGAGGCGTATCCCGGGGCGCGGCGAGTGGCGGAGCACTTCGGGCCGCTCGGCTGGGTCGTGGCGGCCCGTGCGCCGGCGTTCCGTTGGGCCCCGGGCCTGTCGCTCGGCTACCGCGGCGCGGTGCCGCGGCAGACGGCACTGTTCGTGGACGGCGCGCTCGCGGGCGCGGCCACCGATTCGCTCGGCGGCGTTCCGGAGCTGCTCGACTGGCTACCAGCCGCGGCGCCCTACGCGCTCGGCCGCCGCGAGCGGGTGCTGGTGATCGGCGCCGGCGGGAGCCTGGACGTCGAGATGGCGCTGGCGCACGGCGCGCGGCGCGTCACGGCGCTCGAGCTGAATCCCGACCTGGCGCGGCTCGGCGCGGCGGCGCTGCGTGGGGACGAGCGGGCCGTCTGGGTTGTGGGTGACGCGCGCAGTTACGTGGCGCGCACGAGCGAGCGGTTCGACCTCGTCGCGATCGGTCCCGGCGGCGCGTTCGGCGGCGCGGTCGCGGGCGTGCACGCGCTGGGCGAGGACTTCCTCCACACGCGAGAGGCGTACGCGCAGTCCCTGCGGCGACTGGGCGGCAACGGCGTGCTCGCCGTCACGCGGTGGCTGACCACGCCGCCGCGCGAGGCCGTGCGGGTGATCCTCACCGCGGCCGAGGCGCTGGATCGCGTGCAGCCCGGAGCGGCGGCGCGCGGACTCGTCGTGATGCACGGCTGGGGGACGGCGACCGTCCTCATCAAGCCTGCGCTCTTCACGGCGGCCGAGCTGGCCTCGCTCCAGGCGTGGACGCGCGCGCGCCAGTTCGACCTCGACTGGTATCCGGGGCTCACCGCGCCGCTGGAGGGGCTGCACCAGCTCGGGGAGCCGGTGCTGTTCCGCGCGGCGGCGGCGGCCGTCGCGGGGCCGGCCGCGGCGGCGCGGTTCGCTGCCGAGTATCCGTTCTGGGTCGCGCCCGCCGCCGACGCGCGGCCGTACCCGCACCAGTTCCTGCGGCTGCGCTCGCTCGGCAGGCTGCTCGCCCGCCCGCGCGGCGACTGGCTGCCGTTCGCCGAGTGGGGCTCGCTCGCGCTGGTGGCGACGCTGGGGCAGGGCGTGGTGCTGGCGCTGCTGCTGCTGGCGCTCCCCGCGGCGCTCGCGCGCGGGCCGGGGCGCCGGCCGCCGGCGCGCGTGGTCCTCTACTTCGCGGCGATCGGCCTCGGCTATCTCGCGGCCGAGATCGCCGCGGTGCAGCAGCTCGGCCTGCTGCTCGGGCATCCGGTGTACGCGGTGGCGGCCGCGCTCGCGGTGTTCCTGGTCTGTTCCGGGCTCGGCAGCGTGTGGTCGGACCGGGTGCGCGCCGATCGCGCGTGGCGCGCGGGTGCCGCGCTGCTGGCGCTGCTCGCGGCCTACGCCGCCTCCCTGCTCGGCGTGGTGCACCTCGCGCAGGGCGCTCCGCTGCTCGCGCGCGTGGTGGTCGCGCTGCTCGCGCTCGGGCCGCCCGCGTTTCTGATGGGGCTGCCGTTCCCGCTCGGGCTGCGTGCCCTGGTGGGCGAGCGGACGGCGGTGCTGGCGTGGGCGTGGGCGGCCAACGGGTTCGCGTCGGTCATTGCGGCGCCGCTCGC
>CAYHQJ010000212.1:0-2990 GCA_964358595.1 uncultured Gemmatimonadales bacterium
CGCGCCTCCTCCCTCGGCGTGCAGGCCAAGTCCTTCCGGGACACGGACGTACACGTCCACGTGCCGGCCGGCGCGGTGCCGAAGGACGGCCCGTCGGCCGGGGTGGCGATCGCCACCGCGCTCGCCTCGCTCTTCTCCGGACGCCCCGTTCGGCACGACTTGGCGGCCACCGGCGAGATCTCGCTGCGGGGCAACGTCTTGCCGGTGGGGGGCATCAAGGAGAAGCTTATTGCGGCGGCGCGCGCCGGGATCCGGATAGTGATGGTCCCCGCGCGGAACGCGGCCGACGTGGACGAGGTCCCCGAGGAGGTCCGGCGCGTGCTGGAGGTGCGGCTGGTGACGAGGGTGGACGAGGTGCTGGACCTGGCCCTGCTCGAACCGCAGGGGACCGCGTGAGCGCCCAGCTGGAGTTCGCCGACGAGCTGCTGGCGCGCATCCGCGCGCGGGCCGGGCGGTACGACGAGCGCGCCTTCCTCTTCGTCCTCGCCGCGCTCGAGTTCGCGCAGCGCCGGCTTCCGGAGCGGCGGCATATCTCGGGCAGCGAGCTCAGCCGCGCCTGCCGCGATTTCGCGCTCGAGCAGTACGGCCTCCTCGCACGGTCCGTGCTGGAGCACTGGGGCATCCGCCGCACCGCGGACATCGGCACCATCGTCTACACGTTGATCGACGCCGGGCTGCTCGTCCGCCGCGACGAGGACCGGCAGGAGGACTTCGAGGACGTGTTCACCTTCGGCGACGCGTTCGAGCACGGCTACCCGTGGAACGCGTGGCGGGAGGACCTGCAGGAGGTGTAGGACTGGGACCGGGAGGTGGCAGATGGGTGAGAAGGACTTCCCCGCGTGTCAGAAGTGCCAGAAGGGTCTGCTGATCCCACTCTCCGACTACGGGCGTGACGGGGCGCCGATCACGTACAAGGCGTGGGTCTGCACGAATCCGGATTGCGGGTTCAACATCCGGATCGACAACGGCGAGATCTCCTTCGGCCGAGCGATCGGCCAGTCGTTCAAGTAACGGCCCTGCGCGCGCGGTCCCCCGCCGTCGCGGGCCTCTTCTACCCCGGCAGGCCCGCGGAACTCCGCCGGACGGTTGACGACCTGATCGCGGCGGCCGGGGGCGAGCGCGCCCCCGCCATCGGCGCCATCGCGCCGCACGCCGGCTACCTCTACTCGGGTCTCACCGCGGCCCACGTGTACGCCCGGCTCTCCGTGCCGGCCGCGTGCGTCGTTCTCGCGCCCAACCACACGGGCCTCGGCCTCGCGCGCTTCGGCGGCAGCGTCTTCGCGCAGGGGACGCTGAAGACCCCGGTCGGCGACGTCGCCGTCCACGAGGAGCTGGCGGCGGCCCTCATCGCGGGGTGCGAGCTCCTGGAGGACGACCCGCTCGCGCACGAGCGGGAGCACGCCGTGGAGGTCCACCTGCCGTTCCTCCTCGCGTGCCGCCCCGACGTGCGGGTGGTCCCGATCGTGCTCGGGTGGGGCGACTGGCCGCGCACCCGGCAGCTCGCGGAGGCCCTCGCCGCCGTGATCCGCGCGTGGCCGGAGCCGGTGCTCCTGCTCGCCTCCTCCGACATGAACCACTTCGAGTCGGCGGTGGTGGGCGCGAGCAAGGACGCGCTCGCGCTGGCGGAGGTCGAGCGGCTGGACGGCGAACAACTCCTCGCGGTCACGGCGCGCCACCACGTGACGATGTGCGGGCGCGCGCCGTCCGCGGCGGTGCTGCACGCCGCGAAGCTCCTCGGCGCGGCGCGCGCGGAGGTCGTGCACACCAGCCACTCCGGGTTGGTGACCGGCGACCATCAGCAGGTGGTCGGCTACGCGGGAGTCATCGTCCGATGAGCGTCGTGCCCGTCCTCTCCGCCGACGAAGCCGCCCTCTGGGACCGCATCGCCCGTGAGGACTACGCGATCCCCTCCCGGGTCCTGATGGAGTCGGCGGGGCGCGCCGTCGCCGCGGCGCTCGCGCGGGAGTACGGCGCGCGCCTGGGCCAGAGCGTCATCGTCGTCTGCGGGGCGGGGAACAACGGCGGCGACGGGCTCGTGGCCGCCCGGGCGCTGGCCGCGCTCGACGTGTCGGTGACCTGCGTGATCCTCGACGGCGAGCCCACGCCGGACCATGCCGCCAACCGGGAGTTGGCGCAGATGGCGGGATGCCGCCTGATCCGCCTCGCCGACGAGTGGGGGCCGTGCGGCGTGGTGCTGGACGCGCTCCTCGGCACCGGCGCGACGGGCGCCCCGCGCGGCGCGATAGCCGAGGCCGTCGAGAAGCTGATGCGGCTCAACGTCCCCGTGGTGGCGGTGGACGGCCCCACGGGCCTCGACCTCACCACCGGCGAGATCGGCGCCCCGTGCGTCCGCGCCGACCTCACGGTGACGTTCGGCGCCTTCCGCCGCGGGCACCTGCTTCAGCGCAGCGTCTGCGGCGACGTGGTCGTGATGGAGATGGGCTTCCCGCCGCCCGACCCGCGCTGGGCGGGCCTCGTGACCGACCGGTGGCTCGGCGAGGTGCTGCCGCCGTTCCGCGCCGAGATGCACAAGGGCGAGCGCGGCCGCGTGGCGATCGTCGGCGGGAGCGAGGGGATGGCGGGGGCCGCGATCTTCGCCGCCAAGGCCGCGGCCCGCTCCGGGGCCGGGCTGATCAAGATCTGCGCCTCGGAGGCCACGACGCGGGCCGCGCAGGCGCAGAGCCCCGACCTGATGTGCGTCGCCACCGCGCTGGGTCCCGACCTCGAGGACGCGCTCGTCGAGACGCTGGGCTGGGCCGACGCCGTGGTCCTCGGCCCCGGCCTCGGCCGCGGCGCCGCGCGCGACGCCTTCGCCCGCGCCGCCCTCAAGGCCGCGAGGGGCAGCGTGCTCGTGGACGCCGACGGCCTGTACGCCTTCCGCGGCGCCGTGGAGGAGCTGAAGGCCCTCCTCGCCGGGCGCATCGCGCTCATCACGCCGCACCGCGGCGAGTTCGGCGTCCTCTTCCCCGACCTGCTGGAGCGCACCCCGC
>CAYHQJ010000213.1:0-2979 GCA_964358595.1 uncultured Gemmatimonadales bacterium
TGACGACCGCGGTGCAGCAGACGCTGCAGCGCTACAAGGACCTCCAGGACATCATCGCGATCCTCGGCATGGACGAGCTGTCCGAGGAGGACAAGGTCGTCGTGGCGCGAGCCCGGCGGCTCCAGCGGTTCCTCTCCCAGCCGTTCCACGTGGCCGAGGCGTTCACCGGGACCAAGGGCAAGTACGTCAAGCTCTCGGACACCATCGAGTCCTTCGAGCGGGTGGTGAACGGCGAGTTCGACGACCTGCCGGAGCAGGCGTTCTTCATGGTCGGCGGGATCGAGGAAGTAGTCGAGCGGGCACGGCAGCTGGAGGAAGCTTAGAAACCAGAGGGCGCAGTGGGCGCAGCGGGCGCAGTCGACAGTCGCACCATGCGAGTCAGCGTCGTGTCCCCCGAGCAGCTGCTGTTCGAGGGGGACGCGACGGCGGTGGTCGTGCCGGCCTACGACGGGCTGGTGGGGATTCTCCCCCGCCACGCCCCGTTCATGTCGTTGCTGGGCTCCGGGATCCTGACGGTCCGGGGGGTGGAAGGGACGCGGAAGCTGCGGGTTGGCGGCGGGTTCGTGCAGGTCAACGCGAACGTCGTGCGGATCGTGGCGGAGTCGGCGGCGGTGACCGGCGCGGCGTGAGCCGCGTCACGGTGTGCAACGGCGTGGCCGGTCCAGGTTGCCTGGGCGGGCCATGTGCGTTTTGGCGGGCGGCTGCTATCTTCTGAGCTTCCCGGCGCGTGACCTGGGATCCATCTCGGAGGAGCGATATGCATCGGTTCGGTAAGGTGGCGATCGCGGCGGCGCTGCCGCTCGCCGTGGGCGCGAAGGCGCTGACCGCGCAGGTGGCCGGCATCCCGGTCTACTACAACCCGCGCGGCGGCACGGGCGTGTCGGCGGCGGCGAACGTGGGGTGGCAGACCGCCGGGACGGGCGGACTCGAGGGCAAGGCCTACGCGCTGACGGGAGGTCTGGGTGCCGGGCCGGCGTACGTCACGGTGAGTGTCGGCCGGTTCAACCCCGACCCCGCCGGGGTGGACAACGAGATGACCTACGGCGGGACCGTGAGCTTCAAGGTGTTCGGCGGGGGCGTGCTGCCGGTGTCAATCTCGGCCCAGGCGGGCGTGGGCTACATGAAGTCGGGCAACGACTCGTACACCAGCGTGCCGCTGGGCGTGGGCGTCGGCCTCAACGTGCCGCTGTTCCCGATCAAGCCGTGGGTCGCCCCGCGCGTCCGGCTCTCGCGTGCGGATGTCGGCGGCCAGTCGAACAACGAGACCCTGTTCGGCGTCTCTGCGGGCGCCGATTTCAACCTGCTGCTCGGGCTCGGTTTCCACGCCGCGGTGGACTACGAGCCGAAGAAGACCAGGAGCACGGGTGACATCCCTGCGACGACGGTCGTCGGCGTCGGGGCGCACTTCAACTTCCGCGTGCCGATGATGTAGGGCGGCGGCGGTTCCGGGGGGCGAGCCGACGGCCGCCCCCCGGCGCCTTTCCTCTTTCCTTTACTACTACTGCATAGCGTGCGATCGCGTTCGATCTTCCCGGTGAGCCGGCTGGCCCTGGCGGCGGCACTCGCCGTCACGGCTGGCGGCTGCGCGCTCACCTTCGACGCCCGCTCCCTCGGGGTCCCGGCGACGATGGCCGCTGCGGCCGGGCAGCCCGTGGTCGGCGACACGTTCCGCGTGACCACGAAGGCGCTTCACATGTTCTGGGGGCTCTACCCCGCGCGCACGCCGAACCTGCGGAACGTGCTGGCCGGGCAGCTCGCCGGCGGCGGGAGCGTCCAAAACCTGAGGATCCGCGCGCGCAAGCGCTGGTCGGACGTGCTGGTTACGGTGCTCTTCGTGGGCGTGTTCTCACCGACCTCGGTGACGTTTGAGGGCGTCGTGACGCGATCCGGCCCGTAGGGGGAATGTGATCTACGCCCCAAACTCGGGTTGACGCAGGTCCCTGTGGCAGCTCGTGACCCTTGTCACGGTGGCCCGAACGCAGCATCGTGTTATTCTATCGTTGCCCCCGAGCCCCCGGGGGCGCAGGTAGCGCTGCACATTCCCGGGGCCATCTCTGACGGAGGAGTTCGAATGCGACTGACGACCCGTACGGGTACGGCGATGCTGGCGCTGGTCCTGGCCGGCGGCGCCGCGACGGCGCTGAGCGCCCAGAATTACGGCCTGCCGCTGTTCACGAACCCGCGGATCTCTACGGGCATCCGGCTGCACGCGGACTTCGGCCGGCCCGGTGACGCGATCACCCTGCCGGACGGCAGTACCGCGGACCTGACGATTTTCCAGGCGGGGCTGTCCTTCGCCATCGGGCCGGTGGGGATCAACGCTGCCGTTGCGGCGAACCAGGCCGACATCACGGCCTGCTCGAACCAGAGCACGCAGTGCGACGTGAATACCACGGCCTCGGCCGGTGTGCTCGCGCAGATCAAGGCGTATGGCGGTGGGCGCCGGAACGTGTCCGTCTCGCTGTTCGGCGGAGCGAGCACCGACATCACCGCCTGGGACGTCGCGACCAGTGGAGAACTGCCCAAACAGCTCAACATCCCGTTGGGCGTCGCGATCGGCTACCGCATCCCCCTCGGTGTGGCGAGCCTGAACGTCTGGGGTGCGCCGCGCTACAGTGTTCAGAAGTTCGTGAACTGCAGCGCGGGGAACCAGCAGGTGTGCGACACGTCCGAAGGCAATTTCCGGTGGGCGGTCGGAGCCGACTTGCCGATCTTCCGCGTCCTCTCGGTGCGTGCCGCGTACGACAGCGGGAAGGTGGGCTCGGGCACCAACAAGCAGACCTTGTCGTTCTTCGGCGCCGGAGTGTCGTTCGGCTTCGGCGGAATGCGATAGAAGGCGGGTCTTGGGTCTTAGGTCTTAGGTCGTAGGGGGTTCCACCAGGCCGATTACCAGCTGAAGTGAGCGGTCGGCCGCCCCGAGACCACGTTCGACGACCGCCCGTGCCGCCGCTCCCGCGGCTGCACGGGCGGCGTCGTCAT
>CAYHQJ010000214.1:0-2935 GCA_964358595.1 uncultured Gemmatimonadales bacterium
GCTGCACCAGCGCTCCGACGCTGCCCAAGCTCAGGTGCCAGCCCGCCACCGCGGACTCGTCGGTCGGCCCGTGCGCGACCAGGAGCAAGGGCCGGCGCCGGTCCTCCGCGCCGAGCCCGGTCCACCGGGCGGCGATCGCTTCGGCCAGCTCCGGCGCCGCGTCGAGCGCCGGCGTTACGCGCATCGGCACCGCCGGCGACGCCGCGCCGTGGCCGTGGTGCGCCGCAAGCGCGCCGGGCAACTCGGCGACCTCGCCCGCGAGGTAGCGTACCTGGTCGTAGTGCTCGCCGAACGACGACACCATCAGCGGCACGACCACCACGTTGCGCGCGCCGGCGCTCACGAGCCGCGTGAGGGCCGAGTCCCACCCGGAGGTGGCCGACTCCGCACCCATCAGGAAGGCGACCTCGATGGGGCCATGATCCCAGCGCACCTGGGCGGCCGTCTCGCGGACCGGACCGTTCCATTCGGGTCCGGCGCCATGCGCGACGATGAGCAGGCCGGTTTGGGCCGCGGCCGGCGCGGCCAGAACCAGCGCGGCGAGAGAAACGCGCGTGATGATCCCAAAAGCGGTTCGCACTGGTACGGTCTCGATGTGGCGGTTGAGAACGGTTGTCAGTTGCAATAACTGCGGGAGGAAAAGTCGCTAATCAGTCAAGCCCTCGTCAACCTCGACCAATCACACAACTATCACGACGCTATCGCGTAACTGTAACGAACCTAATCGCTAGCGCATGATGATGACCGACCGCGCCGGGGAGGAGCTGGTCGCGGCCCCCGCCGACCCGAAACGTGCGGCCATCGGGGGCGATCTCAACGTCCACCGTCCTGGCTCGCGTGACGTACGCTCCGATCCCGAGCCGGCCCGCTTGGGAGATGCGGAGCGCCGGCGCGGGCCTGAGGCCCGGCGTGGACTGCGCACCCGGGCGCTCGGCCGAGCCGCCGCAGGCGGCGAGCAGCAGGGCGAGAGCGATGGACGCGGGACGTTGCGAGCCGGACACGGTTCCTCCCGGCGCGGAATCTAACCGGCCGGCAGGCGCAGACGGGCCTCGCAACCCGTTCCACCGGAGCGATTTGCGAGCGAAACGCTGCCGCCATGCGCCTCGGCGATCTGGCGCGTCAAGGCCAGGCCGATACCGGAGCCGCCGGGCTTGGTCGTGAAGAAGGGGACGAAGAGGTTGGTTGTCTCGGTCAGCCCCGGCCCGTCGTCGCGCACCACGACGTCGAGCTGCCCGCCGGCGACGGCCCAGGTGACGCTCACCGCGCCGACCGCGCCGCGCTCGAGCACCGCGTCGGCGGCGTTGCACACGAGGTTGATGAGCGCCTGGTCGAGCTGGTCGCCGTCGGCCGCGATGGTGACCGGCGGGCCGGGCCGGACGCCGACCGGAAGGCGGGTCTCGAGCGCGGCCACGCGGCGCACCCAGGTCTCGACGTCGAGCGGCTTCAGCGTGGGCCGCGGGAGCCGCGCGAGCCGGGCGTAGGCGCCCATGAACCGCGCCAGCGCCTCGGCGCGGCCCGAGATCAGCGTCAGTCCGTCGCGGAGGTCGTCGGCCGGCGGCCCCCCCGAGTCCGGCGTGCCGCCGGCGAGCCGGCGCTGGAGGCTCTGCGCCACCGACTTGATCGGCGCCAGCGAGTTGTTGACCTCGTGGCCGAGGACCCGGATGAGCCGCTGCCACGCGAGCCGCTCCTCTTCCCGCAGCGCGCGGCTCACGTCGGCGAGCACCAGCAGCGCATGGACCCGGCCGCCCTGCCGGAACGCGCTGCGCCGCATCCCGTAGCGTCCCGCCCTGCCGCCGAACACCATGTCGCGCACGGCCGTCGTCTCGCCGTGCAGGCAGGGCGCGAGCGCCAGCTCCTCGGCGGTGCGGCCCAGCAGCCGCTCGAGCGGCTGGCCGAGCAGCCGCTCGCCGGCGCGGTTGGCCAGGCGGAGCCGTTCCGCTTCGTCGAACGCGAAGATCGCCACGTCGATCTCCGCCATCACACGACGCAGCAGCGCGGTGGCCTCCTGGGCCCCGAGCCGCTGCTGGCGCAGCGTCTCGCCGAGCGTGTTGAGCTCGAGGTACGCGAGGCCGAGGTCGTCCTCGCTCGAGGCGCCGCGCGCGCGGATCGAGAAGTCGTCCTCGCGCAGGGCGGCGATCATGTTCGCGATGGTCTGGAGCGGCCGGATGACGCGCTCGCGCACGCCGAAGCCGAACGCGAACCAGCAGCCGATGACCACGATGGCCACCGTCCACTGGACTTTGTCGCTGTAGCCGCCGGCCCAGACGAAGCCGAGGGCGAAGATCACGGCCGGCAGCCCGCCGGCCAATGCCAGGAGGACGACGCGCCGGTCGTGGGTCATCCGGCGCACCGGGTCAGAGGCCGTGCTGCTGAAGCCGGCGGTACAGCGCGCTGCGGGAGAGGCCGAGCGCGACCGCCGCCTGGCTCACGTTCCCGCCGCAGCGCTCGAGCGCCTTCTTGATGAGCGTCCGCTCGACCTCCTCGAGCGTCAGCTCCTCGAGGCGCGGCGTGGCGCCGGCCTGGGCGCGCAGGGCGAGGTCGCCGGCGCGCACCGTGCCCTGCTGCGCCATCAGCACCGCGCGCTCGACGGCGTGGTCCAGCTCGCGCACGTTGCCGGGCCACGGGTGGGCGAGCAGCAGCTCGAGCGCTGCGGCGTCGAAGCCCTGGAGCGGCTTGCGGTAGCGCTGCGCGTGGCGGCGCAGGAAGTGCGCCGCCAGCGGGGCGATGTCCTCGCGCCGCTCGCACAGCGCCGGCAGGTGGATCTCGATCGTGTTGATTCTGAACAGGAGGTCCTCGCGGAACCGGCCCGCGGCGACCTCCGCCTGGAGGTCCGCGTTTGTCGCGGCGAGGACGCGCACGTCCACCCGGCGCGTCTTCGAGCTGCCCACGCGCTCGATCATGCCCAGGAAGCCGCGCTGTGGACGCCCGGAGGTGT
>CAYHQJ010000215.1:0-2926 GCA_964358595.1 uncultured Gemmatimonadales bacterium
ACCGGCGCCGCGGCGGGTGCGGCCGGCTGACCGGCGGCGGGCGGTGCGCCCGCCGCCGCTGGCGGCGGCGCCTGCGTGGGAGCGGCGGCCTGGGTTGGCGCCGCAGGCGCCGGGCAGCCAGTGACGTCCACGCGAGTGCCGGCGGGCGTGCCGCGGCAGCGGTCCCTGAGATCCGGAACGCCGTCGCGGTCGCTGTCCCGCACGATCGGCGGCGGGTTCTTCGCCTGAGCGACGAGCGGTCGCACGGTGCCCCCCGCGCAGAGCGCGAGAGCCACCAACGTGATGAGCCGGCGCATGAGGGCCTCCAAGTCCTTCGGGATGAATAACCTCGGAGCGCCGGAACCGCCAGAAGAGACGGCACCGGCGCCCCGTGACCCCCATCACGCGCGCGACGTAAGCGCGCTATCTGCCACGCTCTGCGCGAGCGCCGGCCCTAGGCGGCGCTCGCCGGCTCCTCCGCGGCGGCCACGCCGACGCGCTTCCACACGAAGTACACCGGGATCCCGATCATCACGATGATCAGCCCGGGCCAGGTGTAGAGCGGCTTCTTGACCAGCAGGTTCACCATGATGAGCCCGGTGAGCGCGCAGTAGACGGCCGGCATCCACGGATACCCCACCACGCGGTATGGGCGCTCCGCCTGGGGCTTGATCCGCCGCAGCCGGAACAGCGCGATCACCGTCAGGAAGTAGAACAGCACCGCCGCGAAGATCACGTAATCGAGCAGCTGCGAGTAGGTCCCCGACAGCGCCAGCAGCGAGGTCCACAGTGCCTGCACCCAGAGCGCGACCTTCGGCGTGTGGTGCGTCGAGTCCAGCGCCCCCGCGCTGCGGAAGAACAGGCCGTCGCGCGCCATGGCCCAGTAGACGCGCGCGCCCGAGAGGATCAGCCCGTTGTTGCACCCGAACGTGGAGATCATGATCGCGATCGCCATGATCGTGCGGCCGGCGTCGCCAAAGATGACCTGCGCCGCGGCGGTGCCCACGCGGTCCTGCGGCGCGTTCCGGATCTGGTCCAGCGGCAGCACGTTGAGGTACGCGACGTTCGCGAGCACGTAGAGCAGGCTCACGACCAGGGTGCCGGTGAACAACGCGAGCGGGAGGTTGCGCTTCGGGTTCTGCACCTCGGCTGCGGCGAAGGTCACGTTGTTCCACGCGTCCGACGAGAACAGCGAGCCGACCATCGCGGCGCCGATCACCGTCAGCAGGGTGAGCGAGAATGGCGTCGTCCCCCAGAAGCCGCCGAGGTTCTGCGACGCCGCGGCGGCCTGCCGGCCGATCGTGAGGCCGAGCAGGATCAGCCCGCCGAGCGCGACGACCTTCACGCTCGTGAGCACCGTCTGGATCCACGCCCCCGTCCGCACGCCCTGGACGTTGATCCAGGTGAGCAGCAGCACCGTGCCGATTCCCACCACGCGCTGCCACGATACGCCGATATCGATGAAGCTCGGCGTCGCGGGCGGGCGGCCGAGCAGCGTGAACAGGACGTCACCCGGGGCCGGAACGTGGCCGAGGCTGAGGAAGACGTCGGGCGAGACCGCGGGCAGGAGCACGCCGAGGAACCGCGCGAAGGCCACCGCGACGGCCGCGATCGTGCCGGTCTGGATGATCATGAACAGCGTCCAGCCGTAGAGGAAGCCCCACAGCGGCGAGAGTCCCTCGCGCAGGTAGACGTACTGGCCGCCGGCCTTCGGGTACATCGCGGCGAGCTCGCCCTGGGTGAGCGCGCCCATGATCGTCACGACGCCGGTGAGCGCCCAGACCGCGAGCAGGAGCCCCGGCGCGCCGACCTGGCGGGAGATGTCGGCGGACACGATGAAGATGCCCGAGCCGATCATCGACCCGACGACGAGCGCGATCGCCGCCGTGAGGTTGATGCCCTGCACGAAGGAGTTCCTGCGTTCGGTCACCGTCGGCCTCGCGGGCGTGAGGGGGTCCGCTTCCGGCGCGCCGCCATCAGCGCCAGCCGCACCACCTCGTCCGCCGTCTCGACGAGGTGGATCTTGAGGGCACGCTGCACCGTCTCCGGCACGGCGCGCAGGTCGGGGGCGTTCGCGGCCGGGATCACGACCGCGGCCATGCCGTTGCGCGCCGCGGCGCCGAGCTTCTCGCGCAGGCCGCCCACCGCGAGCACGCGCCCCGTGATCGTGATCTCGCCGGTCATGGCGATGTCGTGGCGGACCGGCCGCCCCGTGAACAGGCTGGCCAGCACGGTCGCGATCGTGACCCCCGCCGAAGGGCCGTCTTTCGGGATGGCGCCCTCCGGAAAGTGCACGTGCACGTCCGTTTCGCGGAACCGGGCGGGGTTGATCCCGAAGTCGCGGGCGCGGCTGCGCACCCACGACGTCGCGGCCTGCACCGACTCGAGCATGACGTCGCCGAGGCGGCCCGTCACGTTGAAGGCGCCGTTGCCCGGCATCGCGATCGCCTCGACGGGAAGCAGGTCGCCGCCGGTCGTGGTCCACGCGAGACCGTTCGCGACGCCGATGAACGGCTGGGTCTCGAAGCGCGCGTCCACAAACCGCGGCGGCCCGAGCACCTCGTCCACCAGCGCGCCGTCGACCGTCCACGGCCCCGCGGCGCCCGCGGCCTTGCGGGTCGCCACGCGCCGCAGCAGCGCCGCGAGCTGGCGCCGGATGCTGCGTACGCCGGCCTCGCGCGCGTAGCCGCGCACCACCAGCTCGAGCGTGGCGTCGTCGAGCGCGATCTCCTCCGCGGTCAGCCCGTGCTCGACGAGGAGCTGCCGGAGCAGGTGCTTGCGGCCGATCGCGACCTTCTCCTCGATCGTGTAGCCGGGGATCTCGATGACCTCCATCCGGTCGAGCAGCGTGGACGGGATCTCGGGCGCCGTGTTGGCGGTCGCGATGAACAGCACCTTCGAGAGGTCGAAGGGGACGTTGAGGTAGTGGTCCACGAACTGCGAGTTC
>CAYHQJ010000216.1:0-2925 GCA_964358595.1 uncultured Gemmatimonadales bacterium
CGCGTTCAGCCATTTCGACATCCCGCTTGCGCTGTTCCTGCCGGACAGCGCAGTCGTCGAATCGGGCTGGCTCGACATCGCCACCATCCGTCGCGAAGCTGAGTCCTACCCGCCCGACCAGCGCGTCGTCCGGTTCCGGGTCCTGATCCTGCCGGACGGCGCCGGGCGCGCCACGCGGATCTTCGTCGAGGCGCTGGAGCAGACGGAGGTGAACCGGCGAGTCGGCAGCACGGGGCGCGGCCGCCTGGTGCCGCGGGATCATCCGGCGATGGCGATGGCGAGGGAGCTGCTGGAGCGGGTGCGGGACGAGTTGCGGTAACGGCTCTTATCGGACGAACGCCTTCACCCAGCCTTCGAACTTCTCCAGGTCGATCACGGCGTCCTTGCACGGCCCCTGCGGCAGGCGCATGGTGAGCCCGAGCACCGGGATCTTCCCGGCGACGTCGTGGAGGCCGCTCACCATGTCGCGCTCGCACGCGACGGCGACCACGGCGCGCGGGCGGCGCTCCCGGATCGCGCGCCGCGCCAGCTGGCCGCGCGTGGCGACGAAGACCGGCACCTCGTAGCGCCCCGCCACATCGAGCACGCCGTCGAGCGTCGCCTTCGAGAGGCAACGGGGGATCAGCACGAGCAGCTCGCCCTTCCCCACCTTGCGGCCGCGACGCGCCGCGAGTCCGTTGTATACCTCCACCGCCGCGTGCTCCACCCAGTCGCGCACGCCGAAGCGCCGCGCGACGTGCGACGTCCACGCCATCAGCCTGAGGAACGGCCCCCGCTCGGCGAGCCGCTCGGGCAGCAGCAGCCACGGCCCGTAGAACGACCCGAGCAGCAGGCCGTACCACACCCACACGAGCGCGGCGAAGCCCGCGACGCCGAGCAGGAGCGCGCCGGGCAGCGGCGCCCAGAGGTCCGACAGCCGCGGCCAGAGCACGAATAGCAGCGGGAGGGTGAGGACGGTTCCGACACCGAGGCTGAGGGCGGCGTAGCGGAAGAACCGGCCCGGGGGCGCGCTGAAATCGCCGAGCCCCGGCAGCGGCTTGCCGTCCCACTCGTCCCATTCGTGGCCGAGCCGGCGGTCCACCTCGATGTGGATCAGCTCGGCCTTCTGGCTGCGAACGGTGGTGCCCGAGGTTACCATGGGAAGCTGAGAACGTCACCGCCCGCTTCGTGCTTGTCAAGCCGAAGCGGCGGCCGTTAGCTTGCGCCCGTGCAGCGTCCTGCCGGCTTTCGCGGCGTCTTCCGGACCGACACCGCCGCGCGCGCCCTCTACGCCGAGGGCGCCGGCCTGTTCCGTATCATCCCGGCCGCCGTCGCCGTGCCCACGGGCACCGACGACCTCGTGCGCCTGGTGCGGTGGGCGCGCGAGACCGGCACGCCGCTCGTGCCCCGTGGCGCGGGGAGCGGGATGTCGGGCGGCAACGTCGGCCCCGGCGTGGTCGTGGACCTCACGCAGGGCTTCCGCGACGCCCCGGCGATCGACCCGGACCGGCGCACGGCGCGCTGCGGCGCCGCCGTCACCTGGGGCGACGTGAACGGCGCCGCCGCCGGGCACGGCCTCCGCCTGCCTCCGGATCCCTCGAGCGGTGCCTTCTGCACACTGGGCGGGATGGTGGCCTGCAACGCCGCGGGTGCGCGCTCGCTCAAGTATGGCGCGATCCGCGCCTGGGTGGATGCGGTCGAGTTCGTCACCGCCGACGGCGAGACAGGACGCGCGGGGAAGGAGGATCTCCCACCCGACGTTCTCACCGCGGCCGAGCGCCGCCTGCACCGGCAGGTCAAGCCGTACCTCGTGCAGAACCAGCTCACGCTGGAGCAGCGCCAGCCGCGAACGCGCAAGAACTCGAGCGGCTATCTCCTCGCCTGGCAACCCGACAACGGCTGGATCCGGCACCTCGTCATCGGCTCCGAGGGCACGCTCGTCGTCATCACCGCGGTCGAGGTGCGGCTCGCGCCGCTCCCCGAGGACCGCTCGACGCTCCTGGTCACCCTCGCGTCGCTCGACGACGTCGCCCCCGTCGTCACGGCGCTCGCACCGCTCGAGCCGGCCGCCATCGAGCTGCTCGACCGCACCTACCTCGACTTCGTGCGCGCGGCGGCGCACAGCCCGATCCCGGCGGGGACCGAGGCGGTCTTGCTGGTCGAGATGGAGAACGGGGGCCGCGCCGCGGAGGACGCGGTGCGCAGCCTCGCCACCAGCACGATCGTGGCGGAGGATCCCGCCGCCATCGGCAAGCTGTGGGAGATCCGGCACCTCGCGAGCCCGACGCTCGCCGCGCTGCCCGACACGATGCGCTCGCTCCAGGTGATCGAGGACGGCTGCGTGCCGCGCGAGCGGCTCGGCGAGTACATCGCCGGACTGCGCCGGCTGGCCGCGGCGCACGGCTTCGACGTCGTGATCTTCGGCCACGCGGGGGACGCTCACGTGCACGCCAACGTGCTTGCGGACGTCGGCGAACCCGACGTGGTGGATCGGCTCAGCGCGCTGCTGGCCGAGACGTCGGCGCTCCAGGTCGCGCTGGCGGGCACGCTCGCCGGCGAGCACGGCGACGGCCGGCTGCGCGCGCCGTTCCTCGGCGACCTGGTGGGCCACGTGTTCCTCGAGGCGTGCCAGCAGGTGAAGCGCGCCTTCGACCCGGACGGCATCTTGAACCCCGGCGTGAAGATCCCCGGCGCCGGCGCTTCGCGCGCTCTCCCAGCGGACCAGCTGAAGGTCGGCCCGGCGGCCCCGCGCATCCCGGCGGAAACGGCGCAACTGCTCCGCCGGATCGAGCGGGACGCCGCATGGGGCGCTTTCAAGCTAGATTTCGCGCCGGCGAGCGAGCCCTCACACCCCTGACACCCGACACCCTTGATCCAGATCATCCGCGAGCCCAAGGTCACGCTGATCGCCCGGCCCCAGTTCCTCGAGCCCGCGCACCTGCCGGT
>CAYHQJ010000217.1:0-2909 GCA_964358595.1 uncultured Gemmatimonadales bacterium
TGGCGTGGGCGTGGGCGGCCAACGGGTTCGCGTCGGTCATTGCGGCGCCGCTCGCTGCGCTGATCGCGCTCGGAGCGGGGTCGCGGGTGCTGTTCCTGTTCGCGGCGGCGGCGTACGTGGTGGCGGCGCTGGCGGCGCTGCGCGTCAGAGCCTAACGGTTAGCGCCGCGGCGGCTCGCTCACCGGACCGCGCGCAGCAGCCTGCCGCGGTCCTGTGACCAGACGATATGGCCGGCGCTCGCGAGCAGGGCGGTGGCGGGGACGCTCCCGAGGAAACGGCTGTCCGGCCAGCCGATGACGTCGCGCGTGTCGGCGAGGACGAACACCGAGTCCGGCGCGACGACGAGCGGGCCCCAGGTGTAGAGGTCGCCGGTGCGGGCGAGGCTCGAGCGCGACGCCGCCGGGACCACGATCCGGAACGGCCAGGGTTGTGGCCGGCCGTTCACGACGGCGCGCCCGTCCCGCATGGCGATGGTGTCGCCGGGGAGCGCGGCGAGCCGGCGCAGCACGTGGAACACGCCGTCCTCGTCCTCGTAGCGGAACAGGACCAGCATGCCGCGGCGCAGGGCGCCCGGTGGCGAGGTGGTCGTGAAGTACTCCTGGGCGCCGACCGTCGGCTCCATGCTCGGCCCGGTCATGTAGTAGATGGCGGGCCAGCGGGTGCAGCCGCGGGTCCAGACGGCGAGGAGCAGCAGGCTGAGGACGAGCGCGGCGCGGAGCGCGCGGGTGACCGCCCGGGCGAGGTTCACTCGAGCTCGAGGTCCGTCACGGGATGTCGCTCGCGTACTCTCGTGGGTGCGAAGCTCGTCTAGGATAAGCCCGCGGGCGGGCGCAGGGCCAGGGCGTCAGGCCGCAACCGCCCGGATCGTTGCGTGCGGGTCCGCCGCGGCATAGTGTTCGTGCGTTCTCCCCACAGCCAAGGACGCGTTGATGGTGGTGCTTTCGCTGGCGTTGGCCTTCGTGGCCGCCGCCGACACGGCGCTTGTCGTGCCGAACGACAACCGTGCGGCGGCCGGCCGGCTCCGCGCCGGCGTGCTCACCGTCCGGCTCGACGTCGTGCGCGCCGAGTGGCGACCGGAGAGCGACAGCGGTCCCGGCGTCACGGTGGAGGCGTTCGCCGAAGCCGGGCAACCACCACGGATCCCGGGTCCGCTGCTGCGGGTGCCCACCGGCACCACGATCGCGGCCACGGTGCGCAACACCCTCCCCGATTCGACCGTCACGGTGTTCGGCCTCACGACGCGAGCGGCCCCCGGCGCCGCCGGTGGGGGCGGCGGGGGCGGCGCCGCCAGCGGTGGCGGCGCGGCGCGCGACAGCCTCGTGATCCGGCCCGGCGACAGCGTCACCGTGCGGTTCGCCGCCGGCGCGCCGGGCACCTACTTCTACCGGGCGCGGGTCGGGGCCGCGCCGGACAGCCGGGAGCTCGAGCGCCAGCAGCTCGCCGGCGCGTTCGTGGTGGATTCGGCAGCCGGAGCGCACCGCGACCGCGTGTTCGTCATCAACATCTGGGGCGAGCCGGTGGACTCCGCCAACTACCGGAACACGCTCGCCATCAACGGCCGGTCGTTCCCGTACACCGAGCGGATCCAGGCCACGGTCGGCGACACCGTGCGCTGGCGGTGGATCAACGCGTCCCTGCGGTCGCATCCGATGCACCTGCACGGCTTCTACTACACGGTGAACGCGCACGGCGACTCCCGGGCCGACACCGCGTACGCGCCGGCGCAGCGGCGGCTCGTCGTCACCGAGGAGATGGGGCCGGGGCAGACGATGGCCGTGGCCTGGGTGCCGGACCGGGACGGCAACTGGCTGTTCCACTGCCACCTCGCCTTCCACGTCGTCCCCGGAGCCGCGCGGCTCGCGCCGCCCGAGCCGGGCGACTCGACGCGCTCGCACGAAAACCTCTCGCACGACATCGGCCGCCACATGGCGGGGCTGGTCCTCGGCATCACCGTGCGGGCACCACGCGGGTGGCGCGCGAGCGCGCGGGGCGCGGCACGCGCGCTGCGGCTGTTCGTCGCGGAGGGGCGGCGGCGCGGGCTCTCGCCGCGGGCGATGGGTTTCGTGCTCCAGCGTGACGGGCGGGAGCCGGCGCGCGACTCCATCGAGATCCCCGGCTCGACGCTGGTGCTGACGCGCGGCGAGCCCACCGACATCACCGTCGTCAACCGGCTCGCGGAGGCGACCGGCGTGCACTGGCACGGGATCGAGCTGGACAGCTATTCCGACGGCGTGGTCGGGTGGAGCGGGCGGGCCGCGCGGGTGGCACCGGCGGTCGCGCCCGGCGACTCGTTCGTCGCGCACCTCACGCTCCCGCGGGCGGGGACGTTCATCTATCACACCCATCTCAACGACGTCGTCCAGCTCACGTCGGGGCTGTACGGGGCGATCGTGGTGCTGGAGCCTGGGCAGGCGTTCGATCCCGCGGCCGACCACGTGCTGGTGGCCGGGTGGGACGGTACGGGGGACCTGCCGCGGATCCTGGTCAACGGCGATTCGCTGCCGCGGCCGCTCGAGCTGGCCTTCGGGGTGACGCACCGGCTGCGGCTGGTCAACATCGGCCCGGCGGGCAAGCTCCGGTTCGCCCTCGAGCAGCGCGGCCGGCCGGTGACGTGGCGCTGGGTGGCGAAGGACGGGGCCGATCTGCCCGCCGCGCAGGTGGTCGAGCACGCGGCCGTGGAGCAGGTGGATGTGGGGGAGACCTACGACGTCGAGTTCCGGCCGCCCGGCCGAGGGGAGTACCGGCTGACCGTGGGCTACGGCGTGCCGGCCACGACCTACGTGCGGCAGGTGGTCGTGCGGTAGCCGCGCTCTAGATGCCGAGGAAGTGGGTCGCCACCTGGAGGTGATGGTTGGCGGCGCCGAAGCCCAGGACCTCCTTGTAGCCGTCCACGTCCATGAAGCCGTGAC
>CAYHQJ010000218.1:0-2901 GCA_964358595.1 uncultured Gemmatimonadales bacterium
CGCGCGCCGCGTCGAAGGCCACCAGCGCGACGCCGCAGGCGCGGTACCCGAGCGGCGGCGCGCCGCCCCGCTCGAGATCCTGCACGAGCCCGGCGTAGCGGTCGCGCGCGGCGAGGCCGAACGGCAGGAGGGGGTCGTCGGGGCCCGCCTCGATCTGCGGGGCGAGCATCCCGGCCGCGGCGGCGGTGGCTTCACCCCCGGGCCACCCGCGCTCGGGCAGGAGGACGCGCCGGCCGGCGAGGGCCAGCGCGCGGGCGGTGGCGGCGCCGACGATCCCTGCGCCGATGACGATGGCGTCGTACCGGGCGGCGCTCATCGGCGGGTTGCGTGAAACCGGTGGCCGTCTAGCTTCGTAGAGAGGACACCAACGCAGGGCTGGAGGCTCGTCATGTTGCGGAAGATCCTGGGGTTCGCGGTGCTCGCCGTCGTGGCCGTCGTGGTGCTCAATCTGGCCTTCGGGCTGCTCGGCATCGCGTTCAAGCTCGCGATGTTCCTGCTCAAGCTGGCGCTCGTGGGCGTGGTCGTGTACTGGGTGCTCAAGCTCGTCTCGCCCTCCACCGCGCAGCGCGTGAAGGAGATGATCTCGGGCGAACGGCCGCCGGCCGGCGACATCTGAGCGGCGTCAGCGCACCCGCAGCATCGGCTGTACCGAGCGCCCGGCCCCTCGCCGGGCGCTCTCGTCTTCGCGCCGCCTCACCGCTCCCATCGTTCGACGTGGCTCGAGTGGACGTGGCGGATGCGCCACCCGGCCGGCTGTCGCTGGAGGACGAACGTCGCGACGCCGCGCTCGCCCGTCGCGGGGTTGTCGCCCACCCAGGTGTACGACGCGATCACCCAGGCGATATCGCCGGTCACGCGGGTGTGCAGGTCCGGCGCCGCGCCGGTCCCCGGCCCCGGCATCCCCGCGAGGCGCGGCGAGCGGGTGACGAGGACCCCGGTGGAAACGAAGTCCGTGCCCGGTGCGAGGAGGGTGTCCACGCTCTCGTCGCCGCGCGCCTCGCCCCGCACGAACGCGGTGACGACAGCGCGGATCGCGGTGGCGTCCTCGTCGAAGGGGGCCGCGAACACCTGGGGGCGCATGACGATGCCGGCCGGCCGCGCGCAGCCGAGCAGCGCAAGCGCGGCCAGCGCGACGCGGCTAGCGGCGGTCCAGCGCGGCATCCACGCCCCACACGATGAGGGGGACGAGCAGCTCGTGGTGGCCGGTGAGCAGGTAGCCGGCGCCGCCGGCCTGCGTGGGGCGCTCGACCACGTTGAGGCGCGGGCGGTAGTGGCGGATCATGTCGCAGTCCACCGCCGTGAACCCCGCGGGCTTCCCGCCGCCGAGATTGCGCGCGACGGTGAGCGCCTTGAGGAACACCTCCGGCATGATGACGGCGCTGCCGAGGTTCAGCACGACGCCGCCGCCGTCGAGGTGCGCGAGGGTCGCGGCCAGGCGCCGGAAGTCGCGATGGGTGGTGTCCCCCAGCGCCGCCCCGTCGGCGGCCGGATGCTGGTGGATGATGTCGGCGCCGATCGCGCTGTGCACCGTGGCCGGGGTGCCGCGCGCCAGTGTGGCGAGGAGCACCGACTGCTCGCGCCCGGGGAGCGCGGCGCGCGCGTCCAGCCACCGCGCCAGCGCCTCGCCCATCCCCCGGCCCTCGGCGTGGCCGCGTGTGATCGCGGCGTTCATCTCGCGTCCCGTCTCCTCCGCCATCCCGAACGTCCCGTCCTGGAGACCTGCCGCCACGTCCTCGCTGGTGCCGCCGAAGGCCGCCAGCTCGAAATCGTGGATGGCGGCGGCGCCGTTCATCGCGACGTGCGTGAGGACGCCGCGCCGCAGCAAGTGCACGAGCAGCGGGCCCATCCCCGTCTTGATGACGTGCCCGCCGATGAGGGCGATGACGCCGCGCTCCGCGCGCGCGGCGGCCGCGATCGCGGCGATGGCCGCGCGCAGGTCGCGCGCCGCGAGGATGTCGGGCAACGCGGCGAGGAAGGCGTCGAAGGAGCGGTCCGCGGCCGGGGGCGCGGCGAGGAGGGTCCGGTCCACCTTGTTGGGGCGTGCGCCCACCGGCACGGTGCGCACGGCGGCGAGGTCGGCCTCGGGGATGCGCGGCGGGTCGCTCACGGCTGGATCCAGTTCCGCAGGTTGATGCTCAGCGTGCCGATGCTGAGGCGGCTCTTGATCGCGACGGGGATGCGGGCGGCGTCGTCGGACAGCCAGATGGTCGCGTGGCCCCCCTCGGCGAAGAGCCCGCGGCTGCGGAAGGTCGGACGGACCGCGATCACGGCGAAGCGCCCCGCCGGCGTGTCGATGGTGTCGCGGCCGAGGACCTGCAGGGTCACCGGATTGCGGTCGGGCTTGAAGTAGCGCCGGAACTCGTAGGTGCGGCCGACCTCGAGAGGCAGCGTGCGCGCGAAGTAGAAGAACGACGCGTCGTCGAGGGGCTGCGCCGTCGTGGCGCTGGTGTCTCGGCCGTTCTGGACGTAGAAGCCGCGGTCCGGGTGGATCTCATAGCGGTTCAGGCGCTGCCGGCCGTTCTCCTCGTTGTCCTGCAGGAAGCGCCGCGACGTGAGGTCGCGCACGCTGAACCACGACTGGAGCGTGTCGCTGAGCGAGTAGAAGACCGCGCGGCCGCGCACGGCGAACAGCACGTGGTAGACCGGCTCGGCGCGGACGGTGTCGATGCGCACGACCTCCATCGAGGCCCGCCCCACGCGGAACATCCCGAACTTCACCTCGTACTCCATCCGCTCGCCGGGGGCGAAGGGGACCAGCGCCGCGCCGTTCTGGCCGGGACGTGCGAGCGGCCGCTCGGCGACGCCGTGCGCGGTCACGAGGAGCGCCGCCGCAAGGGCGAGCGCCAGCCGCATCAGGCCGGCTCCGGCGAGGGTGGCGGGGCGGGGGAGGAGGCCGCGTCG
>CAYHQJ010000219.1:0-2879 GCA_964358595.1 uncultured Gemmatimonadales bacterium
GTGTCGGCCGACATGGCGGTGATCCCAGGCGGGACGTACCGCATCGGCGTGACCGTGGGCCAGCCGGTCGCGCGGCCCGAGCACGAGGTCCGGGTGGACTCGTTCGCGGTGGGGAGGACGGAGGTGACGGTCGCCGCGTACCGCAGGTTCATCGTGGATCGCGGCATCCCCGCGCCATGGCGGCAGGAGCCGGACAGCCTGCTGCCGATCACGGGGGTGAACTACTCCGAGGCGCTCGCCTACTGTGCGTGGAAGTACCCGGGCGGCCGGTTGCCGACGGAAGAGGAGTGGGAGGCCGCGGCACGCGGGCGCGAGGGGTTCCGCTTCCCGTGGGGGAACATAGCGGACCCGTCGGCCGCGAACACCGCGAAGCAGAACCAGGGTCGTCCGGTGACGGTGGGCAGCTTTCCGCGCGGCGCGACCGCGAGCGGCGTCGTGGACCTCATCGGCAACGTGTGGGAATGGACCAGCTCGCCGATGAAGGGCTACCCGGGCGGCCCCACGCTGCCCGACTCGCTGCTCCAGCACCGCGTGATTCGCGGCGCCGCGTTCAACTCGCCCGACTCGATCGCGACGGCGAGCTATCGCGGCCACTTGCCCGCCACAGCGACCAACCGCGCGTGGTACAGTGGGACGGGGTTCCGTTGCGCCGTGCCGCTGAAGGGGTCGCGTCCGGCTTCCTGACGGGCATCGTTCCCGCACGCAACATGTAGCCGTTCCCATCAGGAGTCGGCGTGCAGCTCCGGCGGCGCGGGCCACATGGGCGGCCCGCGGCTGAAGCCGCGGCTCGGCAGCTGCGGCTGAAGCCGCGCCAGCGTTCGTCGCTTCAGCGACAGGGCCGAGCCGCGACTTCAGTCGCGAGGCTCCGGCGCCGTCTCCCTGCGGCTCAAGCCGCCGCTCGGCTGCTGCCGCTACAGCGGCGTCCTTCGCGCACGCGCCGAGCCGTCTGCTGCTTGACGGGCCGCCGCCCAACCCGCAACATCGTAGCTCATGAATCGCACGCTTCTCCTGTGCGTCTGCGCGTCTGCCGCGCCTACGCATCTTGCTTGGTCACAGTGCCCTGACGGCACGCCGCCGCCCTGCCGGCTCGCCGCGGCCGTGCCGGCGCGGCGCGGATGCGCACGGCATCGGCGCTTCAGGAGTCGTAGCGTTTGATCTTCGTCCTCGACAACTACGACTCGTTCACCTTCAACCTCGTCCAGTACCTGGGCGAGCTGGGCGCCGACCCGGTGGTCCGGCGCAACGACACGCTGAGCGTTGACGAGGTGTTCGCGCTGGGGCCCGCGGGGATCGTGATCTCGCCGGGCCCCGGAGTGCCTTCGGAGGCCGGCATCTCGGTGCCGCTGGTGCGCGCCGCGGCCGAACGGGGCACGCCGCTCCTCGGCGTCTGCCTCGGCCACCAGGCCATCGGCGAGGCGTTCGGGGGGAAGGTGGTGCGCGCCACCCGGCTCATGCACGGCAAGACCTCCGCGGTGCGGCACGACGGCCGGGGCGTGCTGGCCGGCCTCCCATCGCCGTTCACCGCGATGCGCTACCACTCGCTGATCGTCGAGGACCGGGGCTTGCCGAAGGAGCTCGAGCCCACGGCCTGGTCCATCGACGAGGGGTGGGGCGAGGAGCTGATGGCGCTGCAGCACGGCCACAAGCCGATCCACGGCGTGCAGTTCCATCCCGAGTCCATCGGGACGCCCGACGGCAAGAAGCTGGTCCGGAACTTCCTCGGCGTGTGTGCGGCGGCGCGGTCGGCGGCCACGCTCGCCTAGCAGGTCCGCTTCCGCCCCGGATCCCGAAGCCCTACTGGCGCCGGCCACCGTGACCGCTTATCTTTCGTGCCCCTCCCAATCTCGTAAGTACCGCTCCCACAACATCTTTGACAGCCTATCCGCAGGCTGTTACCTTGCGGTGTGATTCTTGCTAGGGCGGCCGCGTCCTGATGGAGCGGCCGAAGGTGTTGGGGGTCATCCCGGCGCGGCTCGGAGCCGAGCGGCTGCCCGGCAAGCCGCTGCGCAAGCTGGGCGGCAAGCCGCTGGTCGAGCGGGTCGCGCGCAACGCCGAGCAGTCGGGCGTGTTCGACGCCGTCGTGGTCGCGACGGACGCGCAGCCCGTGGCCGACATCATGCGCGAGGCGGGGATCGCCGTGGTGCTCACGGCGCCCGACCACCAGTCGGGGACGTCGCGGGTGGCGGAGGTGGCGGCGCAGCCGGAGTTCAAGGACTACGGCATCGTCGTGAACGTGCAGGGCGACGAGCCGTTCCTCCCCCACGCGGCGATGAAGGGGGCGGTCGAGCAGGTCGTGATCGGCTACGACATCGGCACCGCAGCCGTGCCGATGGCCGGTGAGAATGTGCAGTCGCCGAACGTGGTGAAAGTCGTCCTGGCCGAGAACGGGCGGGCGCTCTACTTCTCGCGCAGCCCGATCCCCTACGCCAGGGAGGGCGGGCCGCTGCGCTACTGGCAGCACCTGGGCGTGTACGCCTTCACACCGGCGGCGCTGGCGCGCTGGATGACGCTCCAGCCGACGGCGCCCGAGCAGGCCGAGCAGCTCGAGCAGCTGCGGCCGTTGGGTCACGGGATGACGATCGGGGTGGCGTGCCTCACCGAGACGGCGCTGCCCGGCATCGATACGGAAGACGACTTGAGGCGCGCGGAGGCGCACCTGGCCACCCGGGGAGAGACCTTCAGCAGCTGAGGCGGGGGTGACGATGCAGCACTCGACGAAATTCGTCTTCGTGACCGGCGGCGTCGTGTCTTCCCTGGGGAAAGGCATCGCCGCCGCGTCGCTTGGGCGGCTGCTGGTGGAGCGCGGCCTCCGGGTCACGATCATGAAGTTCGACCCGTACATCAACGTCGATCCCGGCACGATGTCGCCGTTCCAGCAC
>CAYHQJ010000220.1:0-2871 GCA_964358595.1 uncultured Gemmatimonadales bacterium
CGGCGAGGTCGGCAGGTTCATCGTGGCCACGTGCGCGTCGGTCGCGTCGAGCCGGTCGGCGATCGCCGTGAACGCCGCGTGGAACGCCGTCGAATCCGTCAGCAGCGTGGTGTCGCCCCGCGTCGCCGCGCCGAGGGCGTCGTTGGCGAACGCCTCGAACGTCACGAAGGTCGGCTGCGCGCGCTCCGCCATGTCGATCGGGTTCACGCCGCCCGTGATGAACTGGGCGAGCTTGAGCGTGTCGGTCGGTCCGAACGGGATCGCCGTCAGGTCCAGCACCTGCTGGATGCGGATGCCCGGGATACTCACGTTGTTCATCACCGGCGCGACCGAAGCCGCGCTGCGCACGTAGCAGCTCGACCCGGTGGAGGTCGGGAAGCCGGTCGGCGTTACCCGCGCGCTCGTCAGCGGGTTCGTGTAGGGCGGCGGGCAGCCCGGGTTGCTGAAGCTCGGATAACTCCAGTTGACGCCCGGTGTCAGGCCCATCGAGCGCGCCAGCAGGTACGGGTACGACTGCCTCTGGGTGCTGTCGTTGATGCCGCCCGACTGGATGCCGGCGCCGATGCTGGTGCCGATCGCCACGTAGCGGGCAAACATCTCGCCCGCGGCCGGCGGCCGCGGCGTTCCAATAGTCTGGTCGGTGACGAGGTCGCCCCAGCACGAGGTGAGGAGCGGCGCGGCCAGCAGCGCCACGGCGCAGTGCCGGGCGGTGCGCGCAAACCGAGTCGAGGTCATGGTCACGGGCTCCATGGGTTAGAACCACACGGCCAGGCTGGCGCCGTAGAGCTTCGCGGTGGACGTGTACAGGCCGGTGTTGAGTGCCGTGGTCGGCGGCGACCCGTCCGGGAACTCGCCCACCCGCCCGCGGCGGCTCTGCTGGCGGATGTACTGGTAGGCCACGTCGAGACGCATCTTCGGGCTCACCCAGTAACTCGCGCCCAGCGTGCCCTCGATCCGGGCGGCCTCGGGCAGCAGCGGCGTCACGGTCTGCGCCGGCGCCGCGGCGTCGTGCGTGAGCATTCCGCCGCGCACCGTCAGGCGGCGCACCGGCGTGATTTCGATCGCACCGCGCCAGCCGCTGGTCGCGCGATAGTCCTCGCGCACGGTCCGGCTGCCAGCCGAGTCGAAGTCGAGTCCCAGGACGTCGAATACGCCCCAGTTCACGTACTGGTAGTCGGCCAGCAGCGTCACGTCGCGGATCGGCTTCAGCGCCACGCCGACCACCACCTGCTCAGGCATCGGCAGCGTCGTCTTGATGCCCTGGCCCGAGTAGAGCTTGGTAGCGAACGCGCTGCTCACGACCGAGTCCAGAGGCGTGAGGCCCGGCACGCCGAACGGGTTGCCCGCCGGAACGATGATGCCGGTCCCTACCCGGGCGAAGCTCGCCGTGCCCGAGCCGTCCACCTGCACGCGCGTCAGCACGCGGCCGCCGACGCTCAGCCAGTCCCACGGCTTGAGCAGGATGCCGAAGTGCGCGCCGATGCCGTTGCCGCTGCCGTCGACCGTCGCGTCGGCGAAGTCGGTGCCGACGGGGATGCCGAGCATCCCGAATGTGATCGGCACGTTGCCCGGCCCCGTGGTCGCCACCTGCCCCGACAGGTCCACCCGCTGCTGCAGCGTGACCGTTGTGTGCACGATGTCCACGCCCACGCCGATCTGCACGCGCGAACTCACCGCGAACGCGACGGTCGGCTGGAAGTAGATGCTCTTGAGGTCGGCGACGTAGGCGAGGAACCGGCCCGGCGAGTCGGGTTCCCATTCCGAGCGCAGCCCGTACGGCGCGAACACGCCCAGGCCCACCGCCCAGCGCCGGTTGAGCTGCCGCGTCGCGAAGAAATGCGGCACCGGGATGTTGTTCTCCACGGCGGGCGTGGCGACACCCGTGGCGCTGTCGGTGAAGGTGTAGCGCGGCGCGATCAGGGTCGCGCCGAACTCCACGCTCCACTTGTGCTCGCCCCCGACGATGCCCGCGGGGTTGAAGAAGATCGGGCTTCCGCCGCTGCACGGCGCGGCCACGCCGGTTCCGGCGCGGCCCATCACGCACGTCCCGTGCTCGTAGACGCCGTAACCCTGCGCGCGCGCGCGCGGCGCGAGCACGAGGATCGCTCCCAGCACGGCGGCGCTCAACACGGCATTTCGCCGCATGGTACCTCCGACAGGCAGTTTTGGTGTGCGAGAGAAGAGCGACGGTCCAAGCTGAAACCGAGTGTGAGGCTACGGTCCGGCCGCGGCTTTGTCAATGTCTTGCGGCGCTTGACCTTCGGCCGGCCCCCGGCCTACCTTGGGGCGTTCGCGGGAATAGCTCAGTTGGTAGAGCACAACCTTGCCAAGGTTGGGGTCGCGGGTTCGAGTCCCGTTTCCCGCTTCCGGCCCGGGTGGCGAAACTGGCAAACGCAGGGGACTTAAAATCCCCGGGGGGCGACCCCATGTGGGTTCGAGTCCCACCCCGGGTATCCGAAGCTCCACAACGACTTGCGAAAGCCGAGGGGCCGGCAGGTGATTTCGCCGGCCCTTTTCGATGGAGCTAGCTGTGCGCTACGATGCGCACGGCCCCTCGAGGGTGCCCCCTTGCGCGCGCCCGTCGCGGTGACATAAGGTCAACAGATAACCCCACAGCGGAGACGATCCGAAGCTGTTGACAGAAGCGCACTCGGCGCATTATGTGGTGGAACCACATTCGGGCCCGAGTTCACCTTTGTCGGCAGGACGGCATTGGCACAGCAGCCCGGTTGTCGAAAGGACCGCGCGGTGCACGCGCAGGATACCCGGCTCCATGCCGGGCGCATTCCCCCGGGCATCCGCTACACTCGACGCGCTGGTTCCGGCGATGCGTGCGAACTACGTGCGTTCTCCCCTTGCCCCGGACCCGCG
>CAYHQJ010000221.1:0-2787 GCA_964358595.1 uncultured Gemmatimonadales bacterium
CGCCTCGCTCGTCGTCGCGCCAGATGCCCTTCGCCTTCGGGTAGGCGGTCGCGCCGCCGAACACCCTGCCGAACAGCTCGAGCGCCGAGTCGACCCAGCGTTCCTGATCGATCGACGTCGTTCCGTCCCGTTCCAAGCTGGGGACGAAGAGAACCACGAGGACCCTCTTGCGTCCTCCGACGAGGTCTCCGCCTGCCTGCGCCGCCGCCCTGGTGCGCTTCTTCTTCACCAACGATCAATATAGATCGTTGCCCGTCGTGGCGCAAGTCAAGACTGGGAACCGGCGGCATCCACTGCCAATGCCAAGAGCATCTCCTCTGGTGCTACTCCGGCGAGGAAATGGTTGACCAGCCCCGCGATGGCGACAGCCGATCCGGCGGCCAGATGGAGTCGCCTGGCGACCTCGACCCAATCCGCTTCAGTCGTTCGTCCCCGCTGGCGCGGTGGTGTTGCCGGTGCTGCGGCACCGGATCGTGGTGAATTTCAACGCCGAGGCGGCGGGCAAGAAGAGCGACGAGATCGTGCGAGAGGTGGCGGCGCGGGCGCGCTGAGCGCCACTACTGCGCCGGCAGCCTCACCCGCAGGGTTCGTCCCTCTTTCTCCAGGTCCGCCCGGCTGATCCTGAGCGTCAGGCCCGGCGACTCGATCCGCACCTCCTCGGCGCCCGCCATCCGCGTCAGTGAATCGAGCGGCACCGGCTGGCGGCGCACCGTCAGCATGAACTCGGACTCCAGCCCAACCACCGCGCGCAGCGTCGTGAACCCTGCGCCCTGAAGCACGGGGGTGTTGAACTCCCCGTCCCACCGCGTGCCGCGGCACACGCGCAGCCATCGGGTATGCAGGAACGTGCCGTCGCCCACCGCCAGCGTGTTCTGCGGGTCGAAGCCACAGTGGCCGATGAACCGCTGAGCCAACGCGCTCCCGTCCAGCTCCACCAGCACGCCCGGCCGCGACAGCAGGCTGTCCACGACCCGCCGGCGCTGGCCGCGCAGCTCCGTTACCGCGGCTTGGGCGCTGGTGCGCAGCGCCGCAAGGTCGAACGCCGCATCGGCCGCGCGCTGACTCGCCGCCTCCTCCGCGTGGTGCCCTGAGACCTGCGCCACCAGCTCCGCCAGCGTGAGGTTCTCGTCCATCAGCCGCGCCTTCCAGCCCGCCCCCGCCAGCCGATCCAGCAGCAGCGCCATCGCGCTGCCGGTGCTGTAGAACCGGAGCCGGATCGAGAGCCCGGGCGTGCCCGTCAGGTCATCCAGCCGACGCAGCGCGTCCTGCGAGCCGAGGCTGGCGCCTGCCAGCAGCTCGCCCCTGATCTGCGCGTACTGGGCGAGCCCCTCGTTCAGCTCCGCCAGCTCCTCGAACTCCACCAGCTCGATCGGGAGCGCGCGGACCCGCCGCTCGCGCACGGCCGCGTACTGCCGCGCGAGTCGCCGCGCCGCGGCGGCCGAGCGGGCGTGGAGCGCCGCGGCCAGCAACCGGCCCTCGAGCGCGACGCCCGCCTCGTTCGCATCATCGAAGACCGGGTACTGCCCCACCAGCATCGCGTTCTCGCCGCCGCCGAAGCGCCGGCCCTCCCGCGTGACGCTGCGCTGGTAGGCGTGCAGCGCCTCGTGCAGTGTCAGGCCGAGGAGCGAGGCGCGCGCCGTGTCGCGCACCACCATCTGCGCCACCGCGCGGCCGGACAGCTCGACGCTGGTGCTGGCGGCCCCGCGCTCCGCCGTTCCCTGCCAGCCCGCGCCCGGAAGCCCGTCCACCGGCCCGTAGCCCTGCGGCAGCGCGCTCGGCCAGTTGAACAGCGCCGTCCCCTGGCCCGGGATCACGTACGCGAGCGGCAGCGTGTCCGGCCGGTACGCCGGCCAGATCGCCGGTCCCCACACCGCGCCCGAGTCGCGCACCGCGCGCGCGACACTCGCCAAGGCCCGCAGAGTCTGCTCCGGCGGCCCCTGCCCCGCGGCGGGAACTGGCGCGAGCGCCGCGCCGCACCATGAGAGGGCGGAAACCAGGATGAGCTTCGTGGATCGAGACGGCATTGGGGCGAACCTCGCGAACCCGGGTGACGGACGTGTCGGCGGCTCAGGCCCAAGCGGGCTCGGCCATGCTGGTCTGACGGCGCCACGCCGCGGATGGTTGGTCGTCTTCGACGGACTGAGATGTGGCAAGGAATGACGAGTGGTGGGGCGGTGCGGGGGTGGCGGGACTCGAACCCTCACGGGCTTGCGCCCAGCCCCTTACCGGGGGCAGCGTCTGCCAGACCGGGTTGTTCCCCACATACCCGTACAGGTTGATCCCGCCGGCGAACCCGATGGGCTCTTTCTGGGTGTAACACCAGATCGACGCGTTCGGCTACGACCCCACGCTCGCAACCCGCTGCCGTTTTGCTCTTTAGCCGGTGAGCTCCCTCAGTTCTTGATCGTAATATGAACTCCGAAGCCCCGTAGTCTCGCACGTGCGCGGCATCGTGGCCGGCGCGGCGCAACTGCTCAGCAAGGAGCGGGGACAGCGCAGCGTCTACCAGGAACTTCACCGCCCGCTGGTGAGGGGCAACTCCCGCTCCCGTACCGCCTCGGCGGCGTACCGCAGCGCCTCCGGGATGTCGGCCGGCTCAAGATCAGGCAAATCGGCCAGCACCTCCCCTGCCGTCATCCCGTCGGCGAGCATGCCCACGACCGTCGCCACAGGGATACGGAGTCCGCGTATGCAAGGCACTCCGCCCATCTGCTGCGGGTTCACGGTGATGCGCTCGAAGCTCATGGATGGTCTCCTCCAGCACGGACTCCAGAGCGGCAATCTAGC
>CAYHQJ010000222.1:0-2756 GCA_964358595.1 uncultured Gemmatimonadales bacterium
CGAGATGTACTGCTGCCAGAACACGACCCAGAAGCCCGAGAAGATGACGAGGAAGGTGACGAATTTCGCGTCCTTGAGCACCAGCAGCAGGTTGCGCACCGCTTGGGCGACGCTCGCGACCCTGGGCTCGCCGCCGCGGTCGGGCTCCCGGTAGAACAGCAGCGTCACCACCGCCATCGCCAGCGTGGCGACGGCGCTGACGATGAAGACGCTCTCCACGCCGACGGTCGTGCGCACGAACGACGCCACGATCGGCCCGATCGCCGCGCCGATGTTCACGACGGTGTAGTAGATCGAGTAGCCGAGCGTCCGGACGTTCTCGTTGGCCGCGCGGGCCGTCGTGCCGACCACGACCGGCTTCACCACGGCCGGGCCCATCGCCGGCACCAGCATGAGGAGGTGCATCAACGCGAACAGCGGCAGCGCCTCGCGCACCGGCGCCATCCAGCTCGCCGACAGCGAGCCCAGCAGGAAGTTGCCGATCGCGAGGATGAAGAACGCGCCGGCCAGCGTGTTCCGGAACCCGAAGCGGTCCGCGAGCGCGCCGCCGATGATCGGCATGAACCAGACGATCAGGCCGTAGTACCCGATCAGCCACGTGGACTGTTCGGTGGTGAGCCCGAGGTGCTCGTGCAGGTAGATGGCGAGCACCGCCTGCGGCCCGTAGTAGGCCAGCCGCTCGAACAGCTCGGTGAAGTTGGCGACCCAGAACGCGGGCTGGAAACCCGTGCGGATCTCCCTCAGCCGTTCCGCAGCGCTCACCGCCGCCTCCGCGCTAGTAGCGTGGGAAGTTGAACACCGTGACCGACGAGACCTGCTCGCGGCTGCGGGCGACGTCCTCCGCCTCGCCGCGCAGGATCCCGAACTGCTGCCGCAGTCCCAGCCGCACCTCGAAGCCGCCGCGCCCCGTCAGCGGCACCGCGAGATCGAGCCGGTAGGTGACCCTCGAGCCGCTCGGGAAGGCGAGCCGCAGCCCGCCGCCGACCGAGCCGGCGAACGCGATGTCCTCGCCGAACGGCGCCGGGCCCTTCCAGCCCCGCGCGAGGTCCACGAACGCCACCGTCCCGACGTCCACGGCCCGGAACGCGGTGCCCAGAAAGTAGCGATGTTCCGCCTCGGCCACGACCCGCCGCCCGACCGGCAGGGCCGAGTACCCGTACCCGCGGATCCCGCTGGAGCCCGCGAGCAGGAGCTGGAACGGCGTGCTCGTGTCCCAGCCGCCCGCCCCCGAGAGCCCCACCACCACGACGCCCCGCTCCGACACCGCGTGGTAGGTGACGAGATCGCCCGCCGCGATCACGCCGTCCCAGCGCCGCTCCCGCTCCAGCCACCGCCCCTCCGCCTTCCCCCGCGCGAAGACGAGCGTCCGCCGGCCGAAGGCGTGCCCGACGAACAGCTCGCCCGCGCCGAACCAGTCGTGCTGGCGGCCGGCGCCGCCGACCAGGCTCTTGCCGAGCACCACTCCGGCCTCGACGCCTTCGCGGATGTCCTCGGGCGCGTTGACCGCGTCCAGGCCGCCATGCTTGAGGAACCGCAGCCGGCGCGCGCCGAGCAGCAGGTGGGCGCGCACGCGCCGCCGCTCGGTGAAGCGCCCCGCCAGCGCGGCGATCGCCGCCGAGTCGTTGGCCGGCTCGACCGAGAACGGCTGCCCCTCGATGTAGAGCCGCTCGCCCGACAGCGCCGCCCCCACGATCTTGAGCCTTCCCGGCGCGCCGAACCGCATCGCCGCGCCGATGTCGCCCCCGAACAGCACCAGCGGCTGGGCCACCGTGCCGATCGCGGTCGAGCGGAAGAAGAACGGCTCCTTGCGGTAGCGCGCCGATTCGCGCCAGGCGGTCCGGTCGAACTCGCTCTTGAAGGCGCGCAGCACGGACTGCTCCGCCGTCGGCCCCGCGATGGAGGTACCGAGCAGCAGCTCGGCGTCGTGCCGGCCGAAGAACTGGTGGTGCAGCGCGCTGACATCGAAGCCGGGGTGCTCGGCGAACGGGAAGTTGACGTAGCGCGCCTGGAGCCGGATCGCGCGGCCCATGACGTTCTCTTCCGCGATCCGGAAGCGGCGCACGTCGCCGCCGTGGACGCTCACGCTGGCACGCAGCGACCAGTCGTCGCGGGCGAGCACGCGCACGTCCACCCCACTGTCCACGGCGGGCGTCGCGAAGATCTCGGCCGAGCGCAGGTAGCCGGGGGCGCGCAGGATGCGGGCGCTTTCCTCGAGCCGCAGCGCTTCGCATGGCTCGCCCTCGCTGAACAGCAGCTCGTGGCGGACGGTGGACTCGCGGGTGCGGTGGTGCAGCGCGCGCGAGAGGCGCCGCACCCATGCCGGGAGCGGCACCTCCTCGACCGGGGGCAGCCACGCGGTGGAAATCTGGATGGAGCGGATGGGCTGCCCGTCGCACGCGGCCTGGGCCGCGACCGCCCGGGCGGCGAGGGGCAGCGCCGCGCCCACGGCGAGCGCGGCGCGCGCGAGGGCTACGCGAAGAGCCCGGGCTGGTCGGACTTCTCCTCCTCGCCCGGCGGAGTGAGGAGGGCCCGGAGGCGCTCCTCCCACTTCTCGACCTCGAAATGGCCCTCGGTGGTGAGCACCCGCCGCAGCAGCGGCGACAGGTCGCCCAGCGCGTCGATGAGGTCGCCCACGACGGTGCGTGCCTCCTCCATCCGGAAGATCTCCTCCGGCGCCGTCACCATGTCCTGGAGGATCGCGCGCTCCGAGCGCGAGGCGATCAGCGCCTCGCTGCGCTGGGCGGCGAACACTTCGG
>CAYHQJ010000223.1:0-1264 GCA_964358595.1 uncultured Gemmatimonadales bacterium
GTCGGCTGGGCCCGGGCCGCGCGGCGGGTCGTGTCGGCGGCGCGGGCCTCCTGGCGCGCGGCGGCGGTGGCCGCGGCGCTCGCCCAGCGCCCGGCGAACCAGAGGTCGCGCGCGCCGTTCGCGACGGCGCCGAGCGAGTCGAGCGAGCGGACGTCGCGGGCCACAACGGCGTTGCCCTCGCGGCTCAGCAGGACGCCGGACTCCGAGACGGTGGGCAGGTCGGTGCCCCACCGGGTGCGCAGCCGCTCCACGACCTCGTCGCTCGCCGAGCCGATCACCCAGGTCTCCCCCCCCTCGGCCTCCCCGCCCGAGCGCGCGAGCAGCACGCGGCCCCAGGGGTCGAACCGCAGCGCCGCCGCGGGGCCGGGCAGGGCGATCGCCGGTCGTTCGCGGCGCGCGAACCGGTCGATCACCGCCAGCTCGCTCTTCGCGCGCAGCGCCACGTACAGCCGGTGGCCCGAGGGGGAGAAGGCGATGGCGCGCGGCCGCCCGGCGACGCGCACGAACCACGGCCGCCCGGGCTCGCGGTCCTCGAGGACGGCGACGCCCGAGTCGGTGGCGAACGCGACGGCATCGCCGTCGCGGCTCGCGCTGCGGTCCACGGCCTCGGGCACCGGCTCGGCGAGGGAGACGCCGGCCTCGCGTGAGCTGACGAGCAGCGAGTCGCCGCGGGCGTGGCGGATGGCGATCAGCCGGCCGCCGGGCGCGGCGAACACCTCGCGCACGCCCCGGCCGAGCGTTGAGGGCCAGGGCCGCGTCCCCCACGGCTGCGACTCGGTCACCGCGCCCGTCGAGTCCACGGCGAGGAGCGTGCCGTCGCTGCCCAGCGCGGCGAGCGCGCCCGGCGGGGCGATGGTCTTCTCGCGCGAGGCGACTAGGTCGAACGACGCGACCGCGCCCGCGCTGTCGCGGTAGATCAGGCGGCGGCCCGCAAGGTCGATGCCGAGGGCGGCGCGCGGCTTCGCCGTCCGGGTGCCGAGGGCGCGCGGCAGCGGCTCGAGCGCGGGGAACGCGTACGCCCTCACGGGCCCGCCGCCGGTGGGCAGGCGGAACGCGACGGTGGGTGCGAGCGACGCCTGCGCGGTGGGCAGGGAATCGGCCTCGCCGCGGGCGGCCTCCCCGCGTGGCGAGCCGGCGCACCCCAGCAGCAGGAGCGTCAGCGGAAGGAGCTTGGTCAAACGGGAGTCCTCGGGGCTCAAAAATAAGCCCGCGGGGCATCGGGGCACAGAGGCGAAAGGGGGACCGGGGGCCAGGGGGCCCGGGG
>CAYHQJ010000223.1:1274-2733 GCA_964358595.1 uncultured Gemmatimonadales bacterium
GATGGTTGGAGTGGCAGCGGAAACCTGACATGGTGTGGTTGTGTGGGTGTGGGGGTGTGTGGGGGACGGAGGGCTCACCTTCCTTCCCTGCGTCCCCTGCGTCCCCTGCGTCCCCTTGTCTCCTAGAATGGCGGCCCGAGGCTCAACATCCAGTAGCCGCCGCGATCCGGCCGCTGGCGCGGCACGGCATAGTCGACCCGCAGGATGGCGAAGCCGAACAGGTTGGCGCGGATCCCCACCCCGTACGAGGAAACCGGGGCGCGGACCAGGTCGAGATCCGCACCGGTCGGCCGCCGGAACTCCAGCTGCGACCCGTCGTTCCACGCGATGCCGACGTCGTAGAACAGGGCGCCCTCGATCGGCGGGAAGCCGACCGGGAGGAAGCCGAGTGTGAGGTTCCGGATCAGCGGGAAGCGGAACTCGGCGCTCGCCACCGCGATCCGCGACCCGATCAGCTGGTCCACCTCGGGGCAGCCGGTGCGGCTGGTGGTGGACGGCTGGCTGCACTCGTTGCGGCGGAAGCTGCCGTAGGTGTAGCCGCGCACCAGGTCCGGCGTGCCGAGGAAGACGGGGAACTGGTCCCCGTCGCGGCCCATCCGCGCCAGGCTGAGGAACCGCGCGGCGAAGCTGAACGGGAACTTGAGCAGGTAGTAGCGCCGGTAGTCGGCGAGCAGCTGCGTGAACCTCCAGCCGCCGATCGACGGCGCGATCTCGAACCGGTAGCGGTGGCCGAAGAAGGGGCTCGTGTACCCGAACAGCGAGTTGTCGAACACCAGCGCGGCCGAGGGCTGGATGTAGGAGATGCTGCCCTCGCTCGACACGCTGTCGTACGGGGGTGCGAGGAGGGCCCCGCTGCCTGGGTCGAACAGCGTGACGATGTTGAGCGACGCCTGGCTGATGTTGACGAACCGCGCGCCCAGCTCGATCCGCTTGAACCGGTTGAACGGGTAGTACGTCTCGGCGAACGCCTGGCGGATCACCAGCCGGCGCAGCCGCTGGATGTAGACGCCGCGCCCGGCCTGGTCGAGGCCGCTGGCCGAGTTGAAGTAGTAGAAGATTGGGACCTGCGAGATCCCCGCGGCCCAGTTCCAGCGGTGCGAGAGGTCGGCGTAGGCGGCGAAGACCTGGGCTTCGCTGAGCCGCCCGTTGACCGCCGCCGAGATGACGATCGCCTGGTTGCCAAGGATGTCGGAGAGCTGGATCGCCGTGCCGCCGAAGAAGCCGCGGCCGAAGTTGTCGCGCTGGTAGCCGATGGTCGGGCGGCTCACGAAGTCGGGGGTGAACCGCGTGCGGTACGGCCGGAACGAGAAGTCCAGGGTGTCGGGCAGCGCGAGGCTGGTGCTGTCGAGCAGCTGGGCCACCGAGAGCGGCGCGGGAGCGGCGCTGTCGGCGTGCGCCGGTTGCGTGTCCGACGGGCGGAGGCGGCCGGAAGCCCGGTAGATGGAGCCCCCGCCCAGGT
>CAYHQJ010000224.1:0-2719 GCA_964358595.1 uncultured Gemmatimonadales bacterium
AGGTGAGAGGCGCCGAGGTGATTAGGTGAGAGGTGAGGCGGGCCAAGGTGATTAAGTGAGAGGTGAGGCGGGTGTGAACCGGCGGCACGGTGCCGCGCAGGGCTACCGCCTCACCTACACCTAATCACCTTGGCGCTTCTCACCTCTCGCGCCTTTCCCCAGCCATCCTCCGCACCGTCGCCACCGTCCGCTCAACTTCTTCAGGCGAGTTGTAGATGTGGCAGCACTGCCGCACGCCGTACGGATCGCCCATCGCCCGGCAGCGGACCTTCGCGCGCTCCCACAGCTGGTCCATCAACTCCGTCGCCGACCACCCGGCGAGGCTCCACACCGTCGTCGCCGAGACCAGCTCCGCGTGCTGCGGCGACCAGATGCGCGCCTGCGGGATCTGGCGCAGCCCCTCGCGCAGCCGGTTCGCGAGGCCAACGATCCGCTGTTCCACACGCGGCGAGCCGATGCGCTGGTGGAAATCGATCGCCGCCTCGTAGCCCTTGAGGAGCGACAGGTTCCCCGACCCGATCTGCATCAGTCGGAACGCGCCGTCGTGGTAGTTGTCCCAGTTGGACGAGACGATCGTGGCCCAGATCTCCTGGAGCCGCTCCGCGCGGATGTACAGCCAGCCGCACCCCTTCGGCGCGAGCAGCCACTTGTGTGGCGAGCTGTAGTACGCGTCGCACCCGATCTCGCGCGTGTCGAGCGCGAGATGGCCGCACACCTGCGCCCCGTCGATCACGGTGAAGATCCCGCGCTCCCGGGCGAGCCGGCACAGCTCGCGCACCGGGAAGCGGATCGCGAGCTGGCTGGTGAGGTGCGGGATCCCCCACACCTTGGTCTGCGGCGTGGTGGCGTTGACGTAGAGGTCGATGAGCTGCTGCGGGCTCTCGGGCGGGACCGGCACCGTCACGTTCTTGACGAAGACGCCGTAGCGCTTCGCCTTGAGGTCCCACCCGTGCCGGCCGCCGGGGTGCTCCTGGTTCGTGAGAATGACCTCGTCGCCCGGCTGGAGGCGGATGCCGTTCGCGACGTAGTTCATCCCGACGGTGGCGTTCTGCGTGAGCGCGATCTCGGTCGCCGTCGCGTTGATCAGCCCCGCCAGCTTCTCGCGCAGCTCCAGCTCGGGGCGGTAGCCCGTGAAGTAGTCGGGGTGGTCGGGCTTGTAGTCCCAGTGCGCGATCGTCGCGTCCACCTGCGTCATGTGGTTCACGACCGCGTCGAGCACGACGCGCGGCGAGCTGCCGAGGGTGCCGGTGTTGAAGAACGCCTCGTCGGCGGGGATCAGGAACTCGCGGCGCAGCGCGCGCCAGTAGCTCTCGTCGTCCTGGAAGACCGCGGGCGGCAGCGATCCGCCGAACGGACTCGCCGGCGTGGTCGCGGCGGCGCCATTCTTGCGGCCGAGCAGGGCGGCGGCGGCGGCGGACCCCAGGAAGTGACGGCGGTTCATCATGGCGATGGCATCCCTCGGAGGTTGGGCGCGAATATGCCGCGCGCCACGACCGTCCGCCATCCCGGCCTACCGCGGTTCCGCGATTATCCCCACATTGGAGCGCCGTGAAACGCGCCTGCCTGATCGCCGCGCTCGCCCTGCTCGCCGCGTGCCGCGTCGAGCGCGCCGCGTCGGGGCGTCCGCCGGGCACCCGCACCGCCGCGGACTCGCTGACGGCCGTCGAGCAGGACTCCGCCGAGGCCGTGGCGGTCGAGGCGGCGCTGCGCACCTACTATCGCCGGTTCAGCTCGCGCCACTGGCGCGACTTCGGGCTCAGCTTCTGGCCCGGCGCGATCATCACCACCAACTGGCAGCCGCCCGGCGAGGGCGCCGAGCGCGTGGTCGCGCAGTCGGTGGACGATTTCGTCAGCCGCGCCGCCGACGGCCCCGACCGCCTCGCCGTGTTCTCCGAGGATCTCGTGCACGTGGACGTCCGCACCTACGGCCCGCTCGCCGAGGCGTGGGCGATCTACCGCGCGCGCTTCGGGACGCGGCGCGACTCGGTGGAGACGCAGTACGGCATCGACGCCTTCCACCTCATGAAGCACCGTGGGGAATGGCGGATCACGGCCCTCACGTTCACCAACGAGGTGCCGGGCCGCCCGCTCGCCGTGCGCAGGCCGTGAGCGCGCGCTGAACGGATTCCTCGGCTACGCGCGGCGGCTCGAGCGCGAGATCGTGGGCCAGTGCGATTCGGTGCTCGACGTCGGCTGCGGCACCGACTCTCCGGTGGGGCGGCTCACGGCCCGCCTCGGCCGCACGGTGGGCGTGGACGGCCACGCGCCGTCGGTCGAGGCGAGCCGGCGCCGCGGCATGCACTCCGACTACCTGGTCGCCGGGGTGCTCGAGATCGGCGAACATTTCGCCGAACGATCATTCGACTGCGTGGTCGCCTCGGATCTCATCGAGCATCTCGAGAAGGCCGACGCCCTGCGGCTGTTGGGCCTGATGGAACGCATCGCGCGGAAAAAGGTGATCGTCTTCACGCCGAACGGGTTCCTGCTGCAGGGCGAGTACGGCGACAACCCGTTTCAGCGCCACCGCTCGGGCTGGGGAGTGGAGGAGATGCAGGCGCTGGGCTACCGCGTGTCGGGCATCAACGGCTGGAGACCGCTGCGCGGGGAGCTGGCGCGCGTTGCCTGGCGGCCGCGCCCGTTCTGGAAAGCCGTCTCGTTCCTGTCGCGCCCGCTCACCGCCCGGTTCCCGCGCCACGCCTTCCAGCTTCTTTGCGTGAAG
>CAYHQJ010000225.1:0-2700 GCA_964358595.1 uncultured Gemmatimonadales bacterium
GCGCGGTCACGGCCACGCCGGCCAACGTCGCCCAGATCGGTATCACGGTCCGCATGGTCATACCGAGGGCGCGCAGGAGATGTACGTCGTGAACACCGCCGAGCGGGACACCCGGCTGCCCACGTACGTGACCGTCTCGGTGACCGTGACCAGCTGCCCGGAGGACGAGACGGTCCAGGACTCGCTGTACTTGCCGGACGTCGCAGTGCCGTTGGCCAGCGACGCGCAGGCCGTCGCGCGCAGCTGCTCGAAGCGCGTGGAGGCCACGGCCGCCGCGCCGCCCGAGCGCCCGCCCTCACCCGTCATCCGGGTGATGGCCGTCGCGGACGCCGCAAGGCCGATCACGCCTACCGACAGAATGACCATCGCGACCATCACCTCGATCAGCGAGAAACCCCGTTTCTTCATCGGCTCAACCTCCCCGCGGCCGAGATCGTGAGCGTGTCCAGAATCCCACCCTTGCTGATGATCACCGTCGTGCCGGAGGGATCCGCGCCGATCCCGCGTGGCGTGAACGTGAGCGTGTCGCGCGTGGTGGTGTAGGTGACACCGAAGCGCGACCCCAGGTCCTCGACCCGGCCGATCGTGTCCACGCCGGTACCCGTCACCTTCTTGGCGATGACCCAGACCTTGTACGCCGAACTGTGCTCCATGACGAGGCGCGTAGTCCGGCCCCGCTGGATGGCCGTCGCCTTGGCCACCGCGTGCACGGCCGAGACGGCGTCCATCGCGCCGCTCACGTCGGCGCGCACCGTCGAGCGCCGGAAGAACGGCAGCGCCACGGTCATCAGCACACCGATCAGCACGACCACGATCACCATTTCGATGAGCGTGAACCCTCGGGAACCCGGTCTCAGCATGGCGTGCCTCACGTGCTTGGACTGGACAGGCAGGAACCGTGCCCTGCTCATCACGTTACGTAAGTGTAAGCCGGATAATGCGTAACGCTTCCCTAGCCCGGCTGCAAGGCCTCCCTGTGCTGCAAAATCTTGCACTCAGCGGCCGCGTTCTGCGCGCGCCGAACGGCATCACTCGGCGGCGATATCGAGCTTCTTGAGCTTGTAGAACAGGCTCCGGACCGAGATGCCGAGCAGTGCGGCCGCCCCGCGCCGGCTGCCTCCCGCATGCCGGAGGGCCTCCAGGATCGCGGCTTCCTCTGCCTCCCCGGCCCGACGCCGCAGCGAGAGATTGGACGCCGCGCCCGCCGAAGTGGGAGCGGCAGCCGAGGGCGCCTTGGGGACCGCCACGCCCGGCGGCAGGTCGCCGAGCCGGATCCGGCCATCCCGGGCCAGTACCAGTGCCCGCTCGAGCGCGTTGCTGAGCTCGCGGACGTTGCCCGGCCAGGCGTAGTCCAGCAGGGCACGGTAGGTCTCCGGCTCGATCACGGGGATCGGGCAGCCGAGGCGGGCGCAGTGACCTTCGAGCAGCGCGCGCACGAGCGGCGGCACGTCCTCGGGGCGCTCGGCCAGCGGCGGCAGCGTGATCGCGACGACGTTGAGCCGGTAGTAGAGGTCCTCCCGGAACCGCCCCACCCGCGTGTCGGCGGCGAGGTCGCGCGCGGTGGCGGCCACCACGCGCACGTCAACCCGGCGCGTGGCCCCGTCGCCCACGCGGCGCACCTCGCCGTCCTGGAGGACGCGCAGCAGCTTGGCCTGGAGGCTGGTCGGCAGGTCGCCGATCTCGTCGAGCAGCAGCGTGCCACCGGAGGCCTGCTCGAACAGGCCGCGGTGGTCGCTCACGGCGCCCGTGAAGGCGCCGCGCACGTGGCCGAACAGCTCCGACTCCAGCAGCATTTCGGGGATGGCGGCGCAGTTGACGGCGACGAACGCCTGGCCGGCGCGCGGCGACAGCCGGTGCAGCTCGCGGGCGAGGACCTCCTTGCCGGTGCCGGACGGGCCGCTGAGCAGCACCGTCGTGCGGTGCGGGGCCACCTTGGCCACGAGGTCGAGCGCGGCGCGCATCGCCTCGGATTCGGCGACGATGGTGCGCGCTAGGGCGCCGGCACCGAGCGCCGAGCGCAGCGACTCCACCTCGCTGCGAAGCTTCTCGCGCTCCTCGGCCTTGCGGAGTGCGAGGACCACCTCGTCGGCGCGGAACGGCTTGGCGATGTAGTCGTACGCGCCCTCCTTCATGCACGCGATCGCCGTGTCCTCGGTGCCGTAGGCGCTCATCATGATGACCAGCGCCCCGCCGCCCCCGGCCCGGTAGCGGCGCAGGAACTCGATGCCGTCCATCGTCGCCATCCGCACGTCGCAGAGGATGACGTCGAACGGCTCCGCGCCGGCACGCGCCAGCGCGACCGCGCCGTCGGCCGCGTCCGCCACATCGTGCCCCTCGTCGGCGAGGAGCAGCCGCAGCGACTGCCGCAGGCCGGGCTCGTCGTCGACGATGAGCAGCTTCACGGGCGGTGAACCGGGAGCGTGACGATGAATGCGGCGCCGCCCTCGCGCGCGCGCTCGACGTCCACGCGCCCGCCGTGGTCGTGGACGACGCGCTGGACGATCGCGAGGCCGAGGCCGGTGCCCTGGCCCGGCGGCTTGCTGGTGACGAACGGGTCGAAGATCCGCGGAACCAGCTCCGGCGGGACGCCCGGACCGCTGTCGGCGACGATGAGCTGCGCCGCCACGACGCCGTCGGCGACGTGCCCCAGGTGGCGGCCCGAGCGCCGCAGCCGCCGCTCCCTGGCGCGCTCGGCGTCGG
>CAYHQJ010000226.1:0-2691 GCA_964358595.1 uncultured Gemmatimonadales bacterium
GTCATCCACCTCCCGCGGTGGGACCCGATCCAGGTGGGCGGCCTGGCGATTGACCTCTCGCCGACCAAGCATGTGATATTCATGCTGGTCGCGGCGACACTGGTGCTGGCCACTATGGTGGCGACCGGCCGCGCCCTCCAGCGGCAGCGCGCCCGGGGTGGCGCGCCGAAGGGCCTGCCCAGCATGATCGAGGCGATGGTCCTGTACATCCGGAACGACGTCGCGATCGCGAACATCGGCCGCCACCGCGGGGCGCAGTTCGCGCCGTACATCCTGACGCTGTTCTGGTTCATCCTCTACTGCAACCTGCTCGGCCTGGTGCCGTGGGGCGCGACGGCGACGGGCAACCTCATGGTGACGGGCGCCCTGGCGTTGACCGCGCTCGCGACGATCGAGATCTCGGGGATGGTGGCGCTGGGGCCGAAGGGCTACCTCAAGACGATCGTGTTCACGCCGCCGGGGACGACGGGCATCGCCGCCGTCATCCTGACGGCGATCATGATCCCCATCGAAATCATCGGGAAGCTGGTCAAGCCGTTCGCGCTGATGCTGCGTCTGTTCGCGAACATGACGGCGGGCCACTTCGTGATCCTGTCGCTGCTGGGGATCATCTTCCTGTTCGGCAACGTCGCGGTGATCAAGTACGTGGTGTTGGGCGGGTCCATCTTCTTCGTGTTGTTCATGATGGCGCTGGAGCTGTTCATTGCGTTGCTCCAGGCGTACATCTTCGCGCTGCTGACCAGCGTGTTCATCGGTATGATGCAGCACGAGCACTAGGCCGCGATTACATCAACGATTCGGGAGGACGTCTCGATGTTCATGCTCCAGGAAGCTGCGGCGGACGCCGCGAAAACCGCCCTCAACACCAACGCGCTGCTGGGCGCCGGGATCGGGATGGGCCTGGCGATCATCGGCGCGGGGCTGGGCATCGGGCGGATCGGCGGCCAGGCCGTCGAGGCGATGGCGCGGCAGCCGGAGGCGTCCGGCGACATCCGCGGCGCGATGATCCTGACGGCGGCGCTCATCGAGGGCGTCACGCTCGCGGCCCTGGTGTTCGCGCTGCTGTTCAAGGTCCTCTGATGCCGTTCGTGGGCTTCCTGGCCGCCGCCGCCGCCGCCGCCGAAGCGGAAGGTGCGGGCCGGGGCCCGTTCGCGATCAACCCGGGTCTGATGATCTGGACCCTGGTGATCTTCGGGCTCCTGCTGCTGATCCTGGCGAAGACCGCCTGGCCGGCGATCCTGAAAGCGGTCGAGGAGCGGGAGCAGCGGATCCAGGACCAGCTCGACGCCGCGGCGAAGGCGAACGCCGAGGCGCAGCGGCTGCTGGCCGACCACCAGTCGCAGCTGGCCGCCGCGAAGGCCGAGGCGCAGGACATCGTGGCGCAGGGCCGCACGGCGGGCGACAAGCTGCGCGACGAGATCGTCGCCAAGGGCCGCACCGAGCAGGAAGAGCTGCTCGCCCGCGCGCGGCGGGAGATCGCGATCGAGCGCGACAAGGCGGTGACGGAGCTGCGGCGCGAGGCGGTCGAATTGTCCATCGCGGCCGCCACCAAGGTGATCGAGCGGAACCTCGACACCGAGGCCGACCGCAAGCTGGTGCAGGACTACCTCGCCCGCCTGCACACGCCGCGCACGTGAAGAACCCGGTCGTCGCGCGCAACTACGCCGCGGCGCTGGTAGCGGTCGCCGAGCGGCACGGCCAGGTGGAGCAGTACGGCCTGCTGCTCGACGCGCTCGCCGGGGCGGTGGCCGTCGAGCCGAGGATCAAGCACGTGCTGGAGTCGCCGCGCGTGCACAAGGCCGCCAAGAAGCAGATCCTCGAGCACGCGCTGAGGGGGGGCGTCGCGCCGGCGCCGCTCACCCGGTTCCTCCAGGCCGTGGTGCAACGGGGCCGGCAGGGCATGCTCGCCGACATCAGCGCGGCCTACCAGGACCTGGTGGACCGGCACCTGGGCCGCGTCCACGCCGGCGTCACGACGGCGCGGCCGGTGGACGAGGCGCTTGGGGCGGCGATCACCGAGCGGCTGACCGCGGCGATCGGGAAGACCGTCGTGCCGCACTTCCGCACCGAAGCGTCGGTGGTCGGCGGCGTGATCGTCCGGGTCGGCGACCGGGTCTTCGATGGCTCGCTGCGGCGCAGGATCCGCCTCCTGCGCCACCGCATGCTGCACGCGCCCGGCGGCGGGAGCGCATAGGCCGCAGATTCCCGGCGTGCACGCCGCCGTGCCGGTCGCCCTGCTCCTTCTCCAGGCTCAGCTCCAGGCCGCCGCTCCGCGCACACCCGCGGAGCCGGCGGCGTACTTCCAGCAGGACATTCGCTACACGATCGCGGCGCGACTCGACGAGCCGTCGGGGATCCTCACCGCGTCGGCCCGCCTGATCTACCGCAACAACAGCCCGGACACGCTCCGGGAGATCTACTTTCACCTGTACCTGAACGCGTTCCGCCCGCACTCGCTGTTCGCGGACGACGAGCTGCGCCAGCGGATCCACCGCTTCAGCGACCTGCCGGACCCGTACTACGCCTACGAGCGGCTCCACCGGGTCGCGATCGGCGGCGTGCCGGTCGCGGCCGAGTACCCGGGCGCCCCGGACTCCACGGTCGTGCGGTTCGCGCTGCCGGCGCCGCTGCCGCCGGGCGATTCGCTAGTGGCGGACCTGGCGTGGGAAGCGCGGCTCAGCGCGATCCCGC
>CAYHQJ010000227.1:0-2655 GCA_964358595.1 uncultured Gemmatimonadales bacterium
CCGGTGATCGCGAGATCGGTGAACGCGGCAACGCCCGAAGGGTCGGTCGCCACGCTCACCGTGCCACCAAGCGTGCCGCCGCCCGACGCGATGGCGGCGGACACGGCGACGCCGCTCTGGCCCACCGGGTTGCCGGCGCCGTCCTGGACCTGAACCACCGGTTGCTGGGCGAATGCGACGCCGCTCTGGGAGGTGCTCGACGGCTGGGTGGCGAGAGCGAGTCGCGCCGCCGTGCCCGCCGCGAGCCCGATCGTGGTCGAGGTCGTCGTGGCGAGACCCGTGGCGCTGAAGCTGAGCGTATAGGCACCGGCCAGGCCGGTGATCGTCAGGCCGGAGAACGTGGCGCGCCCGTTTGCGTCGGTGGTTGCCGACGCCCCGGTCAGCGTCGCGCCCGGGGGCCCGCTCGCGATCGTCGCGCCGACGACGATGCCTAGCTGGGCGACGGCGTTGCCGTTCGTGTCCTGCACTTGCACGACGGGCTGCTGCGCGAGGGCGCCGCCGCTTGCGGCGGAAGCCGACGGTTGGATTGCGACCGACAGACGAGCCGCCGCGCCCGGCGCCACGTCGAACGCCGCGCTGGTAGCGCCCGTGAGATTCGTGGAACTCGCCGCCAACGTGTACCCGCTGCCGCTGCGGTTGAGGCTGAGGGTGGCGAAGGTCGCAACGCCGCTCACGGCCGCGATCGTGGACGGACCCGAGAGCGTTGCACCTCCGGGGTTCGCGCCGATCGCGAGGGTGACGTTCCCGGCGAAGCCGGTGGCAGTGTTGCCGAACGCGTCCTGCGCCGCGACCTGGAGCGGCGGTGTCAGTGCTGCGCCGGCAGTGGCGCCCGCGGGCTGCGTCGCGAAGGCGAGCCGCACCGCCGCACCCGGCGTGACGGTGAAGGCCGCCGTGCTCGTCGAGAGGCCCGCGCCCGTGACGAGCAGCGTGTAGCCGCCGCCCGCGCGATCGATGCTCAGGTCCGCGAACGTCGCCACCCCGGCGACCGCGGCGGCCGTCGTCGTCCCGGAGAGGGTGCCGCCCGCGAGGTTCGTCCCCAGCGCCACGGTCACGGTTCCGGCGAACGAGGCGAGCGTGTTGCCAACCGCGTCCTGCGCCGCCACGCGCACCGCCGGCGCGATCGCTGCGCCCGCGGCCGTCGTGCCCGGCTGGACCGTCACGGTGAGACGGGCGGGCGCGATCGCGACGCGGAGGTCCGGAGCCGTCTCGGCGTTCGCACCGAACGGCGTCCATGCGCTGGCGCGGCCCGTCTGGTCCACGGCGCGGGCCTGCCAGTGATAGGCCGCGTTGTCTCCGAGGCCCGCGACCGTCGCGGTCGCGACGCTGTTGACGGCCACCGGCGGGCTTGAGCCGCCGGGAGTGCCGGTGAATGCGGTGCCGACCGGCTGGATCTCGACCTCGAGGCGAAGCTGGTCGCCGGGGTCGGGGTCGGTCGGGAGCGCCTGGAACAGGGCCGTCGCCTCGTCCGTAGTGCCGCCGACCGCGATGGCCGCCGTGCCGTTGCTCTTCAGCTGGACAAGACCGCTGGGTGGACTCGGCGGCTGCGGAATCGCGACGCGGAAGTCGGCGGCGTCCTCCGGATTGGCGCCGAACGGCGTCCACGCGCTCGCGCGGCCGGTGCGGTCCACGCTGCGCGCCTGCCAGTGGTAGGCGACGTCGTCGCTCAGCCCGCTCGCGCTCAGGGCGGCAGGCGAGCCCGAGGCGACGAATCCGCTCGTGGCCGTGGTGGTCCCCGTGAACGCCGTGCCCACCGGCCGGAACTCGACTTCCAGCAGTACCGAGTCGCCGTCCGGATCGTTGAGCGAGGCGCGCAGCACCAGGGAGGCCTGATCGACGGCGCCGCCGACGGCGACCACGGTGACGAGGTCGCCCAGCAATTGCGTCGGCGTGCCGGGGGCCGCAGGAGGTCGGGGACGCGTGATGCCGAGGGTGAATGCGCCCGTTGCGCCGGGCGTGGCGCTGGTCGCCTCGACCACATAGGTACCGGTGCGCGGCACCAGCACGTAGACCAGACAGGCGTCCTGCTGGCCGGGGCCGCACGCGTCGTTCTCGGCTAGCGGCGGTGCGTCGGGAATGATCGCGGTGTCGAGCACCAGGTAGGCGTCGAACGCGCTCGTGGCGAGACGGATGGTGAAAGAGTCGGCGGCGCTCGCGGCGAACCGGAACAGCCGCGCGAAGGCGCCGCTCCGGTGCGGCGCGCCGCAGTCACGCGCGGCGAGCGAGTCACTGAGCTGGACGCCGAGCGTGGTCTCGGTGACCGTGCAGCCGACGATGCGAAACTCGACCGGCACTGTCACGGGGACTGCCGCGGGTCCGTCGAGCGAGAACACGAGCGTGTCGCGGTAGACGCCCACCGCCAGGCCGGTCGGGTCGAGCGCGAGCGAGAGCGTGTCCGGCAGGGTGCCCGCGGTCGCGCTCAGCGACAACCAGGCGCTGCCGAGCACGCTCCGCGCCACCCAGGGGAGCGCCTCCCCGCTGCCCTCGACGCCGACGGTGAGCACGCGCGGGGCGGTGCTGCCGGCTTGGGCGGAGTCCACGAGCTGGGGCGGCGTCACGGCGAGCGTGCCCGGTGGCGGCGAGTTCACAAGGTCACCGAGCCGGCACGTGGCCAGCAGGCCCGCGCACGCCAAGACCAGCACGCCCGTCGCCAGGCGG
>CAYHQJ010000228.1:0-2643 GCA_964358595.1 uncultured Gemmatimonadales bacterium
CCTCGCGCACGATGCTCTACGACATCGGGACGCACGCGTGGGACCCGGAGCTGCTGGAGCTGTTCGGCGTGCCCGACGACATCCTGCCCGAGGTGAAGCCGTCCTCCGGCATCTTCGGCGTCGCCGACGCCGAGTGGTTCGGGCACGAGGTCCCGATCGCGGGGATCGCCGGCGACCAGCAGGCGGCGCTGTTCGGCCAGGGCTGCTTCGAGGCGGGGGACGCGAAGAACACCTACGGCACCGGCGCGTTCCTGTTGCTCAACACGGGCGAGAAGCGCGTGCACAGCTCGCGCGGGCTGCTCACGACGATCGCGTGCGATAGGGCAGGCGGCCCCGCGTACGCGCTCGAGGGCTCCGTGTTCATCGCGGGCGCGGCGGTGCAGTGGCTGCGCGACGGACTTGGGCTCATCGCGCACGCGAAGGAAACCGAGCAACTCGCGCGCTCGGTGAGCGACGCGGGCGGCGTGGTGTTCGTGCCCGCGCTCGTCGGCCTCGGCGCACCGCACTGGGAGGCCGAGGCGCGCGGCGCGATCTTCGGCCTCACCCGCGGCGCAACCAAGGCGCACCTGGTGCGCGCGACGCTCGAGGCGATGGCGTTCTCGACCAAGGAAGTGCTCGACGCGATGACCGGCGACGCGGGTCTCGCCCTCGCCGACCTCAAGGTGGACGGCGGCGCCTCCGCGAACGACTGGCTGATGCAGTACCAGGCCGACGTGCTCGGCGTGCCGGTGCGCCGGCCGGACGTCGTGGAAAGTACCGCGCTCGGCGCCGCCGGCCTCGCCGGCCTCGCGACTGGAGTATGGAAGACCGCAGCCGACTTCATGGCCGCCCGTCACTACCACGAGTTCAAGCCGGGGCCCAAGCCGGAGGACAGGTGGAGGGAGTGGCAGCGGGCGGTCCGCGCAACGCTGGCTTGGGCACGGAACCGGGGATGAGACCTTTTGTCCTGCCTGGGGTAGCAATCACTAGGCTCTCGCCCGGCATTACTTTTGCCCCTCCGGAGCCCGGGGTACATTCCATACCTTGAGGCCCGGAACGAGCGATCGGCGCATGAAAGCACAAACGAAGTTCCTCATCGGCGGCGCCCTGGTCCTGGCGACGGTCGGCTACCTGATGGCGTCGGGGATCAAGGAGACGGGGGTGTACTACGTCACACCCTCCGAGCTGGCCACGAAGATCGGCCGGGACAACTCCTTCTACAACGTCGGCGTGAAGATGGGCGCGCGGGTCGTGAAGGGCTCGATCCAGCGCGACGTCGCCTCGCAGACGATCACCTTCCGTGTCACGGACGGCACGCGCAGCTACCCGGTGGTCTACCGGGGCCTCGCGCCGGACACCTTCACGGACGAGGCGGACGTGGTGGTCGAGGGCCGGCTCCAGCGCGACGGCACCTTCCGCGCGACGACCCTGCTCGCGAAGTGCGGCTCGCGTTACGAAGCCGCCCCGCAGCAGCGCGCGGCGTGAAGCCACTGACCACCTGCCCGTCTGCGCGTCTGCCGTCTGAGTAATGGCCGATCTCGGCAACATCGCTCTGTGGATCGCGCTCCTCATCGGCCTGTGGGGGAGCGCGGTCGCTTTCGTGGGCGGGCTGAAGCGCCGCCCCGAGCTCGCCCGCAGCGCCGAGCGCGCGGTGTACGTGCAGTGGGGACTGCTGTTCCTGGCTTCGGTCGGGCTGCTGCGCGCGCTGCTCACCCACGACTTCACCATCGAGTACGTCGCGGCCTACACCAGCCGTAACCTGCCGCTCTACTATACGTGGTCGGCGTTCTACGCGGGGCAGAAGGGCTCGCTCCTCCTCTGGGCGATCGTCGTCGCGAGCTTCGGCTCGGTGGCGCTGCTGGTGAACCGCGGCAAGTACCGCGACCTGATGCCGTACGTCGCAGGCGTGGTGAGCGTCGTCGTCACCTTCTTCGTGGCGGCGATGGTGTTCTCCTCGAACCCGTTCGAGCGCCTCGGCTTCACGCCGGCCGACGGCAACGGGCTCAACCCGCAGCTCCAGAACCCGGGGATGACGATCCATCCCCCGATGCTCTACCTCGGCTACACCAGCATCACGATCCCCTACGCCTTCGCGATGGGCGCGCTGATCTCGGGCCGGCTCGACACCGGCTGGATCCACGCCATCCGCCGCTGGACGCTGCTGTCGTGGCTGTTCCTCGCGTGCGGGATCATCCTCGGCATGTGGTGGGCGTACGTCGAGTTGGGCTGGGGCGGCTACTGGGCGTGGGACCCGGTCGAGAACGCGTCGCTGCTGCCGTGGCTCACCATGACCGCGTTCCTGCACTCGGTGATGATCCAGGAGAAGCGCGGGATGCTGAAGAAGTGGAACGTCGGCCTGATCATCGGCTCGTTCCTGCTGTCCATCTTCGGTACGTTCATCACGCGCAGCGGCGTCATCTCGAGCGTGCACAGCTTCGCGCAGTCGAGCATCGGCTACTTCTTCCTCATCTTCCTGGTCGCCGCCGCGGGCGTGAGCTTCGCGCTCCTCGCCTACCGCTGGCCGCGGCTCGAGGCCGAGGCGAAGCTCGAGAGCATGGTAAGCCGCGAGGCGACGTTCCTGTTCAACAACCTGATCTTCATCGTGATCGCCTTCTCGGTGCTTTGGGGGACGCTGTTCCCGATCCTCAGCGAATGGATCAAGGG
>CAYHQJ010000229.1:0-2638 GCA_964358595.1 uncultured Gemmatimonadales bacterium
CGTGAGCGCGGCGGGAGGGACCCCGCGCCTGCTGGTGAGGTTCCGCAACCCGAACCGACCGTCCAGCCGCAAGGACTTCGCGACGGACGGGCGACGGTTCTACTTCGCGATCGAGGACCGGCAGAGCGACGTGTTCGTGGCCGAGCTGATCGAACGGTGAGGCGCTCGCGAAGGTTGTGCAGCACCACCGTGATGCGGACCGACGCCTGGGTGATGGAGGGGCTCAACCTCGGCCGCAGGTAGAGGGCCGACGCATTATTTCGCACCAACCCGCATCGAATCCGGTTACCACATTCCTCCGCAGACCCCCACCTTGGCCCCGCCAGCGGCATCGCACGTTGCCGAGCCGCGTCAGAGTTGCCTGTGGTCGCCGGCTGCCGGAAGGCGGTGCGGGTGTGGCGGAACTGGCAGACGCAGCACGTCCGCAACGTGCGGGGCGCAAGCCCGTGGGAGTTCGATTCTCCCCACCCGCACCCTGGCTCTTGACTCGGCCCGCCTGCCGAGCACATACTCGGCCTACGTTGCGGGCGTGCTGCGTGGCGGTTCCAGCCACGCTCGAAAGGGTCGCGGGTCTTCCGCGGCCCTTTCTGCATTCCCGGCCCTTCAGGGCCAATTGCCGAGTCCGGACTTCAGCCCGTACCGGCCCCGCCCCCGCGACGCCGTACCCCGGGTGTTGAATCCGGCCCCTCGCTTTGAGTATGCTACAAGGCTATGCCCGATGACCGGCTCATCGTCCGCGGCGCCCGCGAGCACAACCTCCGGAACATCGACGTCGAGATTCCCCGCGGCGCGCTCACGGTCATCACCGGCCTCTCCGGCTCGGGCAAGTCCTCCCTCGCCTTCGACACCATCTACGCCGAAGGCCAGCGCCGCTACGTCGAGTCGCTGTCCGCCTACGCGCGCCAGTTCCTCGGGCTGATGGAGAAGCCCGACGTGGACTCTATCGAGGGGCTCTCGCCGGCCATCGCCATCGGGCAGAAGACCGCCGGCCAGAACCCGCGCTCGACCGTCGGCACGATCACCGAGATCTACGACTACCTGCGCCTGCTCTACGCGCGCGCCGGCACGCCGCACTGCCCGAACGACGGCTCGCCGATCCAGCGCACCAGCGCCAGCCAGATCACCGACATCATCCTCGGCTGGCCCGCCGGCACGAAACTCGAGGTACTGGCGCCGCTCGTGCGCGGGCGGAAGGGCGAGTTCCGCGAGCTGTTCGACGCGGCGCGCAAGGCGGGGTTCGTGCGCGCCCGCGTGGACGGTGCCGTGGTCGAGCTGGAGCGGCCGCCGAAGTTGGGCCGGCGCCAGAACCACGACATCGCGATCGTCGTGGACCGGCTCACCGTGTCGCCGGAGGACCGCCAGCGCCTCGCCGACAGCGTGGAGACGGCGCTGCGCCACGCCGACTCCGTGATCGAGGTGGTGCGCCACGCGACCGGACGAAGCGACAGCGTGATGTTCTCGGAGCGCTACGCCTGCCCCAAGTGTGGCCTCTCGCTCCCCGAGCTCGAGCCGCGTCAGTTCTCCTTCAACTCGCCCTTCGGCGCCTGCCCGCAGTGCGACGGCCTCGGCACCCGCCGCGAAGTCAGCGAGGAGCTCGCCCTCGCCGACCCCAGCATCTCGATCCTCGAGGGCGTCGTGCTCCCGTGGGGCGAGCCGGGTGGCTACCTCAGGCGCGTCGTCCTGCCGACCCTCGCCAAGGAGCTGGGTTTCGACCTCACCGCGCCGTGGTCGAGCATCCCCGCCGCCGCGCGCAAGGCGCTGCTCTACGGCCTCGGCGACCGCAAGCTCAAGTTCAAGTACGAGAGCGACAAGGTCCGCGGCGACTACGAGGCGCCGTGGGAGGGGATCCTCCGCAACGTCGAGCGCCGCTACAAGGAGACGACCTCCGACGCGGTCCGGCTGCAGCTCGAGGAGTACATGACGCTGAAGCCGTGCTCGACCTGCCACGGCCGGCGGCTGCGCCCGGAGAGCCTCTCGGTCCTCATCGGCGGCACCAGCATCGGCGACCTGGTCGAGCTGTCGGTCGGCGCGGCGCTCGCCTTCGTGGACGCGCTGCCGGTGCGCGGTAACGGGCGGCCGGGGCTCGACCCCGACATCGCCGGGCCGATCCTAAAGGAAGTGCGCGACCGGCTGCGGTTCCTCTGCAACGTCGGGCTCGATTACCTCACCCTCGGCCGCTCGGCGGGCACGCTCTCGGGCGGGGAGGCGCAGCGCATCCGGCTCGCGACGCAGATCGGCTCGCGGCTGGTCGGCGTGCTCTACATCCTCGACGAGCCGTCCATCGGCCTGCACCCGCGCGACAACGGCAGGCTGCTCGCGACGCTCAAGGAGCTGCGCGACCTCGGCAACACCGTGCTCGTCGTCGAGCACGACGAGGAGACGATCCGCTCCGCCGACCACGTCGTGGACCTCGGCCCGCGCGCGGGCCGGCACGGCGGCGAGGTGATCGTCTCGGGACCGCTCGCCAAGGTCCTCGCCCACGAGGCGTCGCTGACCGGGCGCTACCTGCGCCACGAACTGCGCATCGCCGTGCCGTCGTCGCGCCGGACGGCCGAGGCGTCGCGCGCCGTCCGCGTGGTCGGCGCGCGGCAGCACAACCTCAAGAACGTCACCGTCGCGTTCCCGCTCGGCCTGTTCA
>CAYHQJ010000230.1:0-2608 GCA_964358595.1 uncultured Gemmatimonadales bacterium
AGCGCCAGCGGACGCGCGTCACTCTACGGCGCGGGCTCCTCGGCGATGCCGCGGCGCGCCCGCGCGACGGCGACGGCGAGCCGCTGTCGCTGCGCCCCGTTGCGCGCCGCCGGGTGGTCGGTGCGGACGTCGAGCTCCACGCCCTCGCCGAGGCCGATGCGATACCACGCGCCGGGGGCTCCGTCGACGGTCGGGGCATCGGCGTGCGGCGCGCGACCGTTGCCGGCCAGCGCCCACTGCTGGAAGGCGCGGCGCACGCGGCCGCGCGGCGCGACGCGGGGCTGGAGGTTCAGCTCGTCGAGCGCGGGCACATTGCCCAGCGCCGTCGCGACACGCTTCTCGAGCACGTCACCCGGCGACTCCGCGAGCTCACGGGTGATGCTCGTGAGCGTCGCGCCCTCCATCTGGCGGAGCTTGATGGCGAAGAGCTGGAGGAGGTGGCGATAGCCGTACGTCGCGGCGGTGCCGCGCCCCTCGGGCGGGCTCAACAGCTGGCGCGCGACGTAGAAGCGGATGGTGCGATCGGACGGCCGACTCTGTGCCGCGGCGTTGATCGGCGTGACGCCGGACGCGTCCAGCACCGCCCCGGCGAGTGCGGCGAGGTCGCGGATGTTCCAGGGGGCGAGCTTCGCGTACTCGCGAAGGGTGAGAAGCGGGTCGCTCATACCAAGCGCAGGTAACGTACCAGTGCGGCTACGCTCTGCAAGGAGGGGGTGCCCGGCGCCTGTCTTGACGCGGCCTGACGGGGGGCGTACTCTGGCCGGGCTCCTCATCCCACCGGAGTGACCTCATGCGGCGTGCCACGGTGTCACGAACCGGATCCCTCGCCCTCGCGGCGCTCGCGCTCCTCGCCGGACCCGCCGCGGCTCAGGACGGCACCTGGGTCCTGACCAACGCGCGCATCTTCACGGTGACGCGCGGGATCATCGAGCGCGGCACGATCGTGATCCGCGACGGCCTCATCGCCGCCGTGGGTGCCGACGTCGCCGCGCCCGCTGACGCGCGGGTGCTCGACCTCACCGGGCGGACGGTGTTCCCGGCCTTCATCGATCTCACGTCGAGCCTCGGCCTGCCGACGGCGCCGCCGGCGGCGCGGGCCGGTGCGCCGGGAAGCGGAGCGCCCGGCGCGGTGGCGCCCGCCGAACCCGGCAACGTCGGCCTCGAGCCCGACCGCGTCGTCGCGGACGAACTGCGGCCAGCGGCGTCCGACGTGCAGGGCGCGCGCGACGTGGGCTTCGGCGCGGTGCTCGCGGCGCCGAGCCGCGGCGCCTTCCGCGGCCTGTCGGCGCTCGTGCCGCTGCGCGACAGCCTCGCGAGCCGGCACGTCATCCGCTCGCCGGTCGCCCTCCACATGGGGTACCAGTCGGTCCCGGGCCGCTACCCCGGGACGCTGATGGGCGTGGTCGCCTACGAGCGCCAGGCGTTCTACGACGCGCGACGCCTGGGCGTGCTCCTCGAGCGCTACCGCGCCGCGCCGCGGGGGATGGAGCGACCGGTCTACGACGCACACCTCGCCGCGCTCATCCCCGCGGTGCGGGGCGAGCTGCCGGTGATGTTCGCGGCCAGCAACGAGAACGAGATCCGCCGCGCGCTCGCGATGGCGCGCGAGTTCAGCCTCGCGCTCACCATCGTCGGCGCCACCGAGGGCTTCCGCATCGTGGACGCGCTGCAGGCGAGCCGCCGGCCGGTCGTGGTGTCGGTGGACTTCCCGCGCCCGACGGAGGTCACGGGCTGGGTGTTCCGCGTCGGCCAGCGGCTTCCGGTCAACGACAGTGCGTCGGCCGACAGCGCCGCGCGCCGGGTGATCGAAGGGAACGCGGCCGCGCTCCACCGCGCCGGCGTCCGGTTCGCGCTCGCGTCGGGCGGCTCGCTGCGCGGCGCCGAGATCCTTACCAACGTGCGCAAGGCGATCGGCGCCGGACTTCCGCGCGACGTCGCGCTGGAGGCCCTGACGATCCGCCCGGCGGAGATCGCCGGCGTGGCCGAGCAGCTCGGCAGCGTCGAGGTCGGCAAGATCGCCAACCTCGTGGTCGCCGAGGGTGAGCCGCTCACCGACAGCACGAAGGTTCGCGCCGTCTTCGTGGACGGCGTCCGCTACGAGGTCGTGGCCCCGGCGGCCGGTGCGCGCGGGGGTGCGCGTGGCGGCGGGGCCGGAGCGGCCGCGGCGCAGGTGGGCGGCACCTGGTCGGTGACCGTCAACACCCCGCAGGGCAGCCAGACGATGACCATGACGCTGACCCAGGAAGGCTCCGGGTTCTCGGGGTCCATGACGGGCGAGATGGGCACGCTGCCCATCGCCGACGGCCAGGTCGCCGGGCCCAGCGTCTCGTGGTCCATCACGGTCTCGATGGGCGGGCAGTCCATGACGGTCAACTTCCGCGGCGAGCTCGAAGGCACCCGGATACGCGGCACCGCCGAGCTCGGCGCTTTCGGCTCCGCCCCGTTCACCGCGGAGAAGAACCCATGAGAGAGACAGTGAGAGCCAGTGGGCAGACGCCAAGACGCCAAGGAACAGCGGTGACACTGGCGGTGGTGCTCGGCGCGATCTGCCTGTGGGCCGGCGCGCCGGCGAGCCTGCACGCGCAGGGCCGGCGACCGGCCCAGGCGC
>CAYHQJ010000231.1:0-2587 GCA_964358595.1 uncultured Gemmatimonadales bacterium
TGCTCGTCTTCTCGGTGTGACGATCGATCCCCTGCGCCCAACGGACGCGGACCGCACGACGGTCGTCGAGTGCGTCGAGACGCGCGTCGACGACGGGTGTCCGTACGTGGCCGCGCCGCAGACGAACGTCAACACCGGGCTCACGAACTCGCTCGTCCGCCCGTTCGAGGGCATCTTCACGATTCCCGCGGACTCGCCGTTCGATATCGCGGCGCTCCTCGCGATCGCGTTCCTCTTCCTCGTCGCGGCGCTCATCGTCGCGCTCGTGAAGGCGATCGCCGGCCGCAGCGCCTAGCCCGTTTGCCCTCACGTAGCCGGCGCGAGGCGGGGCTTCGGCCGACGCGTTCCCCGCTACGCCGCTGCGCGGCTCGAGAGGATGAGGACCGCCGGCAGCCACGGCTCTGGCGAAGGACCCAGCGCCTCCAGCGCCGCGGCGTAGAACTCCGCGCGGCGGGCCGGCGTGAGGGAGGCGACGAACCCCGCGGCAACGGGCGTGCCGAGGCGGTACCGCAGGAAGTCGTCCGCCGTGCGGAGGCCCGAGTCGACCTGCACCTGGTCCACGCGCACCGCGACCAGCCCCGCGGCCGTCGCATGGGCCGCCAGTCGCTCGGCCAGACCGACCTCCTGCTCCTGCTGCTTGAGGGCGAGGTAGTAGGGCGGCGGCAGGAGGCCGAACCGCTGGGCGACGCCGTCGATGGTGTTCTTCACCGGGTCCGGTGCTGCTGCCAGGTCAAAGCTCGCGGCCACCAGGTGGCCGCCAGGCCTGAGGACCCGTCGAGCCTCGCGCAGGGCCGCGACGGGGTCGGCGACGTGCGAGAGCGAGAAGCAGGCGACCACCGCGTCCAGACTCCCGTCCCGCAGCGGGAGCCGTTCGGCCTCGCCACCGACGGACGCGAGGGGCGCACCGATGATCCGGTGGTCGCGACGGGCCTGGGCCAGCATGCCGAGCGCTGGGTCCAGAGCGACCGGGATGCCGCCGGCGCGGGCGATGCAGCGGCTGGCGGCGCCCGTACCCGCCCCCAGGTCAAGCACCCAGGCGCCGCGCAGAGGCCGCGGCAGCACGGCCACGACAACTTCGGCGATGCGCTCGTAGGCAGGGCCGGGTCCCGACGCCCAGATCGGCCCCAGGTCCTCGTACGCGCGCAGCCACTCCCGGGGCTGAGCCTGGTCCGCGGCTAGGTCAGCCATCGGGCACCCTCGATCGCCCATGCCTCCCACCAAGCCAACTCGTCGGCGTCGCCCAGCACCTTCTGCCAGCCGATGATGACCAGCATTCCCAGCAACGCGAGACCGAGCTGCCGCTCCCACCAGCCATCCGTATCGATGCCGTGGCTCAGGAGGGACCGTCGGTACGCCTCGATGGCGTCCTCCTTGGAGTGGGGCAGGCGCATGCGGTTGAGCGCCAGGTACCACGCGAGGTCGACCGCGGCCGGCGCGCGGCCGGGGAGCGCCCAGTCAAGCAGGATCGTCCGTCCGTCCGGGTGGCTGCCCAGGTTGCCCATCTTCCAGTCGCCGTGGACGAATGTCTGCGGCGTGCTCTCGAGAGCCGCGACCAGCGGCGACGGGTCGTACAGAAGCGGGAGGACCACGTCGGCCGCGCGCGGCGCGCCGTCTCGAAAGCGGCGCCAGCCGTCCAGCGCCATCGCCGGGATCGGCGAGCTGCCACCGCGGGCCACCGCCGTTTCCAACACGGGGGGCGAGAAGATGAGGTAGCGCTGGCTCAGCGGCAGCAGGCCCACGGTGTCTTGCCAGCCCCAGAACGCCGCGTGCGCCTCGGCCATGTGGTCGAGGAACCGCAGGTGCTGCTCCAGCGGAACCTGCGCATCGCCCTCGGGCAGGAGATACGGGCCAACGTCGCGCATGAGCAGGTACCCCGTCCCCGGCCGGTCGCCGCGCGCGCACGCGACGATGGTGTGGTCGATGCTCGACGGCAGTCGCTCCAGCAGATCCGATTCCCAGACGAGGATCGCTCGACACGCCACATCGCCGGTGACCCACATGATCCAGTCCTCGTCCAGCGAGAGCTGCTTGAGCACGTAGGATTCGCCGCCGATCTCCACGCGCTCCAGCCGCGCGCCCGAGAAGCCATCCGCTTGGACCAGCGGGGTGCGGGAGGTCGCCCCGGACAGCAGGTCATTGAGGGATGCTGGCGCCGTCCGGCTGCTCGCGGGCGGCGCCGCTGGATCGGACATGACGGTCGGATACTCCTTCTTCGGCTGTGCTGTCCCGAGCTGAGTTCGCGCCGCTTGCAGCAGGTTTGCAGCGCAAGCCTGGCAGGAGTGCAAGCCGACCGCAAGCACCTCCGCCCGCCCGCGCGGCGCCCGTTGGCCACCGTGTCGGCGCGTGGGCCACGACGGGGTGGGGGGGATGGGTCGAACCGTGAGGCGATCGCCGGCATCGCATCCGCGCCCGCTGACCGCCCGCGAGTGCGCGACGCTCGAGCGCAAGGCGCGCGGCATGACGCAGAAGGAGATCGCGTTCGAGTTCGGGACCTCGATCAACACGGTCGGCAACCTCGCAGCGAACGCCTACAAGAAGCTCGGCGTCCACGGCGCCGCGGCGGCGGTGCACGCGCACCGGGACGCGC
>CAYHQJ010000232.1:0-2586 GCA_964358595.1 uncultured Gemmatimonadales bacterium
GTCTCCCCGACCAAGGCCGACGCGGGCGCGGCCATCGGCTGGGCGGGGTTCCGCGCCGTGCACGCCGCCGCCGCGCACCTGCCGGCCGTCGCGATCGGCGGCATCGACGCGGCGCGCGCGGGCGAAGCCCGTGCGGCGGGTGCGGCGGGCGTCGCGGTCGTCAGCGCCGTGCTGGGCGCCCCGGACCCCGAGGCCGCGACCCGCGCCCTCCGCGCCGCCGTCGAGCGATGACCCCGCGCGTCGCCCTCACGTCCCGCGGCGCCACGCGGCTCCGCGCGGGACACCCGTGGATCTTCCGCACCGACGTCCGGCACGAGCCGGGGGACTGGCCCGGCCTCGTCCGCGTCGAGGACGAGCGCGGCCGCGGCCTCGGCACTGCGCTCTACTCGCCCGCCTCGGAGATCCGCGTGCGGTGGCTCGCACCGGACGGCGTCGACGTGGACGCCGAGTGGTGGCGCGCCGCGCTGCGCCGGGCGCTCGCCCGGCGCGAGGGCATCGACGCGACGGCGTTCCGCGTCGTCCACGCCGAAGGGGACGGCCTCCCGTCCCTGATCGTGGACCGCTTCGGGGACTACGCCGTCGCCCAGCTCCTCTCGGCGGGGCTCGAGGCGGTGCGCGGCGACGTCGTGGACGCCATCCGCGACGTGCTCGCGCCGCAGGGCCTCCTGCTCCGCAATGACGCGCCGGTGCGGGAACGGGAGCGCCTGCCACGGGGGATCGAGCCGGCGTTCGGCGAGGTGCCGCAGGCGATCGAGGTGCGCGAGGCGGCCGTCCGCTACGTCGCGGCCCCGTGGACGGGCCAGAAGACCGGCGCGTTCCTCGACCAGCGCGAGAACCGGCTGCTCGTCGGACGGCTCGCGGCCGGCCGCTGTCTCGACGTCTTCGCCTACCACGGCGGGTTCGCCGTGCACCTCGCCAAGGGAGGTGCGAGCGAGGTGACCGCCGTCGAGGGTTCCGCCGAGGCGCTGCGCCACGTGGAGGCGGCGGCGGCGCTGAACGGCGTGGCGATCCGGACCGTGGAGGCCAATGCGTTCGACTGGCTGCGTGCGGAGGCGGGCAGCGGGGCGGCGTACGACGTCATCGTGCTCGATCCGCCCGCGTTCGCGAAGGACCAGCGCTCGCTCGCGCGGGCGCTGGCGGGCTACAAGGAGCTGAATCTGCGGGCGATGACGATGCTGGCGCCGGGAGGGTGGCTCTTCACCTGCTCCTGCTCGCACCACGTGCGGCGCAGTGACTTCTTCGCGATGCTGGGCGAGGCCGCGCAGGACGCCGGCCGGCGCATTCAGCTCGTCGAGCTGCGGGGCGCCGGCGCCGATCACCCCGAGCTGCTCACCGTCCCGGAGACCGGCTACTTGAAGGGCGCCCTGCTCCGCGCGCTCTGAGGCCCGGGACGTAGGACCGCTGCGTCCCGCTCTACCGCAGGTAGCGCGTCCAGGCCAGCACGACGCCGCAGGTGCTCCAAGGATTGAGGTAGCGCAAGGGAGCCTGCAGCCCGGGATACACCTCAAGGGCGATCAGGTCGGTGGGCCGGTACTGCTCCAGCACCTCGAGGTCCACCTTCCAGCCATCGACATAAACATCGGGGGCGCACGCTCGACTGCCTCTCCGCATCTGGATGCCGGAGCTGCCTCTCCTTGCCCGCTCCGCCATCGTCGACACGCTCAACAAGGGGAACTCCTGAAGGGCCGCGTGGATGGTGCCGATGGCCGCGAGATCCTGCGCCGTGCGCACGCGGCTGATCGACCCAGCACGAAGCCTGCTCTCCAGTTCGTCGATCTCACTCCGCACCCACCGTGACGCCGTGACCCTGATCGTGTCGAGCAGCGTGACAGTCTGGAGCTCAAGGGACACGCGTGTCGTGTCTCTATTGCGGAGCTCTACGGCCATCGCGCTGAAGCCGAATCCGACGCGTCGCACCAGGAGCATCTGGGAGCCCGATGGCAGGTCCCTGAGCACGAAGTACCCGTCCGCCTCCGACACGGCCAGCGTCGGCGCGCCGAGCACGCTGGCCTGGGCCCCTTCGAGCGGGCCGCCCCTCTCGCGCCGTACGCTGCCGACGAGGGTGGCGAGACCCCGCCGTGTGCCCCAAGCTGTGTCCGCATCAGCCAACGGCGCTTCGCGACTCACGGAAAGGTCGAAGCGCAGTACGCTTCGCTCGCCCACCTCCAGCTGCAGTTCACCGCTCGCGAAAGACCCTGCGGCGGCCGCCACCGCGAGCCCGACGCCTCCGGCCACGCCACAGACGTAGTAGTTGCCCAAGCTGTCGGTGAGGACGTCCCGACCGAGTCGGCTCACGCGCGGCGGTCGTCTGCTGCGGTCGGTGGCGATCCAGGAGACCACCACGCGCGCCCCTGCGAGCCGGAGGCCGCGCTCTGCATCACGCACGGAACCGAAGATGATTCCGCTGTCCGCGCCGAGCTGCGCGGGGAATGCGGCGCACACGGTCGCCACGAAGGTGCGCAGGGACGGGACGGCGAGGACGGCTTCCGTGGTGGACCCGTCGGCCACCTCGACGGCCCACGGCAGATCGGTGATCCCGATGGAGTCCAAGGCGGGGTGGTCCAGTACCAGCACGCGCCGCCCGGC
>CAYHQJ010000233.1:0-2580 GCA_964358595.1 uncultured Gemmatimonadales bacterium
GGCGCGCGGCTCGACATTCGTGGGGTGGGCACGACCGGCTCGGGCCGGGAGCTGATCGCGGAATACGCGGGCGCGGATGTGGTGAACGATGAGATCACCGCGCACAAGACCGGCGCGTGGCGGGTCTGCCAGACGCTGGGCACGGCGCCCGTGGACACGATCTTCGAGATCGGGGGACAGGACTCGAAGTTCATCTCGATCGATAACGGCGTGGTGGTCGACTTCGCCATGAACGAGGCCTGCGCGGCGGGCACGGGCTCGTTCCTCGAGGAGCAGGCCGACAAGCTCGGCGTCAGCGTCAAGGAGGAGTTCGCGCGGCTGGCGATGTCGGCGCCCGCGCCGACTCGGCTCGGGGAGCGTTGCACGGTCTTCATGGAACGAGACGTGACGGGGTGGCTGCACAAGGGCGCGACCATCCCGAACCTGCTGGCGGGGTTGAGCTACTCGATTGCCTTGAACTACCTGAACCGCGTGGTGCGCGGCCGGCGGATCGGCGACACCATCTTCTTCCAGGGCGGCACGGCGTACAACGACGCGGTCGCGGCGGCCTTCGCGGGCATTCTCGGAAAGAAGATCACCGTGCCGCCGCACAACGGCGTGATCGGGGCCATCGGGATGGCGCTCATCGCTCGCGAGTGGCACCGGGCCACCGGGGGGCGCACGCGCTTCCGGGGCTACGATCTGGAGCATCTGCGGTTCACCACGCGCGACTTCGTCTGCAAGGCCTGCTCGAATCTGTGCGACATGAAGGAGTTCGTGATCGAGGGCCAGAAGAGCTTCTGGGGCGACAAGTGCTCTGACAAGTTCCGCAAGCCCTCGGCGACGGGCCGTACGCCGGTGATCGAGGACCTGGTGGCCGTGCGCGAGAAGCTGCTGGCGGCGATTGCGGTCGTCCCCCCCGCGTCTCCCGGTGCGCGCCGGCTGCGCATCGGCCTGTCACGCGCGATCCCGACGTCGGAGCGCTTGCCGTTCTGGCACCGCTACCTGGTGGAGCTGGGGTTCGAGCCGGTGCTCTCGCCGCCGACGGATCCCGCGATCGCCTCGGCCGGCGTCGAGATGGCCATCGCGCAGCCCTGCTACCCCATCCAGGTCGCGCACGGGCACGTGCAGGTCCTGCTGGACATGGGGGTCGACTACGTGCTGCTCCCCAATGTCGCGGACGCCGAGTCCGAGCCCGGCGACCCTCGCGAGGCGCACTACTGTCCCTGGAGTCAGACGCTGCCGCACGTGCTGCGCTCGGCTCCCGCGCTGGAACAGCATCAGGCCCGGTTCCTGATCCCTACCCTGCATTTCCAGATCGGGCCGGTCCAGGTGAAGAGCGCCCTGGCGGACACGATGCGCCGCCTGGGAGTGAAGCGCCAGGCCAGCGACAGGGCGGTGGACGCCGCGTACGGGGCGCAGCGCGCCTTCCAGGCGCAACTGCTCGCAGCCGGCCGGCGGGCGCTGGAGATCCTCGACGCGACCGGCGAGCCGGGCCTGGTGCTCATGGGCCGCAGCTACAACATCTACGATCGCAACATCAACTGCGACATCCCGCGCAAGCTGCGCCATCGCTACGGCGCCAACGTGATCCCCCTGGATTTCCTGGTGACGGGGGAGGAGCCGGTCGGCGACCTGCACCCGAACATGTACTGGACGTCGGGCCGGAAGATCCTCGCGGCCGCGCGGCAGGCGGCCTCGCGCGCGAACCTGCACGTGGTCTACATCACCAACTTCAAGTGTGGCCCCGATTCCTACATCAAGCGTTTCGCGCGTCGGACGGCCGGTGCTCCCGTGCTGACGCTGGAGTTCGACGGTCACGGCAACGACGCGGGGTACATGACGCGCTGCGAAGCCTACCTCGACAGCAAGGGAATCCTGCGATGCTACGAGCCCCCGGGCGCACGGACGGCAGGAGCCGCCAGCCACTGAAGGGGAAGAAGGTCTACATCGCGCCGATGGCCGAGGGGAGCGCGCGGGCCTTCGCCGCCTGTCTTCGCGCGCTCGGGATCGATGCGGAGCCCACGCCGCCGTCCGACCAGCGTACCCTCGCGCTCGGGGCGCGTTACATCTCCGGGGACGAGTGCTACCCGGCCAAGGTGACGGTGGGCGACTCCATGAAGGTGCTCGAGGCGCCGGGCGTGGATCCTTCGCGGGTCGTGTTCTTCATGCCCACGTCCGGCGGCCCCTGCCGGTTCGGGCAGTACGCCCCCTACCTGCGGCAGATTCTCGACGACAGCGGCTACGCGACTACGGAGGTGCTGTCCCCCACCAGCGCCGACGGCTATGCCGGCCTCGGCGACGGGGCGCAGAAGTTCGTTAGCGCCGCCTGGCGCGCCGTCGTCGCGGGCGCCGTCCTCCAGAAGATGCTGCTGCTCTACAGGCAGTTCGAGCTCGAGCCCGGGAGCACCGACGCCGTCTACGAAGAGTGCCTGCGCGACGTGTGCCGGACCATCGAGCAGGCGCCGCTCAGGCCGTCTCCCCAGCTCGAGGCGATCCGTGCGTCGCTCGAGCGCGCGCGCGACCGCTTCCGGGGAATCCCCGCGCGGCGCGATCGCTCCTGGCGGCAGCTTGCGGTCAGGCTGAGCGAGCCACACGGGG
>CAYHQJ010000234.1:0-2578 GCA_964358595.1 uncultured Gemmatimonadales bacterium
ACCATGTTGTCGCGCAGGTAGTCGAAGCCGAACTCGTTGTTCGTGCCGTAGGTGACGTCGCACCCGTAGCCGGCGCGACGTTCCGGCGTGCCCGGCTCGGTGTCGTCGATGCACCCGACGGTGAGGCCGAGCCACCGGTAGACATGGCCCATCCACTGCGAGTCGCGGCGTGCCAGGTAGTTGTTGACGGTGACGAGGTGGACGCCGGTGCCGGGCAGCGCGTTGAGGTAGATCGGCAGCGTGGCGACCAGCGTCTTGCCCTCGCCGGTGGCCATCTCGGCGATCTTGCCCTGGTGCAGCACGATGCCCCCGATGAGCTGCACGTCGTAGGGGACCATGTCCCACGTCAGCTCGTGGCCGGTCACGGTCACCTGCGAGCCCACGAGCCGGCGGCACGCCTCGCGCACCGTGGCGAACGCCTCGGGCAGCAGCTCATCGAGGATCTCGGCCGTCGTCCTGGCCAGATCCTTCTCCCGCTCCGCCAACTCGCGGTCGAGCGCATCGCGCTCGTCGGGGTCGGCGCAGGCGTGCTTGGCCGCCTTGAGCCGCGCGACCTCGTCCTCCACCGCGCCGGCGCGCTCCCGGATCCGCTCGCGGAAGCGCGCGGTCTGCGCCTGGACCTCGGCGTCCGGCAGCTGCGCCAGCGCCTGCTCGTGGCGATGGACCTCGTCAACGATCGGGCGGAGCTTCTTCAGCTCGCGCGAGAACCGGCTGCCGAGGATCTTGGTGACGAGCGGCGGTAAGGGCATCGAAAACCGTTCAGGTCACTGGTAAAGGTGGTTCCGGGCGATGTACTCCGCCACGGCGTCGGGCACGACGTAGCGGATGCTCTTGCCGCTCAGGCAGCGCGCCCGGATGTCGCTCGCCGAGACCTCGATCGCCGGCGTGGCGACCAGGTGCTTCACGAACGCCGACGCGACCTCCGGCACGCCGGGGCGCGTCAGCACCGCGATCTCGGCCAGCCGGGCGACCTCGTCGGCGGCGCGCCAGCGTGGCAGCTCGGCCGCGGCGTCGGCGCCGACGATCAGCACCAGCCGCTCGTCCGGCCGGCGGCGCCTCAGGTCGCGCAGCGTGTCCACGGTGTACGAGGGCGCCGGCCGCTCCAGCTCGCAGGTGTCGAGCAGGAACCGCGGGTGCCCCGCGATCGCGAGCCGCACCATGGCGCACCGCTGGTCCGCCGTCGCGACCGGGCCGGTGGCCTTCAGCGGCTGGTGCGCGCACGGCACGAACAGCACCGTCCCGAGCCCCAGCGCCTCGGCGGCACGGTCCGCGGCGATCAGGTGCCCGTGGTGGACGGGGTCGAAGCTACCGCCGAAGACTCCCGTCGCCACACGCCCGCCTCACGTCCGCGCGCGCGCCGTAGAATCGGCGCACGGTCTCGCAGACCTCCTGCATCTCCTCGCGGTAGCCGATCGCGCCGTACGCGCGCACGAGGCGCACGTACGCGTCGGGCACGAGCGAGGCGCTCGGATAGGTCGCGATCAGGTTCTTGAAATAGAGGATCGCGGAGTCCCACGCCCCGCGCCGGAAGTAGAACAGCCCGTTCTCGTATTCCTTCGTTGCGAAAAGCTCGTTGAGCTGGCGCAGCCGCGCGCCCGCAATCACCGCCGCCCGCGCGTCCGGGTAGCGGCCCTGGAGCTCCTGGTACGTCGCCACCGCCGTCTGAGCGTTCGACGGGTCGAGCTCCGGCCGCCGCCACAGCTCGGCGTACGCGTCCCCCGTGCGCAGCAGCGCCCACGGCGCGAGCGAGTCGGTCGGGAACTCGTCCGCCACCCGGCGGAACTCGCGCGCCGCCGTGACGAAGTCGCGCTGGCCGAACTGACACTCGGCAAGAAAGTAGCGGACCTTGGGCAGCAGCGTGTCGCGCGGCGGAATGTCGAAGGTCAGCTGCTGGAAGCCGGTCTGCGCCCGCTGGAAGCGGCCGGCGCGGAACTCCCGCATCGCCCCGCGGAACAGCGCCTCGGGGCCGCTGAACGAGCGCGCGTTGAAGTGGTGGCACCCGGCCGCGGTGGCGAGCGCGGCGGCGAGGGCTGCCTGCGCGAATCTCTGCCGAATCACGAACATGGCCTTAAAGATACCCATCACGGCGGGGGAGGGGTTCCGCCAAGCAGTTTGTGCAGCTGTTCCTGGGCGCGCTGGACGACGGGGTTGTCCTCGTCGCCGCCGGCCAGCGCCTTCCGGTAGGCCTCGACCGCCGCCGCGGTGTCGCCGTCGGCCCAGCGCGCGTCGCCGATGAGGAGCCACGCGACTCGCACGACGGAGTCCGGCATCCCGATCCCGATCGCGGCCTGGAACGACGACTCCGCTTCGGCGAGCCGCCCCTCGGCGAGGGCCGCGCGGCCGCCCTCGACCGCACACCCCGCGAGGCCGCCGCGCGCGGCGCGGGCGAGGGCCGGCGGCGGCCCGCGGCGCAGCACGCCCTCGTAACCGCGCGAGCCGGCGTCGCAGTGCCCCGCCCGCGCCACCAGGTCGGCCCACGCGGCGAGCAGCGAGTCCGCCCCGCCCACACCCGCGGCCGCCGCTGCGAGCACGAGGTCGGCGTCGGCGCTGCGCCACTCCGTGCCCAGGCCCGCGCCGA
>CAYHQJ010000235.1:0-2570 GCA_964358595.1 uncultured Gemmatimonadales bacterium
AGCGCCGCGGTTTTCTTCCCCAGGGGGATCAGTTAGCAGGCGGTCACGTTCCACCAGCGGAACGACTGGCGACAATCCCGTTTCCAACCCCCGTAGTGGCGATTCAACGGATCGTTTGAAAAGATCTCCTGCGTGTCCGAGTCGTAACTTTGGCCGAGCGCTACCCCCGTTAGGTGCGCCAGCCCCAGCTCGTCGAGTGAGCGCAGTGCCTCTCCATCGAGCAGCACGCCGCCCGCCAGCAGTTCCTTCATTCGTATCTCACCCAACGCGTGCGGCATCCGGCCCGCCAGCGCCGCCATGCAGCCGTGCTCCCGCTGGTAGACAACGAGCGCGAGTTCCTCGAGCGGCTCAACGAGGCCGGCGACATCGTTCCCGAGCTGCTCACGGACGATCCGGTGATGCAGGCGATCATCCACGACCACCCAGGCCTCAGCTGGAAGGCGCTCAGGGCAAGAAGGCGCAGCGGCGGCGCGGCCAGAGGGGAGCCGCCTGCATGACATCGCGACGCGCTGACGGCCTGCTCCCTTGACGTGTAGCGAGTGGCGTCTTACGATGTATGACATGAAGACCGCCATGACCATCCGCCTGGACCGGGACCTGCAGCGCCGGCTGGAGCGCGTGTGTAAGCAGTCTGGCCGCACGCGGAGCGAAGTGGTGCGCGATGCTCTTCGGCGGCAACTGGCGCTGCTGCAGTTTGAGCAGCTTCGGCGGCAAGTACTGCCGTTTGCTGAGGCACGCGGCTACCTGACGGACGAGGACGTCTTTCGCGACGTCTCGTGAGAGTCTGTCTGGATTCGAATGTTCTGGTCAGCGGCTTTGCGACGCGAGGGCTCGCGGCCGATGTCGTCCGGGTGACCCTAGCCGAGCACGAGCTTCTGGTACCCGAGGTCGTGCTCAGCGAAGTGGCGCGGGTCCTCAAGCGCAAGGTGGGCCTCCCACCGGAGACGGTGGCGGCTGTTGAGCAGTTGCTGCGCGCGCAGATCGTCGTACCGAAACCGGCCGAGCGCTCGGCACTGGTAGTCCGTGACCCAGACGACGCGTGGGTGCTCGCGTCCGCCGTAGCTGGGGGTGCCGATGTCCTTGTGACCGGCGATGCGGATCTGCTGTCTGTTGGGAACGCTGCACCTCTGCCGATCTTGACGCCGCGCGCCTTCTGGGAGCGTCTTCGCGCGGAATCGCGGCCTTAGCCTCCTCGCGTTCCCAAGCCCGGAGACCCATGCGCCCATCCGTATCGCCGCCACGCCTCGCCGCCGCCCTCCTGCTGCTCGCCACCGCATCCGCCGCGCCGCTCCGCGCCCAAGCCATCGCCGTGAGCTACCGCGCCGCCGCCGACAGCATCGTCGCCGCCGCGCTGCGCGACAGCAGCGCCTGGAACCGGCTCGCCGAGCTGACCGACCGGTTCGGCCACCGCCTGTCGGGCTCCGAGAGCCTCGAGCGTGCGATCGACTGGATCGTGGACCAGATGCGGCGCGACGGGCTCGATAACGTCCGCGGCGAGCCGGTGATGGTGCCGCACTGGGTGCGCGGCGCGGAGTCGGCGGAGCTGGTGTCGCCGCGGCCGCTGCGGCTCCACATGCTCGGGCTGGGCGGCAGCATCGGCACGCCGGCGGGCGGGATCACGGCCGAGGTCATGGTCGTGACCGACTTCCAGGAGCTGGAGCGGCGCGCGCCGGAAGCACGCGGGAAGATCGTGCTGTTCGATGCGCCGTGGGTGAACTACGGCGTGAACATAGAGTACCGGGGACGGGGCGCGATCGCCGCGGCGCGCGCCGGCGCCGTCGCGTCGCTGATCCGCTCGGCCGCCGCGTACTCGCTGCGCTCGCCGCACACCGGCGCCATGAGCTACGACTCGACGGTGCCGCGGATCCCGCACGCCGCGCTCAGCGTCGAGGACGCCGCGATGATCCACCGCATGGTGGACCGCGGTGACCGTGTCGTCGTGCGCCTGACGATGGGGGCGCAGACGTTGCCCGACGCGCCATCGCGCAACGTGGTCGGCGAGCTGACCGGCCGCGAGCGCCCGGGGGAAGTGGTCGTGATGGGCGGCCACATCGATTCGTGGGATGTCGGCACCGGCGCGATGGACGACGGCGGCGGCGTGGTCGCGGCATGGGAGGCGATCCGGCTGCTGAACCGGCTCGGCCTGCGAGCGCGCCGCACGATCCGCGTCGTCGGGTGGACGAACGAGGAGAACGGGTTGCGCGGCGGCACCGGCTACCGGGACGCGCACCTCGCCGAGCTGGACAATCACGTGCTCGCGATCGAGTCGGACGGCGGTGTGTTCCGGCCGCTCGGCTTCGCTTTCACCGGCTCCGACAGCGCACTCGCGATCGCGCGTCAGATCGGGAGTCTGCTGCGGGCGATCGGCACGGACAGCGTCGCGCGCGGGGGCGGCGGCGCCGACATCGGCCCGATCATGGCGCGCGGCGTGCCGGGCATGGGCCTCGCGGTGGACGGGACGCGCTACTTCTGGTTCCACCACACCGAGGCCGACACGGTGGACAAGCTCGACCCACGCGATATGGCGCGGTGCGTCGCCGCGATGGCGGTGATGGCGTACGTCGTCGCGG
>CAYHQJ010000236.1:0-525 GCA_964358595.1 uncultured Gemmatimonadales bacterium
CAGCTCGGCCAGCGTAAACCCGGCGGCGGACCGCGCGTTCACGGCGCGGACGGCGCGGGCGACGCGGGCGACGCGGGCGGCGCGCATGGCCACGACTCCCGGAAGCGGACCGTACGGACGCGGTTCGCGGCGACAAACGTCACGACGACGTCGGCGATGACGGCGCCCGGCCCGCTCGTCACGCTCCACGTCTCGGCGGTGCTGCCGTGCGAGGCCGCGCCACCCCCGGCGCCGGCGCACGCGGCTGGGCGCAACCGCTCAAACCGCGAAGAAGCAACCTCGGCCGCACGCGCCACGCGGTCGCCCAGCGTCGCGAGCCGCTGGGCAGCGCGCGCGGAGGCCAGCGCCGCGAGCACCCCGACGGCCAGCACGACGGTGGCGACCGCGACTTCGACGAGCGTGAAGGCCCGGCTGCCGCGCATGCCCCGACAGTAGCGGAGTGCCGCGCGGCTACGGCACCGCACCGACGCGCCGCCGGGGGGCAACCCCCCCCGCGGCGGGGGGCGGGGGGCGGCCCCCCGTCAG
>CAYHQJ010000236.1:535-2561 GCA_964358595.1 uncultured Gemmatimonadales bacterium
CCCCGGGCGGCCGTCCCGCTAATCGTGCGCGTCCGCCCCGCGGCGCGCAATCACGCACCGCGGCGCGGGACGGGTTAGGCCGCCGCTACTGGAGCAGCTCGGCCCACGAGCGCTGGGCGAGCAGCCGGCCCGGCGCGTTGTACTGGAGCGCCTTGTCGATGGCGCACGAGGAATAGGTGATCACCGCGTCGCCCAGCACGCTGGACAGATCGAGGTTCACGTTCGCCGCCATCACGCCGCCGTTGAAGTGCCCGCCGGTGCCCTGGGTGTTGAGATTCCCGCGGACGATTACGGGCCCATAGAACTCCGCGCCGCCCTGCACGTCCAGGTCGCCGCCGACAAGCAGAATACCCTGGCCCCAGCCACCGGTGAGCTTGATGTTGCCGGGCACGTAGATGATCGGGAAGTAGAACCTGCATCCGGCCACCGTCGCCGGCACCCGTGGCTCGCCCCAGTTGTTGTTGCTGCCGTCGGAGGTCGTCGTGCACGTGCTCGCGGTGCCGATCGGCGCCGGGCCCATGGGGCCGACGGTTCCGGACGGGTACGTCTTCGTCGCCATTGCCACCAGCTCGTTCCAGTCCAGGTCACCGAACTTGAAGAACGTCGAGTCGTTGATGGTCGGGTCCTGCTGAATCTTCGGGTCGCCGCGGACGCAGTCGTAGTTGTTGCAGCCGCTGGTGCTGATCTGCGCGCTGTCACGCGTCAGGATGCCCGGCAGCATCGGCAGCGCACCCGAAGGACAAGACCACCCGTTCGGGTTCTGATCCTGTCCGTCGATGTAGCTCGAGCCACCTATCTTCAGCGAGCTGCGGGTCGTGAGTGACGCGCTGAAGTCCATCTGGATCTGCTGGAGCCGCGTGATCGTCGCGAGGGTGCGCTGCGAGCCGCCGCTCGCGTCCTGGCCCACCGAGCGGATCAGGAACAGCTCCGTATTGAGCCGCCGCACGACCGCGGTGTACGAGCCCGTGCTGCCCGGCATCGTGGCCGTGAACGTGGCCGAGTCGCCGACGGCCAGCGCGTTCAGCGTGCCGGTGTTCCACGTCGCGACGGTGCTGTTCAGTCCGGCTTCGGCCGCGTCGAAGGCCCGCTGGTAGGTCTGGCTGCTCCGCCCGACGTTCAGCTCCTGGCGGGCGGCGAAGAATCCCCCCGCGACGAGCGCCGCGATGATGACCAGGGCGAAGACCGCCCCGACAAGGGCGAAGCCGCGTTCGCGCTGTGGTGCACGCATGGCTCTCTCCACGTCAGTTGTTCCTCAGGGCTACCCGGACAGTCATCGAGTCCTGGTAGCGGCCGGTAGGTCTGCCCTCTACCATGATCGGCTGGTCGCTCCAGCCCCGGACCGTGATACCGATCTGGGCGACGTTGGCCGGCGTGGCCGTGACCGCGCCCGCGGCGTCGTAGTAATCGAACTTGACGCCGTCGGCGGCGCGCAGCGGCCCCGCAACCGGCGTCGTGCTCGCCCACGCGCCGCTGACCAGGCTGCTGGTCGCCAGCCACCACTGCCCGCCGGCGTCCTGCCAGAGGCCGTAGCGGACCAGCTCCCAGACGCGCACCGGCGAGCCGTCCGTGACGCCGACGTCGGGCGCCGCGCCCGGGCCCAGGAGCGCGAGGCCGCCGACCATGCTGGTGAGCGTCAAGCGCGTGCCGGCCGAGCCGTCGCTGCAGCTGATGCCCGAAGTGGACACCGCCCCGACCGCCGCCTGCAGCCACTGGTCGTCGCCGGCCAGCTGGGTATCGCCGTCGCGGAAGACGAACACGTTGTCGCGCGTGGGATCGATCGAGCGGTAGACGTACAGCAGGCTGGTGCGGAGCGTCACGTACCCACTCCCCGGATCCGTCGGCGCGCAGGTCACGCCGAACCCGCGCATCGCCCTGACCGTGATCCCGGTGTCGGACATCGCGACGATGTCGCCGCCGTTCGCCGCCAGCTCGCGCAGCTCGGAGGGAAGCATCTGCGCGACGGCGCGGATGTTCTGCTGCACCTCCACGATCTGGCTTTGCGCGCGGTAGAAGCGCTGGTTGCCGG
>CAYHQJ010000237.1:0-2511 GCA_964358595.1 uncultured Gemmatimonadales bacterium
GCCAGCGCGTGGCCGTCGCGCGGGCGCTCATCACGCGGCCCAGCATCCTGCTCGCCGACGAGCCGACGGGCAACCTCGACTCGAAGACGGGCGAGGAGATCATGCAGCTCTTCGAACAGCTCTTCGCGCAGGGCCAGACCATCATCCTGGTCACGCACGAGCACGACATCGCCGCCCATGCGCGGCGGGTGATTCACATCAAAGACGGCCTGATCGACTCCGATTCGGCCGTGGAAGGACCGCGGTCATGATTCGCCTGACGTTCCCGCGCGCCGCCGGGTTCGGCGCCGCGCTGCTGCTGGCGGCCTGCAAGAAGGAGCAGCCGGCGCCCCTGTACGAGCCGGTGGCCGTCGCGCGGCGCGACATTGTCGTCTCCGCCGAGGCCGCCGGCGTGGTCGAGCCGATCCTCGTCGTGGACGTGAAGTCGAAGGCTTCCGGCGAGATCATGGAGCTCACCGCCGAGACCGGCGACATCGTCCGCCAAGGCGAACTGCTGGTCCGCGTGGACCCGCGCGACCCGACCAACGCGGTCGCCCAGGCGGAAGCCGACCTCGACGTGGCGCGCGCCCAGCTCGCAAATGCCGAGGCCACGAAGCGGCGCGCCGACCAGATGTTCCAGAGCCAGCTCATCTCCGAGCAGGAGCACGAGTCGGCGAACCTCACCTATGCCAACGCCCGGGCGCAGCAGGTGCGCGCCGAGCGCGCGCTGCAGACCGCGCGCGACCAGCTAGACGACACCAACGTCCGCGCGCCGATCACGGGAACGATCATCCAGAAGAGCGTCGAGCGCGGCCAGGTGATCGCCTCGGCCACGCGCGAGGTCTCGGGCGGCACCGTGCTGCTCCGGATGGCCGACCTCACCGAGGTGCAGGTGCGCACGCTCGTGGACGAGACCGACATCGGCAAGATCCAGCCCGGGATGCGCGCAACGATCACCGTGGACGCGTACCCGAACCGGCCGTTCGAGGGGAGCGTCCTCAAGATCGAGCCGCAGTCGCAGACCACCCAGAACGTCACGATGTTCCCGGTGCTGATCCGCATCGCCAACGAGCAGGGACTGCTGCGCCCCGGCATGAATGCCGAGGTCGAGGTCCACATCGGCCAGCGCCAAGGGGTGCTCGCGATCCCCAACGCAGCGCTGCGCACCACCCGGGACGTCGCGTCCGCCGCGCAGGTGCTCGGCCTGAACCCGCAGGACGTCGAGACGACGCTTGCGCGCCAGGACTCGATCGCGCGCGCCAACCCGCAGCTGGCGGGAGGGCAGAGGACGGAGGACGGAGGACGGACGGCCGCGACGCAGACGGACGGCAGGGCCAGCATGGGCGGCAGCACGGCCGGCCGGCTGGGGCCGGAGCCCGCGATGGCCGCCGTCCCGCCGCAGAACCCGCCGCAAGGCGGCGGCATGGGTGGCTTTCAGCTGCCCCCGGGCATCACCCAGGAGCAGGCGCGCGCCGTCTTCACCAAGATGCGGAGCGGCCAGCAGCTCACGCCGCAGGAGCAGGCGATCGTGACCCGCCTGCGCTCGTCGATGGGCTCCGGGTCTGGGAACAGCCAGCGCCGCCGGTTCGGCGCCGGCAACACCTTCCAGTTCGGCGGCTCGTACATCGTCTTCGTGCTGCGGAACGGGAAGCCGACCCCGGTGCGCATCCAGACCGGGCTCACCGACCTGGACTACAGCGAGGTGCGCGGCGGGCTCACGGAGCAGGACACGGTGCTGCTGCTGCCCTCCGCCTCGCTGGTGCAGTCGCAGACCGAGATGCGGGATCGCTTCCAGCGGATGAGCGGCGGCGGCGCGGTCCCGGGCATGAAGCAGCAGCAGCCCGTCACGCCCGGCGCCGGCGCACGGCCCGGCGGAGGCCCGCGCTGACATGCTGATCTTCGAGATCTTCCAGGTCGCCATGCAGGCGATCCGGGCCAACAAGCTGCGCTCGTTCCTCACGATGCTCGGCATCATCATCGGCGTCGGGGCGGTCATCACGATGGTCGCCCTCGGCACCGGGGCGCAGAAGGCCGTGCAGGACAACATCCAGGCCCTCGGCACCAACCTGCTCACGGTGATGCCCGGGCAGTCGTTCATGCGCGGCGTGGCGAGCGACCAGCGCGTGAGCCTCACGGTGGACGACGCCGACGAGATCCGCCGAACGGCGCGCCATGCGGTCGCCGTGCTGCCCGAGATCTCGCGCTCCCTCCAGGTCAAGCACGGCAGCCACAACGCCAACATCTCGGTGACCGGCGCGGTTCCGGAGTACTTCCCCGCGCGCAACTACACGATCACCGCAGGCCGCGCGTTCACCGCCGGCGACGACGAGGCACGGCGGCGCTACGCGCTGTTCGGCTCGGCGGTGCCGGACATCTTCAACCAGAACGCCGCGGCGATGGTCGGCCAGACGATCACGATCCGCGGCATCCCGTTCGAGATCATCGGCATCCTGTCGGCCAAGGGCTCGCAGGGCGGGTGGATGAACCCGGACGAGCAGATCTTCGTCCCGCTCCAGACCGCGCGCTACCGTA
>CAYHQJ010000238.1:0-2509 GCA_964358595.1 uncultured Gemmatimonadales bacterium
AGAAGAGGAAGATCTCGCTCGCCACGAGCCAGCGCAGCTCGGTGGCCTCGGAGATCGACGAGATCTGCCACACGGTGGCGTCGGTCTTCACGATGGGCGGCGCCGACGTGCACCAGGGTGATGGCTACCCCGGCTGGAAGCCGAACCTCGCCTCGCCGATCCTCAAGGTGGCGAAGAGCACCTACAAGCAGCTCTACGGCAAGGAGCCGGAGATCAAGGCGATCCACGCCGGGCTGGAGTGCGGGATCATCGGCAAGCGGGCTCCGGGAATGGACATGGTGTCGTTCGGGCCGACGCTCGAGGGCGTGCACTCGCCCGACGAGAAGATCCACATTGACACGGTGCCGAAGTTCTGGGACTTCCTGCTGGGGATTCTGAAGAACGTGAACTGAGCGGCGTGCATGTCGGTGGCCAAGGGACTGGACGCAGTCCGCATCGACAAGTGGCTGTGGGCGGCGCGGTTCTTCAAGACCCGCGCGCAGGCCGCGGAGGCGATCGCGGGCGGGAAGGTGAAGGTGAACGACCAGGCGCCCAAGCCCGCGAAGGCAGTACGCCTGGGTGACGTGATCCGCCTCCGGCTAGGACCCTACGAGTACCTGCTCACGGTGCGCGTGCTGTCGGCGCGACGGGGCCCGGCGGTCGAGGCCGCGAAGCTCTACGTCGAGGACCCCGCTGGCCGCGCGCGGCGCGAGCGGCTGGCCGAGCAGCACCGCCTCGCCGGCATCGCTTTCGCCCACGGCGAGGGGAAGCCGTCGAAGAAGGAACGCCGCGAGATCGGCCGGCTCAAGGGGAAGAACTGACCGGGCGGTCCGCCACGATGCGGCCCTGCTCCAGCACCACCTCGCGCGCCGCGACCGCGCGGACGAACGCGAGATCGTGCGAGATGGCGATGACCGTGGCGCCGGCCTCGGTGCGGCGCCACAGGGCGTTCACGACACGCGCGCGCAGATCGCGGTCGAACCCGGCCGTGGGCTCGTCGAGCACCAGCACCCCGGGCCGCATGGCCAGCACGCCCGCCAGCGCCACCAGCTTCCGCAGCGGCGCCGGCAGGTCGTAGGGATGGCGGCCAGCCACGTCGCTTAGCCCAAGCTCCTGCAACACTGCGGACACCTGGTCCGTGCCGATGCCCAGCCGCTGCGGGCCGAAGGCGACATCGTCCGCCACCGTGCGCGCGAAGAGCTGCTGGTCGGCATGCTGGAAGGCGTAGCCCACGCGCCGGGCCATCACGTGCGGCCGCTTCGTCGCTGCATCCCAGTCGCCGACCGTCGCGCGCCCCACCCGCGGGCGCACCAAGCCCATCAGCATCCGAGTGAGGGTGGTCTTCCCCGCCCCGTTGGGACCGACGAGGGCGACGGACTCTCCGGCGCCGATGGCCAGCGAGACGTCGTGGAGCACGTCGTCGCCGGTGTAGCCGAAGCACACTCCCTCCCAGCGTACCGGGAACCCCGCGGCCGCTGCCACGGCGCTCACGCCAGCACCTCCGACGGCGTGCCATCCCTGACGACACGCCCCTGCTCCAGCAGCAGCGCACGCGTGGCGACCCTTGCCGCGCGCTCGACGTCCGGCGTGGCGACCAGCACTGCGGCGCCGGCCTCCGCCACCTCGCGCAGGAGCGCGTAGAGCGCATCGGCCGCCGCGGGGTCCAGCTCCGCCGCCGGATCGTCCAGGACCAGGAGGTCAGGCTCCAGCGCCAGCGCCGAGGCGACGATGACGCGCTGGAGCTCTCCGCCGGACAGCGTGTTCGGATCCCGATCCGCCAGGTGGTCCACCTGCGCTTGCCGCATCACGCGATCGGCCACGGCCAGCACGTGCTCGCGTGGCCGCCCGTGCGAGGCGGGCCCGAAGGCAACCTCGGCGCGCACGGTATGGCAGAGTCCGGTGAGCTGGGTCCAGGGCGTGGCGAACACGATCCCGGGCCGCACGACGAGGCTCTCGCGCTCGCCCGCCAGTGTGCCGCCCGTGAGCCTCGGTGCGAAGCCGGCCGCGACGAGCAGCAGGGTCGTGGTGCCGGCGCCGATCGGCCCCGTGACGGCGGTGACCTCGCCGCGCCGAAGCTCGAGATCGAGGCCATGCAGGGCCGGCGCGGGCGCGCCGGGGTACGTGAACGACCCGCCGCGCAGGCGGACGATGGGCTTCACAGGCCGTGTCCCGCGAACTTCGCCGCGTAGGCGGCGACCACGAGCAGGCCGAGCACCCACCGCAGCGCGCGCTCGCCCGCTCGGTCGGGCGGCGGCGCGAGCGGCGTGCGGCGCGCGCCACTGGTCACACCGCGCGCATCGAGCGCCAGCACCTGCTCGTCCACTTCCGCCAGCGCGCCGAGCACCAGCGGTAGCACCAGCGGCCCCAGCGCGCGCAGCCGCGCCAGCGGCGAGCCGCCGAGTCGCAGACCGCGGCACTGCTGGGCCTCGAGGATCAGCGCCGCGCGAGCCCGCATCCGCGGCACCAGGGTGAGGGTCGAGACGAGCAGGTAGATGCGGCCGAAGGGGACGCCGCGCGCGGTCATGGCCTC
>CAYHQJ010000239.1:0-2507 GCA_964358595.1 uncultured Gemmatimonadales bacterium
CGGCCGAGTTCATCACCGTGCTGGTGATCGGCTTCGGCGCCATCCAGCCGATCGTGGATCTCGGGCGCCCCGACCGGGTGCTGTTCGTGTTCCAGCATGCGCAGCTGCGCTCGCCGCTGCTGTGGGACGTGATCAGCATCGGGCTCTACTTCACCGCGAGCACGATCTACCTCTACCTCCCGATGCTGCCGGACCTCGCCATCATCCGCGACGCGAGGATCAAGGCGCCGCGTTTCTACGGGTTCCTGGCGGCGGGCTACCGCGACACGCCGGACCAGCGGGCCCGGCTCGAGCGGGTGATCGGCGTGCTGGCGATCGTCGTGATCCCGATCGCCGTTTCGGTGCACACGGTCATCGGCTGGATCTTCGCGCTGACCCTGCGCCCGATGTGGCACTCCACGATCTTCGGCCCCTACTTCGTGATGGGCGCCATCTACTCCGGCATCGCGGCGCTGCTGATCGCGATGGTGGTGCTGCGCCGCGTCTACCGGCTGGAGGCGTTCTTCAAGCCGGTCCACTTCGACTATATGGGCCGGCTGCTGCTGGTGTTCAGCTTGCTGTGGCTGTACTTCACGTTCGCCGAGTACCTGACGGCCTTCTACGGCGGCGAGCAGGCCGAGATGCGCACCTTCTGGGCCAAGCTGGCCGGGCCGTACGCGGCGCCGTTCTGGGTGATGGTCGCTTGCTGCTTCGTGATCCCGCTAGGCCTCATGGCGCGGCGCGCCACGCGCACCCCGGCGGGCACGCTGGTGGCCGGCATCGCCGTGGTGATCGGGATGTGGCTGGAGCGGTTCAACATCGTCGTCCCGACGTCGGTGAACCCCCGCTTCGAGCTGGAGCCGATCGCGCACTACTTCCCGTCGTGGGTGGAGCTGTCCATCATGGCGGGGACGTTCTCCGGCTTCATCCTCCTGTACATGGTGGCGACCAAGTTCTTCCCGATCATCTCGATTTGGGAGATGCGGGAGGGACGCGAGGTGGCGGTGCGCGAGGTGACCGAGCGGGTGGAGGGCTACCTGCCGGCCGCGGCGGGGGCCGACTGATGCGGCGGGCGGGGCTGTCGTGCTGGGCCATCGCGGTCGCCACCGCCGTGGCGGCCAGCCGCTCCGCACTCGCTCAGGAGTCGGCGGAGTGGACGTGGCGCGGCGATCCCGCGAGCGGCCGCCGCGTGTTCGTCGAGCGCGGCTGCGTGCGCTGTCACGCGATCTGGGGCAATGGGGGCAGCCTGGGCCCCGACTTCGCCACCGTGGGCGCCGGGCGCAGCATGCTCCAGCTGGCGGGCCTGTTCTGGAACCACACGCCGCGGATGATCGAGACGGTGCGGCGGCGCGGCTTCCCGTGGCCGACGCTCAGCGAGCAGGAGCTGGCCGATGTCATCAGCTACGTCTACTACGTCAAGCTGTTCGACGAACCTGGCGACCCGGAGCTGGGCGAGCGCTGGTTCCGGGACAAGCGCTGCGTCCAGTGCCACCGCCTGGGCGGCGCGGGCGGGCGCGTCGGGCCTGCGCTGGACGGCTACGCACGCTACGTCGCGCCGATCATGCTCGCCGAGGGGATGTGGAACCACGGACCCGCGATGCAGGCCACCCAGCGCCAGAGCGGCGTGCCCACGCCGCCCTTCGAGGGCCGCGAGATGGCGGACCTCCAGGCCTACATCCGGCGCGCCTCGGCGCTGGAGGGCCGCCAGGTCGTGCTGCTGGAGCCCCCGCAACCCGAGCGCGGGCGGCGGCTGTTCGCGGACAAGGGCTGCGTGAGCTGCCACGGCAGCGCCGGGCGCGGCACGAGCGCGGGGCCGGACCTCCGGGCCGCCACGCAGCAGCTGCGCGTTTCGGAAATCGCCGGGGTTCTGTGGAACCACTCGTTCGAGATGTCGGCGCGCATGCAGGAGCGCGGCGTCGGTTTTCCGAGGTTCTCGGGCACCGAGATGGGCGATGTGATCGCCTTCCTGTACTACCTCCGGTTCAACGAGACGGGAGGCGACCGCCGCACCGGCCAGGAGGTCTTTCGCGCCAAGGGTTGCGCGGGCTGCCATCTCCCCGACTCGGGCGTCGCCATCGCGCCGGACCTCTCCCGGTCCGTAGCTGTGCGGACGCCGATGGGACTCGCCGCGACGATGTGGAACCACGCGCCGGCGATGTTCGGCGCGATGGGTGGCCGCGTGGAATGGCCGCGCTTTGAAGGGAACGAGATGCGCGACCTGTGGGTCTACCTGCGGAGCCTGCGGCGGGCCGACGCTCGACACTAGGGCACGCCCCGCGCGCGTGCCCCCCCCCCGGCCTACAGCGCGGCGCGCCGCAGCCGCAGGGCGTTCCCGATCACCGAGACCGAGCTGAAGCTCATCGCCGCAGCGGCGATCACCGGGCTCAGCAACAACCCGAACAGGGGGTAGAGCACACCCGCCGCGATCGGCACGCCGACCGAGTTGTACGCGACCGCCCAGCACAGGTTCTGGCGGATGTTGCGCATCGTGGCGCGCGAGCGCCGCCGCGCCCGCGCGATGCCCCTGA
>CAYHQJ010000240.1:0-2503 GCA_964358595.1 uncultured Gemmatimonadales bacterium
GCGCCATGCACTCCGACAGCATGGAGGTCTTCGGCCAGGAGTGGACGGACAACTTCCGCGCCGAATTCCGCCGGCGCCGCGGCTACGACCTCGCCCCGCACCTGCCGGCGCTGGTCTCCGACGCCGGCCCGCTGACGCCCGATGTCCGCCACGATTACTGGCGCACCGCGAGCGAAGTGGCCAACGACAACTACGTGCGCACGGTGTGGGACTGGTGCCGGGAGCGCGGCCTCACCCTGCAGGCGGAATCCTACGGCTCGCCGCCGGTCGATATGACCAGCTTCCGCAACGTGGACCACCCCATGGGCGAGAGCTACGACTGGAAGATGTTCGTCGCCTCGCGGTGGGCCAGTTCCGCCGCGCATCAATACGGTAAGCGCGTCACCGCGGCCGAGGCCTACACGTGGCTGCGTTTTCCCCGCTACGTCTCCACCCTGGAGGACATCAAGCTCGGCTCCGACCTCCACTTCCTGTGCGGCATCAACAAAATGGTGGCGCACGGGTATGCGTACTCGCCGCCGGCCGCGGGCGTCCCCGGCCAGGGCTACTACGCCTCCGTGATGCTGAACGACAACCACACGTTCTGGCCGTACTTCCCGCTGCTCTCCGATTACGTCCGCCGCGTCAGCTACGCGCTCACGCTGGGGAAGCCGCGGGTGGACGTCGGCCTGTACCTGCCCGAAGACGACGTGATGGCGGACCAGGCCATCGGCCGCGGGCTGAACCTGTACATGACCACGAAGTTCCGCCTCGGCGACGGCAAGCCCGTTCCCGAGTTCGGCCTGCCCGCCGCCTACAAATCCGAATCGGCGGTGATCAAGACCATCCTCACCAACGGGTACACGATGGACGGCTTCGACCGCTCCATCCTCCAGGACACGCTCGACACCTCCCGGGGGCGCCTGGAAGCCGGCGATGTCGCTTATCGCATCGCCGTGCTGCCGAACCTGCGCGGCATCGCGCTGCCGGTGCTCGAGCGGCTGGCCGCGTTCTGCCGCTCGGGCGGCGCCGTGATCGCCACCCGCAGGCTTCCGGAAGGCGCTTACGGCGTCATGGAGCGGGCAGCGAACTACGCCCGCGTCCGTGCGCTCGTTAGGGAGATCTTCGGCGAAGGAACCGGCGCCCGCCGCCACCGCTGCGGCAAGGGCGAAGGGATCTTCGTGACGGACGAGACGGAGGAACTGGCCCGCGTGCTGGCCTCGCTGGGCCCCGAGGTCCGCTTCGAGCCGCGCGACCCGGACGTCTACTTCCTCCACCGCGGCGACGGGGACCGCAACGTCTACTTCCTCGCCAACACGTCCGACCGGCCGAAGTCGCTCCGCGCCTTCTTCCGCGACGCCCGGGGAGCGGCGCGCTTCTGGGACCCCATGGACGGCACGGTCCGCGACGCCGGGCGGGGCGCCGGGGTGGACATTGAACTCGAGCCCTACGGCTCCACGCTGGTGGTCTTCGACCCCGCCGCGGGCCCCGCGCCGCGCCGGCCGGCCAAGCGGGCCGCCGGGGATGCCGTCACCGTCGCCGGCCCCTGGACAGTGGCCTTCGGCGCCGCGCCCGTGCGGCTGGAGCGCCTGCGCTCGTGGACGGAGATGCCCGAACGCCGCTACTACTCCGGGCGGGGCGATTACCGGGTCGAGATCGACGTGCCCGCCGGGCGGCGGCAGTGGCGGCTCGACCTCGGCCAGGTGCGCGAGATCGCGGAAGTCCGGATCAACGGCCAGCCCGCCGGCGTCCGCTGGAAGCGGCCGTACACCCTGGATGTCTCGGGGCTGTTGAAGCCCGGCCGCAACGTCATCGAGATCGGCGTCACCAACCTGCCGATCAACCGCGTGCTCGGCGAGCCCACGCCCGATTACTCGGCGCTAAAGCCCCTGCGGTTCCCCGAACCGTCGGAGAAGAAGCTGGTTCCCGAGCCGCTGCCTTCGGGCTTGATCGGCCCCGTCCGCCTGGTTCCCCTCGAGGTGGCGCCATGAAGCTCGCTCTCCTGCCGGCCCTGCTGGCCGGCGTAATGCTCGCGGGCCCCGCCCCGCAGCCGTGGCAGCGCATCGAACGAGGGCAGCTACCCGAGCGGTTTCATGGGCGGCCGCATCTCGCGGGACTTCCCCGGCCCCCGCATGCAGGTGCTGCTGCCGGGCGACCCGCCGGCGCCCGGGTTCCGCACCTCGCCCACGCGCTACGTGCACGCCCCCGGCTTCGCCAAGGACGCATCAACCAGTTTCAGACCATGCTGTACCTCTCCTCGCGGGAGGAGTTCCGCCCCTGCTTCCACCCGCCGGACTGGAACGGCAGCCCGCAGTGGCCGCACTTCCCGCTGCTGGCGGAGTATTCCAACCGGGCCTCCTACCTGCTTTCGATCGGGCGGCCCGCGGCCGAGATCGCGGTCTACTACCCGTCCAGCAGCGGCTGGCTGGGCGATTTCGAGGCCGACCGTTCCGCTCTCGCCCCGGAGCGGCTGAAGGAAGTGGAGAGCAAGGGCTGGCTGGTGAACTCCTACATCCGCATCTAC
>CAYHQJ010000241.1:0-2501 GCA_964358595.1 uncultured Gemmatimonadales bacterium
CGCTCGCCACCTCGCGCGCGATCCGCACCGCCTCCTCCACCGGCAGCTGCTTCTCGCGCGCCAGCCGGTCCCGCAGGCTCTCACCCTCCACGTACGGCATGACGTAGTAGACGATCCCCTCGGCCTCGCCCGAATCGTGGAGCGGCAGGATGTGCGGGTGCTGGAGGTTGGCGGTGGTCTTGATTTCGGCCAGGAACCGCTCGCCGCCCAGGACCGCGGCCAGCTCGGGCCGCAGCACCTTGAGCGCGACCCGGCGGTCGTGCTTGAGGTCCTTGGCGAGATAGACCGTCGCCATCCCGCCCATGCCGAGCTCGCGCTCGATGGCATAGCGGTCGGCGAGGGCCGCAGTCAGCCGCTCGACGGGGTTCGTCAGGTCATCCGCCTTCGCTGAAGTGAAATCGCCGTGAAGATACGGAGAGTACGGGCGGGTCGCGAGCCTTTGCCCCCCGCACCGCCGCGCGGTAGCATTGACCCCGACCCTCAACCCCGGTCGCCATGAACCTCTCCCGAGCCCTCATCGCCTGCAGTGTCCTGTCGGTCCTCTCCACCGCAGTGCCGGCCCAGCGCCCCCGGCAGCCTGCCCAGACGCCGGCGCGACCCGGAGCGAGCCGGCCCGACACCGCGCGCCAGGACACCACGCAGCGGCGCGACGCCCTGGCCCGCTTCGTCGAGAGCACGAACATCCGCGCCCTGGGGCCCGCCGCGTACAGCGGCCGCGTGACGGCGATCGCGGTGCCCAGCTCGAGGGAGCCGAGGCCGAAGACGTTCTACATCGGCGCCGCCGGCGGCGGTGTGTGGCGGACCCGGAACGGCGGCGTGACCTGGCAGTCCGTCTCGAGCGGCCTCGGCAGCGAAACGATCGGCGACCTGGCCGTGGCGCCTTCAGACTCGACCATCCTGTGGGCCGGCACGGGTGAGAAGAACAGCCTGCGCTCGCAGTACTGGGGCGACGGGGTGTACAAGTCCACAAACGGCGGTCGCGCCTGGACCCGCATGGGGCTGGAGGAGACGCGCGCCATCGGCCGCATCGTCATCCATCCCACCAACCCCGACATCGTGTACGTCGCGGCGCTCGGCCACCTGTGGGGCGCGAACAGCGAGCGCGGCGTCTTCAAGACGGCCGACGGCGGCCGGACGTGGACCAAGGTCCTCTTCGTGGACGACACGACCGGCGTCGTGGACCTCGAGATGGACCCCTCGAACCCGGGCGTGCTGTACGCCGCGGCGTGGCACCGGCTGCGCTGGGGCGGCGGGCACATGGAGGGCGTCGGGACGACGAGCGGCATCTACAAGACGACCGACGGCGGCGCGACCTGGACGCGGCTCACGGATGCGAGCCGCAACAACGGCCTGCCCACGGGCCGGCTCGGCCGGATCGGCATCACGGTCTCGGCGCAGAACCCGAGCCTCGTCTTCGCCATGATCGCGGTGGACCGCGGGATCACCGACCCGGCGCAGGGCCGCTTCGGCGGCGTGTTCCGCTCCGGCGACGCCGGCGCGACGTGGACGCAGGTGAACGACCTGGCGGCGAACCCGCACTACTTCTACGACGACATCTGGGTGGACCCCACAGACAGCAACCACGTCTTCGTGGGAGCGACCCAGCTCCTGGAGAGCAAGGACGGCGGCCGGACCTTCGCGCCCGACTCGCTGGCGCGGGTGCACGTGGACCACCACGCGCTGTGGATGGATCCGCTCGATCCGGGCCACATGATCCTCGGCAACGACGGCGGCGTCTATGTCACGCTCGACGCCGGCCGCGCCTGGTGGCACATGCCCATCCCGATCGGGCAGTTCTACACGGTGATCGTGGACAGTTCACAGACGCCCTACCAGATCTGCGGCGGCTTGCAGGACAACGGCGTGTGGTGCGGCCCCAGCCGCACCCGCGACACTGTGGGGATCGCGGACCCCGACTGGTATCCGGTGAACGGCGGCGACGGGATGTGGGTGCAGATCCCGCCGGACGACCCGTTCACCGTGTACTCCGGCTCGCAGTTCGGCAACATGTCGCGCCTCGACCTGCGCACCTGGCGGCGGGACGGAATCCAGCCCCTGTCGCTCGACGCCGGGGCAGAGAGCGGATACCCGTTCACATGGGGGTGGACGACGCCGATCCTGCTCTCGGCCCACGAGCGCGGCACCCTCTACCTCGGCGCGAACCGCCTGTTCCGAATGCGGCAAGGCGGCAACGACTGGGAGATCCTCGGCCCGGACATGACGCGCACGCCGCGCCAGAACCCGGCGCCCGAGGTCGGTCACACCAGCTATCACGCCATCTTCTCCATCGCCGAGAGCCCGAAGACGCCGGCGGTGCTGTGGACCGGGACGGACGACGGGCTCATCTGGGTTTCGCAGGACACGGGGCGCACCTGGACAAACGTGGCCGCCAACCTACCGCGGGGCACGCCCACCAACTGCTGGGTGGCGACGATCGCGGCGTCGTATCACGCCGAGGGCACCGCCTACGTCGCGCTCGATTGTCACTTCCGCGACGATTA
>CAYHQJ010000242.1:0-2489 GCA_964358595.1 uncultured Gemmatimonadales bacterium
ATGCCAGCGGCAACACGAACGACGTGACGTGCGCGGCGAGCCTCGAGAGGGCGACGATCGGCCAGTGGGTGTGCGAACACCGCGACCCGCACATCCGGAACATGGTGAGCTTCCGTCGCGTCGTCGCGGGCACCGACATCAACCACTGGTGGGACAACGGCGCCAACGCGATCGCCTTCTCCCGCGGCGACAGGGGCTTCGTGGCCATCAACCGGGAGCGCGCCGCCGTTGCGGCCACGGTCGCCACGGGGATGCCGCCCGGAACGTACTGCGACCTCCTGACCGGCGGGCTCGCCGGCACAGCCTGCGCCGGCACCTCGGTCGTCGTGGACGCCACCGGCGCGGTCCAGCTCCGGCTCGAAGCCAATTCGGCCGTTGCGATCGACGCCGCGACGGTCCTCGCCGGCGTCGCGGTCCGCATCCGTCCGGCGTCGAAAGGTCAACCATGAGGCGACCGGCCTCGGTCGCGCTCTGCGCGGCCCTCGCGGCGTTCGCCGCCCCGATGCCGCGGACGGTCGCGTCGCTTTCAGCTCAGGCGGCACCCGCGGCGGCGCCCGCCTGGACGCGCGGCGGCGTCTGCTACGAGGTCTTCGTCCGCTCCTTCTTCGACAGCGACGGCGACGGGATCGGTGACCTGAACGGCCTGATCCGCAAGCTCGACTACGTCAACGACGGGAACCCCGCCTCGCAGACCGACCTCGGCGCTTCCTGCATCTGGCTCATGCCGGTGGCCGAATCGCCCAGCTACCACGGCTACGACGTCAGCGACTACTACCGTGTCGAGCCGGCCTACGGCACCAACGCGGACTTCAGGCGGCTGGTGGCGGAGGCGCACCGCCGCGGGATCGCGGTGCTCGTGGACATGGTGCTGAACCACTCCTCGATCCGGCACCCCTACTTCCAGGCGGCGCTGCGGGACACCACGTCGCCCTATCGGAGCTGGTACCGCTTCTCCCCGTCGCCGCTGGGCAGGGGTCCCTGGGGCGACGAGGCCTGGCGCCGGTCCCCCGTGCGGGACGAGTACTACTACGGGGCGTTCTCGCCCGACATGCCGGACCTCGACTACCACACGCCCGCCGTGCGGGAGGAGGCGAAGCGGATCGCCACCTTCTGGCTGCGCGAGATGGGGGTGGACGGCTTCCGCCTCGATGCGATCCCGTACCTCGTGGAGGACGGGGCGTGCCTGATGGGCTGCGCCGGCACCCACGCCTTCCTGCACGAGTACGCCGAGCACCTCCGCAGCGTCGCGCCCGAGACATATACGGTGGGCGAGGCGTGGGGCAACATCGGGGCAGTGCTCCCCTACTACCCCGACCAGCTCACCTCACACTTCGGCTTCGAGCCGTCCGACTCGCTCCTGGCGGCGGTCCGCAGGGGCTCCGTCGGCGGGCTGCTCTCCGGCTTCCTCCGGCTGCAGGACACGCTCCCCGCCTACCGCTGGTCGCCGTTCCTGAGCAACCACGACGGCACGCGCACCATGACCGCGCTGGGCGGCGACGCCGCTCGCGCGCGGCTGGCGGCGACCCTCCTGCTCACCCTTCCGGGTCTGCCGTTCGTGTACTACGGCGAGGAGATCGGGATGGCGGGGGACAAGCCGGACCCACGGTTGCGGACCCCGATGCAGTGGGCCCCGCGTCCGGGTCTGGGCTTCACCACCGGCACTGCGTGGTCGAGCGCCCAGCCGGACTCGATGACGACCACCGTGGAGGCGCAGGACGCCGACCCCGGCTCGCTGCTGAACCTCTATCGCCGGCTGATCCACCTGCGCAGGGCGAACGAGGCGCTGGCGATGGGCAGGCTGGTGCCGCTCTCAGCGAGCAGCCCGCAGGTCGCCGCCTACCTCCGCCGAGCGGGCGGCCGCACGGTGCTCGTGGTGGCGAACCTGGGCGCCGAGGCTGCCTCCAGCGTCTCGATCGGCTCCGGGGAGGGCGTGCTCCCGCCCGGGCGGTACGCGCCACGGAACCTGCTCGGCGGTCCGGATGGCGCGAGACTGCAGGTGGGTCGGGACGGGCGGATCCGGGACTACCGTCCGGTCATGGGCACGATCGGGCCGCGGGAGAGCCTCGTGCTCGACCTCGTCCGCCGGTAGGCGAGCACCCGCGAGGCGCCAGTCGCCCGTGCCCGCCCACGAGGCGTCCGGCTCGAGCGGAGGGCGCGCCGCGCCAGCACGACCGCACCGTAGGCCGGCAGCGTGACCGAGTCGCCGCGCAATGTGCGGTCCGACAGCAGCTCGCGCGCGCGATCCACGTCGAAGCCCGTCACGGCGAAACGCACCGCGCGGGGCCGCGCGTTCACGAGCACGACCGCGTCGCCCCGCCGATAGGCGATCACGTCGGCGGGGGCGCTGGTTTCGACCGCTGCGAACTCCCCTGCGACGAGCGCCGGATCGGTGCGCGCGAGCCGCACGACCCCTCGATAGAAGGCGCGGGCCGCCGCCGCGTCGGGCTGGTCCCACGCGACCGGGTCCCGCACGAAGAGGCCGAGCTTCT
>CAYHQJ010000243.1:0-2439 GCA_964358595.1 uncultured Gemmatimonadales bacterium
GGGGCGGGTGCTCTGCGTCGGCGCGTTCGTCCACTTCGCGGCGCCGGACCCGCTCCTGCGGCCGCAGCTGGAGCGGCTGATGGCCAACGCCATCGGCGCGACCCGGCCCGAGGGTGAGGATCGCGCGCACTGGCCCGAGCCCGCCACCGCGGCGACGCCCTCCGAGTCGCTCGTGCTCCCCGACCCGCTCGACCTCGACGGGGCGCTCCCCGAGGGCGGCACCGATCCCATCGCGCTCGAGAGCGCCGTCGAGAGCGACGAGCAGTTCGACATCGCCGGGCGCCGCGTCCTGCTCGTGGGGCGCGACCGCACGGGGATCCGCGAGCTGTGGGCCCACCCGCACCGCGCCGTCGCGGCGTGGGACGTGGCGGCCGACGGCGAGCCGGCGCACGGCACGCGCATCACCGTCACGCCCGACGTCGTCGTGCGCACGCTCGAGACCCCGCGCCGCCGCCTCACCGAGACCTGCTTCGTCGCGCTCGAGCAGCCGCTCGCGCTGGTCGAATACCACGCGACGCGGAAGGGGCGTGAGTCGGTCGGCCGCGGTCCGGCCCGGTTCGAGGTGCTGCTGCGGATCGACCTCAGGCGGATGTGGCCGTTCGCCGCCGGGTGCGGCGGCAACCTGCGCTTCCGCCGCGGGGCGAACGGCTTGGTCGCCATCGTGCATTCGGAGAGCGATGACGGCGTGGTGGCCGTGTTCGCGAGCCGGCCGTGCGCGATCACCATGCGTGAGGTGCACGTCGCGTCCACGCCGGCGGTGGAGTGCACGATCGGCGCGCCGCTCGGCGTGCCGCTGCGCCTTGCGGTGGTCGGCGGGATCAACCGCGACGACCTGGACCGCACGCTGCGCGCGGTGCGTCGGCTCGGCGTGCGTGGGTTAGTGCGGCAGCGCCTGCAGCGCGCGACCACGATGCGCGAGGCGCGCGTCGCCGTGCGCTGCGAGGAGGACCGGCTGCCGCGCGCGGTCGAGTGGGCGAAGCGCCGGCTCGACGGCTTCCTCGTGGACGTCCCCGGCGTCGGGCGCTCGCTCGTGGCCGGGTACGGGCCGTCGCAGAGCGGGTGGGGCGACGGCCGGCCGGGCTACGCGTGGTTCTTCGGCCGCGACGCCTGCTGGTCCGCGTTCGGGCTGCTCGCGGCCGGCGAGTACTCGGTGGTGCGGCAGGTCGTCCGGTTCCTCGGCGACCGGCAGGACGTGACGGGGAAGGTGCTGCACGAGGCGACGACGTCGGGCCAGTTCCACTACGACGCCGCCGACGCGACGCCGCTCTACCTCCTGCTCGTGGCCCGCTACCTCGCCTGGACCGGCGACGCCGAGTTCGTCCGCTCGGTGTGGCCGAAGGTCGAGCGCGCCTACGCGTTCTGCTGCGGCACCGACAGCGACGGCGACGGGCTGATCGAGAACACGCGCGTCGGGCACGGGTGGATCGAGTCGGGCCCGCTCGGTGGCGCGCACGTCACGCTCTACCTCGCGGCGATCTGGCGCGCCGCGCTCGAGGCGCTCGCGCGAACCGCCGACGTGCTCGGCGAGGCGCGGCTCGCCGCCGAGTGCTGGGCGCGCGCGGCGCGCGCCGGCGCGGCGATCGAGGGGAGCTTCTACCACGAGCGCCGCGGCAGCTACGCGCTCGACAAGCGCGCGGATGGCACCCGCACCTGGACCCAGACCGCGCTCACCGCCGTCGCAATCCTGCTCGGCGCAGTGAACCCGGTGCGCGCGCGGAAGTTCCTCGACGCGCTCGGCGGCGACGGCTTCAGCGCCCGCTGGGGCGTGCGGCTCCTGCCCACGGGAGATCCCCTCTTCAACGCCGCCGCCTACCACGCGGGCGCCGTCTGGCCGCTGTTCACCGGCTGGGCCGCGCTCGCCGAGTTCCGCGCAGGGCGCGGCCCCGCGGGCTTCCGCCACCTCATGGCCAACGCGCGGCTCGCCTTCGTGCGCCAGGGCGGCGCCTTCGACGAGGTGCTGCACGGACTGGAGGAGCGCACCGCCGGCGTCTGCCCCGACCAGGCCTGGTCGGCGGCCATGGTGCTGGTCCCCCTCGTCGAGGGGTTGCTCGGTGTCGAGCCGGATGCGCCGGGCGGGAAGCTCACCCTCGTGCCGCAACTGCCGGACAACGTCGAGTGGCTCGAGGTGACGGGCGTGCGCTGCGGGGAGTCGGTCTACGACCTGCGGGTCCGGCGGCGCGCACGCGACGTCACCATTGCGGTGCGCCACACCGTGGGCCCGCCCCTCTGGCTGACCGTGGGGACGTGGCTCGCCTCGCTCCCCGAGACCGTCGAGGTGGACGGCGAGGCGGTTCAGCCCGAGGTGACCGCCTGGGGCACGGGCATGCGCTGCGCCGTCGTCTTCCAGGCCGGCGCCGAGCACGAGGTGCGGTTTTCGGGGTGAGAGGTGAGAGGCGCCGAGGTGATTAGGTGAGAGGTGAGGCGGGCCAAGGTGATTAA
>CAYHQJ010000244.1:0-2430 GCA_964358595.1 uncultured Gemmatimonadales bacterium
TCGCTCGCGGGCTCGGCGCCGGCGCGCCACGCGGTGAGCGCCGCAAGCGGACCGCCGAAGGCGCCGGTCACGACGAGCCGGTCGCCCGGCCTGGCGCCGCGGCGCCGCACCTCGGCGGGCGAGCGCCCGATCACGCAGCAGTCGATCACGATCCGATCCGAGCGCGAGAGGTCGCCGCCCACGACCACCGCGCCCGCGTCCGCCACGGCGTCGCCCACGCCGTCGGCGATGGCGAGCGCGGTCTCCTCGCTCTCTTCCGCGGGAATGCCGAGGGAGAGCAGCAGCGCCATCGGCTCGGCGGCGACCGCCGCGAGGTCGGAGAGCGCCGCCGCCGCGGCGCGGTAGCCGATCTCCGCAGGCGCGAGCCAGTCGCGGCGGAAGTGCACGCCTTCAATAGAGAGATCCACCGACACGGCGATCCGGCCGCCGCCGGTGTCGAGGAAGGCGCAGTCGTCGCCCAGGCCGTGGGCGCGCTCCCGCCACCGTGCCGCCATGGCGCGAATGCGGTCGAATTCGCGCCCGGGCCCGAGCGCGGCATCAAACGCGCCCGGCGTCACCCTTCAACCCTTCAACTTTCAACTTTCAACCTCGCTCACGGAACCAACACCCGCTTCAGATACCGGACGACCCCCTGCTGCGTCGCGACCCAGACGTGATTGCGGCTCACCGCGACGTCGCGCACCGGCTGGGGAATGTCGCCCGGGGCGGTGAGGGCCGTCCAGAACCCGTCCGCGGGCTTGAAGAACGCGAGACCGTTGGTGCCCGCCACCCACAGGCCGCCCGAGTCGGCCGCCAGCGCGACGAGCCGTCCGACCGACGGGCCCGCGGGATCGACGACGCGCCATCCGCTGTCGGCGCCGAGCAGCAGCCGCGCCTGCGTCGCCGCGACCACCGTGTCGTGCAGCAGCGCGAGGGCGACGATCGGGTCGCGCAGTCCCGGATTGCCGGTCACGGCGAGCGGCGCCGGCTCGCCGGGGAGCAGCACCGCGAGGCCGGCCACGGTGCCGAGCCACACCGTGTCGCCGCGCGCGGCGAGGGCGAGGGTCGCGTCCCCGGCGATAGTGGTGGCCACGGTGGCGCGCCGGTTGTCCTGCTCGACGACCGTCGCGATGCCGAGTGCCGTGCCCACCCACACCCCGTCGGGCGCCGGAGCGAGCGCGCGCACGTCGTCCGAGGGAAGGCCGTCGCGGGTGAGGAGCTGCTGGAGGGCGCCGGAGCGCCGGTCCACGCGCAGCAGGCCCGCGTCGGTCGCCGCCCACAGCGCGCGCCGGGTCACGAGGAGGCGGCGGATCGCGGTGCCGGGCAACTCCGCGAGTCCCCGCCCCTCGAAGTAGGTCGGGTTGGCGAGGTCCTCGCGGAAGCAGGTGATCCCGTGGCGGCGCGAGCCGGCGCGGGCCTCGCTGCCGGCGCAGACCTGGCCCTGCCCCGTGGTGACGGCGCTCACGCTCGCGCCGACCAGCCCCGCCGGATAGCGGTCGGCGCGGTAGGTGAGCGGGTCCACGCGGAACACGCCGTTGCCGCTGGTGCCGATGAACAGGTCGGTGCTCACCGGCGCGACGGCGGCGGACGTCATCGCGAACGAGCGGAGCTGGTCGTCGCGCTCGAGGTGCATGCGCGCCACGTCGAGCGCGGGCGCGCGGCGGCGCAGCTCGTCCGCCGAGAGCTCGCCGATGCGTGCGGCGGGGGCCGGGACGCTGCCGGCCGGCTCGGCCGTGAGGCCGCCACGCGGCACGAAGTACCAGCCCGCGGAGGTGTGGAAGTAGGCGCCGCGGGAGGGGTCGCGCGCGTCGAGCGCGACGGCATCCACCACGCCGGGCAGCGCGCCCGACTCGAAGCGCCGCGCCTGCGGCTGGTACATCACCCACTGTCCGATGCCGCCGAGCCAGGCGGTATCGTCGGCGGGATCGGCGGCCATCGCGGTGATCGGCGTCGCGGGGAATCCGTCGATGCCGCCGAGCACGTCGCGCAGGCTGAGGAAGGCGCGGTCGTAGACGGCGAGGCCGTTGGGGGTGGCGGCGTAGAGCACGGCGGGCGTGGCGGCCACGGCGGTCACGCGCCACAGGTCGGTGATGAAGGTGCGTTCGTCGGGGCGCCAGAGGCGCGAGGGCGGGGTCTGGGCCGCGGCGGCGGCGGGGGCGGCGGGGGCGGCGCCGTGGAGGATGGCGAGCACGGCGAGCACCGCGCGGGTGGGGGTCGGGACCACGCCCGGTAGGTTAGCCCTATTCGCGTGGGGCGCAACATTGCGGGGCGCGGCCGGGTCGCGGGGCCGGGCTGGAGGCCCGCGGCTGGAGTGGTACGTGGAGTGGGTGAGGGGGGCTGAAAGGGCTTCACGGACATGGGAAGGAGTAGCGTGTGAGAACACTATCGCTTGCCGTCACGCCGGTGTTCGTGGGCACCCGAGTGCCCGTCCAAGTCCTGTTCGACTGCCTC
>CAYHQJ010000245.1:0-2418 GCA_964358595.1 uncultured Gemmatimonadales bacterium
GTCGGGTGCCGAGCGCGGCGGCGTCCGCAGCGGCGTCAGGCGGTAGCGGCTTCGTGCCGCGGGCCGCGAGCGGCTTCACCGCCACGGGCCGCGGCCGCGCGGTCGGGCTCGTGGCGCGCGCTGGCCGTGCCGCCTCTGCGGCGGGGGATGTCGGCGGTGCGGCCCGTGCCGGCGCGGCCGGCGCGGCCGTGTCGGGGCCTGCGGCCGCCAGCGTCACAACCTCGCGGCGCGCGAGGCGCACTTCCCTCGCGAGATACCCCACGCCGAGGGCGAGCACGATGCTGGCGGCCCACGCGAGGGTCGTGATGTCGATCCGCGGCGGCCGGCCCGCGGGCGTCGGCGGTGCCTCGGGGAGCGGCGCGTGGCGCTCGACCTCGCGCGGGAAGACCTGGCGGATCGCCGGGCTCTTCTGCGTGGAGCCGTCGATGTCCACCGCCACTTCCTTTGCCGTCTTCGACACCCGGCGCGGCGGCTCGGCGCCTGCGGGCGCCGCCGCCGCGGGCGGGCCGGCCGCCGCGGCGCCCGCCGGGGTCCGGACGTAGGATTTCGCCGCGGGCGGCTCGAGGGCGCCGAGCAGCTCGGCCGCCTGCGCGAGGAACTGCCTGGCCTCGTCGTAGCGCAGCCGGCACGCGGCGCACGCCGCCAGGTGGGTCTCGACCGCCTTCGCCTCCACCTCCGGCAGCTCGCCGTCGAGCAGCGCGTTCAGCTGGCCGTCGTCAACGTGCGACATGTCTCGTCGTCTCCAGGGCGCGGTACGCTTCGACCAGCCGCCGCCGCGCCCGCGCCAGTGTCGTCCCGATCGCGCCCTTCGCGAGCCCCAGGGTGGACGCGATCTCCTCGTAGCTGAAGCCTTCTGCCTTGAGCAGCAGCGCCTCGCGGTCCGTGTCCGAGAGCTGCGCGAGCGCCGCGCGCACCGCCGCGACCGTCTCGCGCCCCTCGACCTCCTGGTCCGCCGCCGGCGCCGCCGCGCCGGCCGTCTCCCCCTTCAGCAGCTCCAGCTTCCGCTCGCGCGCCGCGGTCCTCCGGCCGTCGTCCCGCGCGAGGTTGAGCGCCACCGCGAACAGCCACGGCTTCGGTTTGAGCGGCGGCGCTTCGAGCGCCCGCACAAAGACGTCCTGCGCGAGGTCCTCGGCGCGGTCGCGGTCGCCCGTCCGGCGGTACAGCAGCCGGACGAGCGACCCGTGGTACTGCGCGTACAGCTCCGCGATGTCGAGCAGGCTTACGCTCCCCTGAACGCCCTCACCACGGCGTCCAATTGCCCCGCGCGCCAGGCCGTGGTCCCCGACGCGGTCACCTTGATGCTCGCGCGGCGTCCGGCGACCAGTACCTCGTCACCGAGCCGGAGGTACTGAGCGACACCGGGCAGCGCGCGCACGAGCTGGAAGTACGCCTCGCTGAACGGGGCGACCTCGATCACTCTCAAGCTGTCCTGGTGCGCGGCGTCCGTCCAGACGTCGCCGATCTTCACGAACAGCCGGCCGTGCACCCGGCGCATGTCGCTCAGCGCCGTGCCACGGCCCGCGCCCAGCTCACCGATCCGCGCTTCGGCTGCCGCGTCCGCGGCGGCCAGCGAGCCCGCGCCCATCATCGCGCTGCTCGAGCGCGCGCTGTTGAACGCACCGGCGCCGGTCTGCGCGCGCGGTGCCGCCGGAGCGGCCTGGTTCGGCATCACCTGCCGCATCGTCTGGAGCTGGGCCGTCGAGGTCACCGGCTCCTGTACGAGGTACGACGTGTACTCCGTGAGGATCCCGTAGCGCAGGCCCAGCTCGCGGACCTCCTGCACGAGGTTCTGCGACGCGCCCTCGATCCGGATCTGGCGCGTCAGCTCGCCGATGCGCCGCGAAGCCCAGATCCGCGGGATGAACTCGTTCTCCGTCGCGCCGGCCGGGAAGACCGCCTGCGCGGTGAACCGCTCGGTGCGGCCGCCCCGCTGCCCGGACACGACGATCTCGCCGTCCCCGGTGCCGTGGTAGCGCCCGAAGATCACCAGCTCCCCGCCGAAAAAGACGTCGGGAAGCCGCGACGGATAGGTCTGCACCAGCCCCACCGGCGCGTGCTCGATGCGCAGGTTGGCGAGCGCCGGGTGACGGATCTTGTTGAGCAGGGTGCCGACCGCGGCCTCGACGTTTGCCTCGGGGGCGACGTACTCGGCCGTACCGCGGCCCTCCTGGGCCAGCCGGTCGAGCAGGTATGTGTTGACGTCGTGGCCGACGCCGAAGGTGAAGATCCGCGAGCGGCCGATGCGCGCGCCGGCGTTCTGGGCGATGCGCTCCGGCGCCTGCTCGCCGACCGACGGAAGGCCGTCGGTGAGGAACAGGACGAGCGGCAGCCGCTCTTCGGCCACCGTCGTGCTCCGCGCGGCGTCGAGGGCGCCGGCGATGTTGGTGCCGCCGTCGGCCTGGATGCCGCCCACGAACC
>CAYHQJ010000246.1:0-2403 GCA_964358595.1 uncultured Gemmatimonadales bacterium
CGCCTTGTGCCGGGTGGGATCGAACTGCCCGGTGACGATGCGCGGCGCGAGGCAGCCGTAAGCGGCGAGCACCTTGTGGGCGCGGATCATCGGGAACCGGTCGCCCAAGGCGACGACGATCCTGGCCTTGACTCCCGTGAGCACCTCGGGCAGCACCACGTACTCGGGCAGCGCGCTCCTGCCGCTCCGGCCCGCGTCGTTGTACCAGTGCACCCGGAACAGGTTGAGCGGGTGCGCCGCGTCGGGGTCCACGCCGGCGAGCGCGGCCTGCGTCGTGGCGGGAATGAGCGCCGGGTCGGCGAGCTGGGCGAAGGTGGGGAGTGTGATCCGCGCCTCGCGGAACCGCGCCACGGTCCGCTCGTAGACGGCGCGGTCAACTATCTCCCGCTCGAGTCCGAGTTGCTTCACAATTCCGCCATGCGCGCCCAGAGCCGCGGGGCCTCGGCGGCCGCCTCCGCTCTGATCGCTTCGAGGTTGAGGGTGTCCGGCCGGCGGGCGTCAGGCTTCTGGCCGAACCGCTCGGCGATCAGCGCATGGCCGGCGTCCGCGCGCCGCGCGGCCGCGCGCTCGTCGTCGCCGTGCGCGCGCGCCTCCACCAGCAGCACCTCCAGCTCGGCACGCAGGTCCGACGGGTAGCCGTCGGTCCCGAGGGCCACCCGCGCGCTCGCGCCGAGCGCGCCGGGGTAGCCGACCCGGTTGCCGCGGTTGGAGCGCGGGTTCTGGACGATCCAGCAGCCGAACCCGGTGGCGTCGCGCACCTCGCCGCGGCTCAGGTGGACGCCGTGCGCCAGGATCGAGCCCGGCGGCAGCGCACCCAGCGCGTGCAGCCGCTCGAGCGGGCCGGCCCACCCGCGCGCCTTCGCGTCCGCGACGTCGGCGACGTCCTCGGCCAGGTGCACGTGTATCACGGAGCCCAGCTCGCGGCACAGCTCCCCCGCCTCGCGGATCGTGTCGTCGGAGACGGTGAACGACGCGTGCAGGCCGACCACGCCCCGCACCAGCGGCCGGTCGTTGGCGCGGATGAAGCGGCGGCACTCCGCCAGGCCGCGCCGGGCCTCCTCGCGCCCGCCGTTGCGCTCGGTCGCGCCGAAGCACAGCAGGGCGGGCAGCCCCAGCTCCTGGCAGACATCGGCCAGCACGTCGAGCGAGCCGTCGATGAAGTTGGGCGATTCGTGGTGGTCCACCAGGGCCGTGGTGCCGTGGAGCAGCGCCTCGGCGACATAGTAGCGCGCCGCGGCGCGCAGCGCGCGCTCGTCGAGCGCGCGGTCGAGCCGCCACCAGATACGCTCCAGGATCTGGACGAAGTTCTCCGGCGCCTGCGCCGGCTCCGGCATGCCGAGGGGCGCGAGGCCGGAGTAGATATGGGTGTGGGCGTTGACGAAGCCCGCGCCGGCCACCTACGCGGACCGGAGGCGCCCGACGCTCATCGCGCGGGCGGCGGGCGAGTCCTTCATGGGCAGCGTGTAGCGGCGCACGCCGTCGTAGGCCTCGAGCGCGGAGGCGACCGCGGCCGCCGTCGGTACCAGGCCGATCTCGCCGACGCCCTTCGCGCCGAGTGGGCCTTCGGGCTCGGCCTCCTCGACCAGGATCACCTCGACCGCGGGCATGTCCCGGGCGCGCAGCACGCCGAGCTCGCGCAGCTTGAACGTCGCCGGCATCCCGTCCGGGCAGGGCAGCTCCTCGGTGAGCGCGTAGCCCAGGCCCATGTGGATCGAGCCCTCGATCTGCCCCTCGCACAGCGCCGGGTTCACCGCGCGCCCGACGTCGTGCGCGGCGATGAACCGCTCGACGCGCCCCTGCTCGTCCAGGATGCAGACCTGGGTCGCGTAGCCGAACGCGGTGTGCGTCTTGACCTTCGCCACCGGCGCGCCTAGGGCGGTGGTGTCCCTGGTCACGACGTCGGCGGCGTACACCTTACCGGCCAGGTCCGCGAGCGCGTGTCCCGCATCCAGGTCGGCCTTGAGCTGCGCCGCCGCCTGCATGACCGCGCGCCCGCCGAACAGCGTCGCGCGCGAGCCGGTGGTCTGCCCGCACTGCATCTCGAACGTGGAGTCCACCTTCGGAACGAAGACCGACGCGGGCAGCCCGGTGACCTCCACGGCGAACTGGATCAACACGGTCAGCAGCCCCTGGCCCATCTCGGTGTAGCCGTTGTAGAGCGCGACGCTGCCGTCCTTCTCCACGACGAGCCGCGCCTTGCCCCACTCCTCGGCGCCGTTGCCGATGCCGCTGTTCTTGAGCCCGCACGCGATGCCGACGGCGCGCCCTCGGCGCTTCGCCTCGTAGTAGTGGTCCTTCACCGCGGCGAGCGTCTTCTTGATGCCGACGGACTTCTCCAGGACCTGCCCGGTCGAGAACGCGTCGCCCACCTCGAGCGCGTTGCGCCAGCGCATCTCCCAGCCG
>CAYHQJ010000247.1:0-2390 GCA_964358595.1 uncultured Gemmatimonadales bacterium
GTGTTCTACCTGCACTCGCGGTTGCTGGAGCGGGCCGCGAAGATCGCGGAGGACCCCCAGCTCATCACGCAGGACCCGCGGATCAAGAAGCCGGGCGGCTCGCTGACGGCGCTGCCGATCATCGAGACCCAGGCGGGCGACGTCTCGGCCTACATCCCGACCAACGTCATCTCGATCACGGACGGGCAGATCTTCCTCGAGACCGACCTGTTCTACTCGAACGTCCGGCCCGCGATCAACGTCGGCATCTCGGTGAGCCGCGTGGGCGGCAACGCGCAGATCAAGGCGATGAAGCAGGTGGCCGGCCGGCTGCGGATCGACCTGGCGCAGTACCGGGCGCTCGAGGCGTTCGCACAGTTCGCCTCGGACCTCGACCAGGCGACGATCCGCCAGCTCCAGCGCGGCCAGCGCACGGTCGAAGTGTTGAAGCAGGGGCAGTACACGCCGATGTCCGTCGCCGAGCAGGTGGAGATCATCTTCGCGGTGACGAGCGGCTACCTCGACGACGTCGCGATCGATCAGGTGAAGGGGTGGGAGGCCGGCTTCCACGAGTACATGGCGGCCAGCCACCCGGAGATCGGCGAGGAGATCCGGACCAGGAAGGTGATGTCGGACGAGCTGATCGGGCGGCTGCGCAAGGCGGTCGAGGCCTACCAGGCGCTCCGCACGTAGATGGCGAAGACCCGCGCCCTCAAGCGGCGGATCCGCTCCGTCGAGAACACCCGCAAGATCACGCGCACGATGGAGCTGGTGGCCACGTCGAAGCTCAAGCGCGCGCAGGATCGGGTGGTCGCGGCGCGGCCGTACGCGCGGGCGCTGGCGGCGGCGATCGCCGACCTGCTGACGCCGGAGCTGGTCGAGAGCTACCCGCTGCTGCGCCAGCCGGTGCCGCCCGCGAAGGGCGGCCCCGCGCGCGCGGCCGTCATCCTCATCACGTCGAACCGCGGCCTGGCCGGCGCGTTCAACGCGAACCTCATCCGGACCGCGCGCCGGCGGATGGCGGAACTGGAGGAGGCGGGCTACGTGGTGGAGCTGCACGCCGTCGGGAAGAAGGGCGTGCGGTTCTTCCAGTTCGCGAAGCGCGAGCTGGCGCTCGCGCGCGTGGACGTCGGCGACCGGCCGACGGCGCAGCACGCGCTGGAGCTGGTCCAGCCGCTGATGCAGGAGTACGGGGCTGGCGCTCTGGCGCTGGTGGACGTCGTGTACGCCACCTTCAAGTCGGCGCTCTCGACGCCGCCCGCGGTGCTGCGGGTGCTGCCCGTGGAGGCGGGACCGGGGGACCGGGGGACCGGGGGACCGACGGGTCGGCCATCGTCCGCCGGTCCCGCCGTCCCGCGGTCCCCCCGTCCCGCGAATTACCTGCTCAAGCCGGGCGCCGACGAGATCCTCGGCGCGCTGCTGCCGCTGTACGTGAAGAACCAGGTTTACCGCGCGCTGGTGGAGACCGCGGCCTCGGAGCAGGGGGCCCGCCGCACGGCGATGAAGAGCGCCACGGACAACGCAGGGGAGATGCTCGACATCCTGACGCGCACCTTCAACCGCGCGCGCCAGGCCCAGATCACGCAGGAGATCGCGGAGATCGTCGGCGGCGCCGAGGCACAGAAGGGCTGAGGGGACGGCAATGGCGGACAACTTCGGAAAGGTCGTGCAGGTCATCGGGCCGGTGCTCGACGTCGAGTTCGAGCCGGAGCAGCTGCCGGAGCTCTACACGGCGCTCCGGGTCACGGGCGACGGCGTCAACCTGGTGGCCGAGGTCCAGCAGCACATCGGCCGCAACCAGGTCCGCGCGGTGGCGATGTCGTCCACCGACGGCGTGGTGCGCGGCATGAATGCCCTGGACACCGGCGGCCCGATCTCCGTGCCGGTCGGTAAACACGCGCTCGGCCGCATCCTCAACGTGCTCGGCGAGCCGGTGGACGGCGGCGCGCCGATCCCGGCGGACGCGGAGCGCTGGCCGATCCATCGCGAGCCCCCGAAGTTCACCGACCTCGAGCCGAAGACCGAGATCTTCGAGACCGGCATCAAGGTCATCGACCTCATCGCCCCGTTCGTGAAGGGCGGCAAGATCGGCCTGTTCGGCGGCGCCGGCGTCGGCAAGACCGTCATCATCATGGAGCTGATCAACAACATCGCCATGAAGCACGGCGGTGTGTCGGTGTTCGGCGGTGTCGGCGAACGCACGCGCGAAGGCAACGATCTCTGGCTGGAATTCCAGGAGTCGGGCGTGATCGACATGAAAGACATGTCGAAGTCGCGCGCCGCGCTGGTCTACGGACAGATGACCGAGCCGCCAGGAGCCCGTCTCCGCGTCGGCCTCTCGGCGCTGACCGTCGCTGAGTACTTCCGCGACGCCGAGAACAAGGACGTGCTCCTGTTCATCGACAACATCT
>CAYHQJ010000248.1:0-789 GCA_964358595.1 uncultured Gemmatimonadales bacterium
CTCCGGCTCCGGCGGCTGCTCGGCGATGCGCCAGCCGCGCACGACCTCCGCGCGCAGCAGCTCGAGGAGGTGGCGGCCGAGCGTGCTGGCCGCGGGGCCGCCGCGGGCGGGGGCTTCCCCGTGCACCGCCTCCACCGCGGCGTGGGTGAGCCAGTCGAGCAGCTGGAGCGCTTCGGTCGGGTTGAGAGCGTCGCCGCGCTCGTTCTGCCACTGGGCCTGCACGGCGGCCGCGGCCTCGCGCAGCATGGCGAACGGCGCGTCGGCGCCGGCGCCCGGCTGGTCGGAAGAGCGCCGCGCCGGACGGGCGGTACCCTTCACCTCGCTCAGCCGCACCGTCACTGGGGCATCACGGTGATCGTCTCGCGCTGGAGGCCGTGGCGCTCCATGAGCCGGTACAGCGTCGTGCGATCCACGCCGGCCAGGCGCGCGGCCTTCGACATGTTGCCGCCGGCCCGGTTCACCAGCCAGGTGAGGTAGCGCCGCTCGAACGACGCGATCACGCGGTCGCGGGCCACGTGGTAGCTCTGGCCCATGACGTCCTCGGTGATGAAGCTCGCCGCGTCGTCGGCCTGCACCACGGCGCGCGGCTCCCCACCCAGCGGAATGTCGTCGGGCTGGATCTCCTGCCCGGGCTCGAGCATCACCACGGCGTGCTCGATGGCGTTCTGGAGCTCGCGGACGTTGCCCTGCCACGCTCGCGAGCACAGCGCGGCCACGGCGGCGTCGCTGAGCCTCGGCGCCGCGGTGTCGGCGCCGCGGTGGCGCCGCCAGTAGTACTGGAGGAAGTGG
>CAYHQJ010000248.1:799-2390 GCA_964358595.1 uncultured Gemmatimonadales bacterium
TCACGTCCTCGCGCCGCTCGCGCAGCGACGGCACGTGGATCGGCACCACGCGCAGGCGGTAGTACAGGTCCTCGCGCAGCGACCCGTCCTTGACGGCCTGCTCCGGGTCGCGGTTCGACGCCGAGATGAACCGCACGTTGACGACCGAGCTGGTCGTCGAGCTGCCGACCCGCCTAACGACGCCGTCCTGGATGACCCGGAGCAGCTTCGCCTGGACCGACTTGGGCATGTCGATCAGCTCGTCGAGGAAGAACGTGCCCCCGTTGGCCGCCTCGAGCAGCCCCACCTTGTCACGCACGGCGCCGGTGAAGGCGCCCTTCACGTGGCCGAACATTTCCGACTCGAGCAGCCCCTCGGGGAGCGCGGCGCAATTGACCACCACCATCGCCCGGCTGCTGCGCCGGCTGTGCTGGTGGATGAACTGCGCGATCAGCTCCTTGCCGGTGCCGCTCTCGCCGGTGATGAACACCGACGCGTCGGTTGCGGCGACCCGCCGCGCCAGCTCCACGGCGCGCTGGAACGGCGGCGAGAGGCCGAGGACGGTCAGCTTCTCGGTGGTGCCGTCGCGCTCCTCGAGCTCGCGCACGTGCTCGCCCGATTCGCGCGCCACGAAGACGGCGTGCGTCGCCCGCCCAACCAGGATCTGGAGGTGCGTCGCCGAGAACGGCTTGGGCAGGTAGTCCCACGCGCCGGCGCGCAGCGCCTCGAGGTTGGACGCCACGCTCGGGTTGCCCGTCATCACGACGACGATCGTGTCGGGCGAGGTCGCCAGGGTCGCCTTGAGCAGCTCCATGCCCGTGACGTCCGACATGTAGAGGTCGGTGAGGACGATGTCGAACCGGCGTCGCTTGACCAGCTGGAGCGCGTCGTCGCCGCGGCCGCAGGCCTCGAGGCGGTAGCCCTCCGCCTCGAGCACCGTCTTGCAGCTCTCGCGCAGCGTTCGCTCGTCGTCAATGACCAGGATGCTGACCGTGGAGCGGAACTCGCGGGGCACGAGCGTGCTGTCGGGCACACCCCGCCCCGCGCTTCCGGGACGTCCGTTCGGACCCCTCATGTCGTGCTCTCCACCCTTGCCCGGCTGGGAACGAGGCGGCGTGACGCGAAGCCGCCACACCGGGGCAGTAGAAGTTACACGACTATGGCGTCTGCGCAACGATCAGGGCCGAGCGAGCCGGCCTTGGGAGAGCTGCAACGGTGGTGGTGCGGCGCTTCCGCGGCGCCGGCGGGAGGGGGCTAGTTCGTCGTGGCAGGCTCGAATTGACGGATCCACTTACCGCTCGCGTCCGAGCGCGAGAGGCGCATCGCCATCGTCGCCCGCACCAGCATGTCCGACGGCTCGATCGGCGCTTCGTGGTAGTTGGCGACGGCGTCGTATCCGGCCGCCATCCGCATCTTAGGCGCGCCGGCCACCCCGCCCGACTCGAGCGCCTGCGCGAGCCGCTCGGCGAGCCGCACGGCGCCCGACGCGTCAGTCCCGTGGGCGATGACCGCGAACTCCGTGGGGCCGAGCCGCCCGATCGCGTCCGAGACCCGGCCGCTTTCGCGCAGCGCCTTCGCGAGCCGGTCCACCGCGGCGCTGATCTCGACCTCG
>CAYHQJ010000249.1:0-2386 GCA_964358595.1 uncultured Gemmatimonadales bacterium
TGAGCGGCGCTCCGCCGCCGCGCCCCGAGGCCCCCGGGGCGTCGCCGCCGGAGCCCCGGATGATGCGAGAGACCGCGCCCCCGATGCGCACGCCCGGGTCCGAAACGCCTGCTTCGGCGCCGCGTCAGAGCGGTCCGCTGACGCTCGAGGCGGTCCGCGAGCTCTGGCCCGACGTGATCGCTGCCGCACGCGCCGAGCGCAAGATGATGGTCGCCGAGGCGCTCACCGACGTGGACGTGGAGTCGCTCGAGGGCAACCTCCTCGGCCTGGCGCCGAAGGGCGGCAACCCGCTCACGCCGGAGAGCCTCACCCGGAACCGGCGGCCGATCGAGGCCCTCGCCAGCCGGGTGCTGGGGGCCGCCGTGCTGGTCGCCGAGGTCGGCCACCCCACCGCCGAGGCCGCCCGGGAGGGCCTGCCTTCGGCCCCCTCGGCCAAGGTCCAGCGGGTGACCGTTTCGGGGGCCAAGGCCGAGCGTGCGAAGGCCTTCCGCGGCAAGGACCCGGCGTTGGATAGCGCCATGGATGCCTTGGACTTGGAGCTTCTCGAGTAGGCTTGCAACGGGCCTGTCGGACCCCTAGGTTACAGCCGATGACCGACCTACGCGCGCTCCTCACGATCGGGCAGCAGGTACAGGGGCGCCTAGCAGCGATACAGACCGAGCTGGCGAACCGGACCGTGACCGGGTCCGCCGGTGGCGGCATGGTGACCGTCACGGCGGACGGGCGCGGCCAGGTCCGGGACATCCGGATCGACCCGAGCCTCCTGGGCGGCGACGTCGAGATGCTGGAGGATCTCGTGCTGGCCGCGGTGACCGAGGTGCAGAAGAAGGCGGCCGACATCGCGCAGGACGAGATCAAGAAGGTCCAGAGCGCGCTGCCGTTCCCGCTGCCGTTTTCGCTGTAGCCGTGTCCGCGATCGAGGAGCTGGTTGGCGAGTTCGCCAAGCTCCCGGGGATCGGCCGCAAGACGGCGCAGCGCCTGACGTACTTCCTGCTCAAGCAGCCCCGGGACGAGTCCGCGCGGCTCGCGCGCGCCGTGGCCGCGCTGGGGGAACGGGTGCGCGCGTGTTCGCGCTGCGGCAACCTCACCGAGGCGGACCCATGCGCCATCTGCGCCGACCCGCGGCGCGATGCCGCGGTCATCTGCGTGGTCGAGGAAGCCTCGGACGTCGCGGCGATCGAGCGGGCGGGCGAGTACCGGGGCCTCTACCACGTGCTCGGCGGCCGGCTCTCGCCGCTCGACGGCGTGGGGCCCGACCAGTTGAGCGTCGCGCCGCTGACCGAGCGGGTGCGGAACGGCTCCGGGGTGCGCGAGGTGATCCTCGCGACCAACCCGAGCGTCGAGGGCGAGGCGACGGCGCATTACCTCGAGCGCGCGCTCCGGCCCCACGGCGTCACGGTGTCGCGCCTGGCGCGCGGCCTGCCCGCGGGGAGCGAGCTCGAGTACGCCGACGGCGAGACGATCGCGCAGGCGATCGCGATGCGGCGGGTGGTGACGACGGAATGACGCGGCGGACCTGGTACTTCGTGGGGGCGGTGGCGGCGGGCTTCGTCATCGGCGCGGCCGTGGCCCAGCGCTCGATGGGCCGGTGGCGCTCGTCGCTGTTCTCGGCGCGGCCCTTGCGCCGGCTCGCGGCGCTCGGCTACTTGAGCGGGCACCCGGGCTCCGAGGCGGTGCGCGTCCTGCGCGACTACCTCGCGTGGGAAGAGCACCCCGCGCTCCGGCGGCGCGCCGAGTCGATCATGCGCCGGATGGAATCGAAACTCTAGGCGAGGCCGAATGCCTGGTGCAAGCAGCTGGTCGTTCCGGGAAGAGGACTTCAAGGCCATCTCGGGACACATGAGCGCCCTGCTGCGGGAGACCAACGTGAAAAGCCTCCTGTTGGTCGACCGCGCGGGGCAGGTCGTGGCGAACGTGGGCGAGCCGCCGCAGTTCGACGCGCAGGCGTTCGCCTCGCTCACCGCGGCGGACTTCTCCGCCAACGACCAGCTCGCCAAGATGATCGGCGAGCACGAGTTCTCGTCCCTGTTCCATCAGGGCGAGAAGGAGTCGATGTATCTGGCCGACGTCGCGCGGCGCGTCATCCTCGTCGCGCTGTTCGACAACCGCACGACCCTCGGCATGGTGCGCCTCAAGGTGAAGGTCACGGTGGACCAGCTCACGAGGCTCTTCGAGGACATGTTCAACCGCGACGGCACGGAGGCGCCCAAGCTCGAGGGCTTCGCGGGCAAAGAGGCGGAAGATGAAATCGACAAGCTGTTCGGGGACTGAGGGGCACGCGCCATGTCGATGATCAACTACGCCTCGCGCGAGATCAACTGCAAACTGGTCTACTACGGCCCCGGCCTGGGCGGGAAGACCACCAACCTCGAGCACGTTTACGGGA
>CAYHQJ010000250.1:0-2373 GCA_964358595.1 uncultured Gemmatimonadales bacterium
CGGTCATTGCGAACCGGGCGGCGCGAGCGTCGCGACGAAGCTGGCGAACCGCGGGTCGCCGCGGATCGAGTCGAAGCCCGGGTGGCTGGTGATCCACCAGGCCGAGAGACCCTGCGGCTCGATCCGCTCGAGGAGGTCCACGGCGCGCTCGGCCTGGCCGGTCGCGGCGTAGGTGAGCGCGACGAGGCTGGCTCGCCACGTGAGACGGGCCGGGGCGGCCGGCAGCTCTGCCGCGAGCCGGTCCGCGGTGGCGCGTGCGGTCGCGCTATCACCCTGGCGCGCAGCGAGTGCGGCGAGTGCCGAACCGGTCAGCGCCGGTAGCTCCTCACTGCGGATCGCCTGGAGGTCGGCCCGCGCGCCCGCCGTATCACCAGCGAGCAGCCGGGCCCAGGCGCGGAGCGCCAGCGTGGACGCCGTGGGAGGCTGCATGGCGATCGACGTGTCCATCTGCGCGATCACGTCGGGAACCCGCCGCGCGTTGAACAGCACCCAGGCGAGCGTGGACCGCGTGATCGCACGCTCGGGATCCAGCTCGATCGCCCGGTAGAGGGTGGTCAGCGCTCCCGGTCGGTCACCGAGGTGCTCCAGCGCCCAGCCGAACTGGAGGTGGGCTTCCGCGTCCCGGGGTGCCAGAGCGACGGCACGTGCGAAGGCCGCCCGCACGCCAGCGTAGGTGCGCGGGTTCGCGTAGCGCAGGATGTAGCCGCGCGCCGTCCACGCGTCGGCCAGCGTCGAGTCCAGCTCGAGCGCGCGGGCCGACTCGGCGAGGCCGGTCTGGATGGACGCCCGCGTGTCGAAGCCGGGCCAGCCGTGGTCCAGCGCCACACCGTAAGTGAGGGCGATGCGCGCGTGCGCGGCGGGGAAGCTCGGATCGAGGCGCACGGCCGTCTCGAAGTCGCGGATCGCGAGCCGTCCGTCGTCGGCGTTGCGGCGCGCCAGGAGGAAGTTGCCGCGCAGGAAGCGGTCCCACGCCTCGGGATCGCGGGTCGGTCGCTCCGTGAGCACGGCGCGCTCGCCAGGAAGCAGGCGACCGGCCACCTCCTGCGCGACGGTATCGGCGATCGCCGTCTGGATGTCGAGCATGTCGGCGTCGTGGCGATCGAAGTGTGCGGCCCACGAAACGAGGCCCGTCCTGGCCCGGAGCAGCTCGACCGACACGCGGAGCCGGCGCCCCGACCGCTGCACGGCGCCGCTGACGAGGTAGGCCACTCGGAGCGCGCGGCCGAGCGAATCAGGCGGCGAGGCGCTCAGGCGGTACCGCTCGACGGCCGTCCGGGACTTCACTTCCAGCCGCTCGATGCGGGTCAGGCGCTGGATGATCTCGTCGGTGAGGCCGTCGGCGAGATAGATCGCGGACGAATCGGCGGATCGGTTCACGAAGTACAGCACCGCCACGCTGCGCGGGGAGACGCGGGGTGGAGGCGGACCGCAGGGTGGTGGCGTGCCGTCGGGACACTGCGCGGCGAGGGCCTTCGCCGCGAGCGTGAGGCAGCCTACTAGGACCAGGCGCGAAGGCCCCATGGACATTCAACCGAGGTGCGCGATGCCACCACTATGGCGATGGCAGGACATGACCGCCAGAGCGGGACAATCCCATGCGGCAGCCACGCCGACTGATCATTTGGCATGGGCCGCGAGGAAGCCGAGTATCGCCTCGGTGACTGGTGCCGGCTGCTCGAGTGCGGACAGGTGGCCCGCGGCCGGAATCAGGTCCAACGTGGAGTGGCGGAGCCGGTCGTGAATGCGGCGAGACAGTGTTGGAGGGAGCGAGCGATCCTCCTCGCCGACTAGCACGAGAGCCGGCACGGCGATCTGGTCCAGGCGCCCGAGCAGCGAGTCCCGGTGCATTAGCGCGTCCAAGCAGCGCAGGGCCGACGGGACGTGTAGGCTTGCGGTCTGCCTCATCCATTCGCCGACCAGTGTCGGGTTCTGCCGCCGAGTCGTGGTTCCAAACATCAGTCGCGCGATCGAAGGCAGAAACGGTCGGAGTCCTACGACTCGGGCGCCCGCCCCCATGGCGCGGTACTTGAGCTTGCGCAGTCCGGTCTCCGGACCGGCATCAGTGTCCAAGAGGATAAGCCCGGCAACTCGTTCGGGTCGGGTCAGGGCCGCGCGCAGAGCCACCATGCCGCCGATGGACAGGCCGCACCAGGTCGCTCGCTCGATGCTGAGCTGGTCAAGTACGGCGAGAACGTCGGACAGGGCGTCGTACAGCGAGAACGGACGTGTCACGTGACCGGACCGCCCGTGCCCACGGAGGTCGGGGTTGATGACTCGGAATCTGGTGCCCAGCGCCGCTACTTGCTCGCGCCACATCGTGCCGGAGCACAAGAAGCTGTGGCCGAGGACAATTGGTCGCCCTGCACCGGCGTC
>CAYHQJ010000251.1:0-2363 GCA_964358595.1 uncultured Gemmatimonadales bacterium
CGAGCGCCGGGCCACCGAGGGCAAGCGGCTGCTCGGCTCGTTCAACGAGCGCGTGGACAACTGGCTCGACTTCTTCACCTACACGCAGTTCATCGACCGCGACGGCAAGTTCCAGCTCAAGATGCTGTCCACGTCGGCCTTCGACCCGCTGGCGCGCTCGATGGGCCCGATGCTGAAGGAGGAGTCCTACCACCTCGGCACCGGCAACAACGGGCTGCTGCGGATCATCAAGGCCGGGGCGATCCCGCCCGAGACGATCCAGAAGTTCTTCAACAAGTGGGTGCCGACGGCGTTCGACCTGTTCGGGACCGACAACTCGTCCTCCGCGCACTGGGCCTACGAGTGGGGACTCAAGGGGCGCTTCGACGAGCGGGAGAGCCAGAACGCGGCCGACCGGGCCCACCTCAACGAGGCCTCGCGTGGGCTGTACCGCGAGGAGTGCGAGCGGCTGGTCGAGCGGATGAACCAGCTGATCCCGGACCGCGAGCGCTGGCTCATGATCCCGAGCCTCAAGTTCAACCGGAAGATCGGGCAGTACGCGCACCAGTGCCGGACGCTCGACGGCCGGAGCCTCGATCGGGAGAAGTATGCCGAGTACCTGGTCACGGTGCTGCCCCAGCCCGAGGACTACTATCGGCTTAACGACGTCTTCAAGGAGCCGGACTGGATTACGCCGAAGAAGAGTGATAGCGTGGACGCGTGAGCCGTCCGCTCGTCATCGCGCATCGCGGGGCGTCCGGGGTCGCCACCGAGAACTCCCTCGCCGCGTTCCGTGCCGCGCGTGACCTGGGCGCCGACGCCGTCGAGCTGGACATCCATGCGACGGCCGACGGCGCCCTCGTCGTGCATCACGACGAGATGATCGGGCCGCACCACGTGGCCCACTGCTCCCTCGCTGAAGCGCGCGCCCACCTGCTGGCCAACGGCGAGCCGATCCCGACGCTGGACGAGGCGCTCCGCGCGATCCACCCCGCCATGACGGCGTTCATCGAGGTGAAGTCGCTGGCGCCGCGCCACGATGAGACGCTGTTCCACGTCCTCGACCGTTCGCCGGCGCCGCACAACGTCGCGGTGCACGCCTTCGACCACCGGATCGTCCACCGCCTCGGCGAGCAGCGCCCGACCCTGCACCGCGGCGTCCTGTCGGCCTCCTACCCGGTCCACCCGGTGCGCTGCATGGAGGACGCCGACGCCTCCGTGCTGTGGCAGCAGGTGAAGCACGTGGACGAAGCGCTGGTGCGGGCGGTGCACGGCGCCGGGCTCGAGGTGTACGTCTGGACGGTGGACGACCCGCAGGAGATGGCCCGCCTCCTCGCCCTCGGCGTGGACGGCCTGTGCACCAACTATCCCGACCGGGCCCGCGCGGCAGTAGATTCCCTGCCCTCGTGAGCGAGGGGAAACTGGGGAAGAAGACCGGGCAGGGCTTCTACACCTGGACGGACGCATGAACGAGCCACGCAACGTCGTCGTCGAGCGGCAGGGCGCGATCGCGATCGCGACGATCAACCGGCCCGACAAACGCAACGCGCTGGACAACCCGACGCGGCTCCAGCTGCTGGCCGCCTTCGACGAGCTGCGCCACGACAATGGCGTGCGCGTCGTCGTGCTGACCGGCGCGGGCACCAAGGCCTTCATCGCCGGCGCCGACGTCAACGAGTTCGTCGGGCGCAAGCCGGTCGAGGTACTGAAGGCGCTCCACGAGACGACGATCTTCGACGCCGCCGACGCCTTCCCCAAGCCGCTCATCGCGATGATCAACGGCTGGTGCCTGGGCAGCGGCAACGAGCTGGCGATGGCGTGCGACATCCGCGTCGCCGCCGAGACGGCGCGGTTCGGCCAGCCGGAGATCAACCTCGGCATGATGCCGGGCGGCGGCGCGACGCAGCGCCTGCCGCGCCTGGTCGGCCTCGGCAAGGCCTTCAAGCTGCTCTACACCGGCCAGATCATCGACGCCAACGAGGCGCTCAAGATCGGCCTGGTGGACGAGGTCGTGCCGGCGCGCGAGCTGCGCTCGCGCACCATGCTGCTGGCCGAGATGATCGCCACGCGCAGCGCGGTGGCGTTGCAGATGATCAAGGAAGGGATCCGCGCCAGCGTGCGCGCGCCGCTCGACGACGGCCTGCGCCACGAAGCGAGCCTCGCCAGCGTCGTCTTCACGTCCAGGGACATGGCCGAAGGCGTCGCCGCCTTCCTCGGGAAGCGCCAGGCCCACTTCACCGGTGAGTAACGGGGGACCGAGGGACCGCGGGACCGCGGGACCGGGCGCGCCGGAGCCCCCTTCCCCCCCCCCCCGGGGGGGGGGGGGGGCGCGCCCGCCCCCCCCCCCCCCCCCCCCCCCCCCCCCCCACACACCCCACCCCCCC
>CAYHQJ010000252.1:0-2348 GCA_964358595.1 uncultured Gemmatimonadales bacterium
CCGGCTGTGCCGCCGCCCCCGCCGTCCCCGCCGTCCCCGCCGTCCCCGCCGTCCCCGCCGTCCCCGCCGCCCCGGCCCCCTTGCCCCGCTTGCTCCCTGCCATTCAGGCCACCTGTGCGCTGGCGTTCGCCTGCCGCTCGTACCGCTCCTGCAGCGAGAGGACCTCACCCGGCGAGCTCCGCAGGGCGATGATCGCGTCGCTCGCCGCGGACGCGGCCGACATGGTTGTCGTGTACGGCACGCCGTGCATCAGCGCCGCGCGCCGCAGCTCGTAGTCGTCGCGCTGGGAGTACTTGCCCAGCGGCGTGTTGATCAGCAGCTGCACCTGCCCGGCCACGATGAGGTCCACCGCGTTCGGCCGGCCCTCCCACACCTTGAGCACCTTCCCGCACGGGATGCCCCGCTTCTGCAGGTAACGCGCGGTGCCCTCGGTCGCGATGATCGTGAAGCCCAGCTCGTGGAACCGCCGCGCGATCGGCGTCACGGTCGGCTTGTCGCTGTCGTTCACGGTGACCATGATCGCGCCCTGGAGCGGCAGCGCCCCTTCGGCGGCGATCTGCGCCTTGGCGAACGCCCACCCGAACGAGTCCGCGATGCCCATGACCTCGCCGGTCGAGCGCATCTCCGGCCCGAGCAGCGTGTCCACGCCGGCCAGCTTCGTGAAGGGGAAGACCGCCTCCTTCACCGCCACGTAGGGCATCTCGATCTCCTCCGTGTAGCCGAGGGAGTCGAGCGTCCTGCCGGTCATCACGCCCGCCGCGAGCTTGGGCAGCGAGACGCCCGTGGCCTTGGAGACGAAGGGCACCGTCCGCGAGCCGCGCGGGTTCACCTCGAGGCAGTAGACGACGCCGTCCCGGATCGCGTACTGGACGTTGATCAGCCCGATGACGCCGAGCTTCATGGCGAGCGCCTTGGTGTGCCGGCGCATCTCCTCGATCTCGGGGTCGCGGATGAGGTAGGGCGGCAGCACGCACGCGGAGTCGCCCGAATGGATGCCGGCGTCCTCGATGTGCTGCATCACGCCGCCGATCACGCACGTCGTCCCGTCGGCGATCGCGTCCACGTCCGCCTCGAACGCGTCCTCGAGGAACCGGTCGATGAGCACCGGGTGCTCGGGCGCGACCCGCGCCGCCGTCGCGAAGTAGCCGCGCAGCGAGCCGGCGTCGTATACGATCAACATCGCCCGGCCGCCGAGCACGTATGACGGGCGCACCAGCACGGGGTAGCCCACGCGCTCGGCCACCTCGAGCGCCCCCTCGGTGCTCGTCGCCGTCCCGTTGGGCGGCTGGGTGATGTCCAGCGAGCGCGCGATCGCCGCGAAGCGCCGCCGGTCCTCGGCCGCGTCGATCGCGTCCGGCGGCGTGCCCAGGATCCGCACCCCCGCCGCCTCGAGCCGCTTGGTGAGCTTGAGCGGCGTCTGCCCGCCGAACTGCACCACGACGCCGAGCGGCCGCTCGTGCTCCACGATCTCGAGCACGTCCTCGAAGGTGAGCGGCTCGAAGTACAGCTTGTCCGAGATGTCGAAGTCGGTGGACACCGTCTCGGGGTTGGAGTTGATCATGATCGTGCGGTGGCCGAACTCGCGGAACGCGAGCCCCGCGCGCACGCACATGTAGTCGAACTCCACCCCCTGCCCGATCCGGTTCGGGCCCGAGCCGAGGATCACGATCCCCCGCTCGCCGAAGGGCTCCGACTCGTTCTCCTCGTCGTAGCTCGAGTAGAGGTACGGCGTCGCCGAGGGGAACTCACCGGCGCAAGTGTCCACCGTCTTGTAGGCCGGCCTCAGAGCGAGCGCGTGGCGCTCGCGGCGGATCTCGTCCTCGTGGAGGCCGGCGAGCTGCGCCAGCTGCGCGTCGGAGAAGCCCATCCGCTTCATCGCGCGCAGCTGCTCGCGCTGCTCCCCGTGCGCGTAGGTCGTCCAGTTGATCCGCCGGTTCACCGTCCAGCCCCGCTCCGCCTCGACCAGCTCGGCCAGCTGCCCGACGAACCACGGGTCGATCCCGGTGAGCCGCGCGATCTCCTCCGTCGTGAAGCCGGCGTAGAGCGCGCGCTTGACCTGGAAGATGCGCTCGGCCGAGGGCTGCCGCAGCGCCGCCCGGAGCGTCGCCTCGTCGTCGTACTCGAGCCGGTCGTCGGCCAGCGTCGGGCCCATCACCCAGCCGCTCCGGTCGATCTCCAGGGCGCGGATCCCCTTCTGGAACGCCTCCTTGAAGGTGCGCCCGATCGCCATCGACTCGCCCACCGACTTCATCTGCGTCGTGAGCCGCCAGTCGGCCGTGGGGAACTTCTCGAACGCGAACCGCGGGAACTTCACGACGACGTAGTCGAGCACCGGCTCGAAGCTGGCC
>CAYHQJ010000253.1:0-2332 GCA_964358595.1 uncultured Gemmatimonadales bacterium
ACGTCGTTCCAGGTGTTGCCGCCCGCGGCGAACTCCGGCGTGTTGGTCTTGCCGAGGATGACGGCGCCCGCGGCCCGCAGCCGCTGCACGACGAGCGCGTCCTCGTCGGGGATGTTGGTCTTGTACAGCGGTGAGCCATACGTCGTGCGCAGCCCCGCGACCGGCGTGACGTCCTTGATCCCGACCGGCAGACCCGCCAGCGGGCCCACGTCCTCGCCCTTCGCCAGGCGCTGCTGGAGGTGGAGCGCGTCGTCCATCAGTCGCGGGTTGAGCGTGACCACGGCGTTGAGCTCGCCGTTGAAGCGCTCGACCCGCTCGAGGCACGCCGTCACCACCTCGACCGGCGACACCTCGCGCTCGCGCACCCGCCGCGCGATCTCCGTCGCGCTCAGCAGCGCGATCAGCTCACCGGTCGGCATCTACTGCGCCCACCGCGCCCACTGTCTTTCACGGGTTTTTTGGCCACTCGCCGAGCCACGCCACCGCGCGAGCGAACGCCGCCTCGCCGCCCCGGAACTTCCAGGGGAAGCAGCCGACGATGCACCGCGTGTTCTGCAGCTCCTCCGCCTCGATCTCCCCGCCGAGGTTCTCGACGTGCATGCAGTCGTGCGGGAACAGCGCGTTGTGCGTGAGCTGGTAGGCCGAGTCGGGGAACATCTTCGCCACGCCCTTCTTGCCGCCGAACAGCTTTTCGGCCCTGGCGCGCACGCGGTCGCAGTGGCCGTGCATCCCTTTGCCGAGGAACCGGCCGATCGGAAGGTTCATCGGGTGGTCGGTGGAGACGCAGTCCACGCCCCAGATGTGGATCTTCTTCTTGAGCAGCCACGGCACCATGTCGGGGTGCGCGCCGGGGTGCATGTGGATATAGCGCTCCTCGTCGGGTTCGCTGCCGAACTGCGCGTGGCGGTGCCACCCGGTGTGGAGGAAAAGCAGGTCGCCGGTCTTCACCTTCACCCGTTTCTCGATCATCCGCGGCGTGTACACGCCGAGGTCGCCCATCTCGTCGCGCAGGTCCACGATCGCGCCGGGGCCGCACAGCCAGTCCACCGGGATCTCGTCAATCGTGCGGCCCGCGGTCACGAAGTGGCGCGGCGCGTCGAGGTGCGTGCCCATGTGGTTCGAGGTCTGGATGTACTGCGCGTTCACGCCGTGCTCCGCCTTGCGCTTGATGTACTTCACCTCGAACGGCGGGTAGTACGGCCAGAACGACACTTCCTGGTTGAGCGGCTGGGACAGGTCGTAGATCCGCATTCACGCCTCCGTTGCTGGCCGTTCCGCCCGCGACTCGGCGGGCCGCATGAGCAGGTAGTACAGCGCGAACGACACGAATGCGGCGGAGAACCACGCGCCGCTGAACAGGAACCGGAGCGCCGGGTGCAACGTGCCGGCCAGCGCCGTCAGGATGCCTGCGAGGACCGCCGCGACCGCGCGGCGGTTCACGCCGCCGGTGTAGGCGTACACGCCGTCGGCGACGTAGAGGTCGCGCAGGACGAGCGCGCCGCGGCGCACGACCACGTAATCGCACAAGATCACCCCGCCCACGGCGCCGAGCAGCCCCGAGTAGCTGATCAGCCACGTCTGATAGGCGTCGAGCAGCTTCCACGGAACGATGGCGACCCCGAGGAGCGCGGCGATCAGGCCGCCCGCGCGGAAGCTGATCCGCCGTGGGCTGAGGTTGGCGAAGGCGTTCGCCGGCGCGACGATGTTCGCCGCGATGTTGGTGGTCAGCGTGGCGACCAGGATCGCGACCAGCGCCACCAGACCGAGCAGCGGGCTGTGGCGCTCCGCGGCCAGTCGCCCCACGAGGTCCACCGGATTCCAGATGGCCTGACCGTAGATGACGACGGTCGCGCTCGTCACCGCCACTCCAATGAAGGCGAACAGCGGCATCGTGGTCAACAGGCCGAGCGCCTGGCCCACCATCTGGTCCTTCTGGCTCCGGGCGTAGCGGGTGAAGTCGGGGATGTTGAGCGACAGCGTGGCCCAGTAGCCGACCATCGCCGTCACCCAAGGTAGGAATAGTGACCCGAGGAAGTCCGCGCCCGAGCGGTGCTGGCGCGCGCCGATCAGCGCGTCGGACCGCGCGAGGATCGTCCCCAGCCCGCCCACGCGCGCGGCCGCCCAGCCGAGCAGCACGAGCCCGACCACGATGAGGAACGGCGCCGAGAGCGTCTCCAGCCACTTGATGGACTCGGTCCCCGCCCACACGAACCACAGGTTGACCAGCCAGAACGCGGCGAAGCCGATGTAGGCCGGCAGAGCGAACCCCATGAACGTCCAGCCGCCGCCGATGCCGCGCCACGCCGGCCACAGCATGCCGATGATCTCGCTG
>CAYHQJ010000254.1:0-2332 GCA_964358595.1 uncultured Gemmatimonadales bacterium
CCGCCGCGCGCCGGCGCATGCGCGAGGTCGGTGTGCCGGTCGTCCCGGGCACCGTCGAGCCGCTCGCGTCGGCCGAAGCCGCGAAGCAGGTCGCGAAGACGCTCGGCTATCCGATCCTCCTCAAGGCGGCCGCGGGTGGCGGCGGGCGCGGCATGCGGATCGTGCGCGCCGACGGCGAGCTCGCCGGGGCGTTCGAGGCGGCGCAAGGCGAAGCGACGAAGGCGTTCGGCGACGGGCGGATCTACGTCGAGCGCCTGCTCGAGCGCCCGCGCCACGTCGAGATCCAGGTCCTCGCCGACCACCACGGGCGCGTCATCCACCTCGGTGAGCGCGAGTGCAGCGTGCAGCGCCGCCATCAGAAGCTGATCGAGGAGGCTCCCTCGCCCGCGGTGACGCCGGCGCTGCGCCGCGCCATGGGCGAGGCCGCGGTGCGCGCGGCCCAGGCGGTCGGCTACGTGAGCGCGGGCACGGTCGAGTTCATGCTGATGCCGACCGGCGACTTCTTCTTCCTCGAGATGAACACGCGGCTCCAGGTGGAGCACCCGGTGACCGAGATGGTCTACGGCGTGGACATCGTGCGGATGCAGCTCAAGATCGCGCAGGGCCACCACCTGAGCCTCCCCGAGCGCGCGCTCATCCCGCGCGGCTGGGCGATGGAGTGCCGCATCACCTGCGAGGACCCGTTCGGCGATTTCCTGCCGGCGGGCGGCGTCGTAGCGGACCTGAGGGTGAGCGCCGGTCCCGGCGTGCGCTGGGACGGCTGGATCGAGGCGGGCACCGACGTGCCGCTCGCCTACGACTCGCTGCTCGGCAAGCTGATCGTGTGGGCCGAGTCGCGCGAGCGGGCGATCAAGCGGATGCGCCGCGCCCTGGACGACCTCGTGATTGTCGGCGTGCCGACCTCGCGCGAGTTCCACCAGCGGGTGCTGCGCGAGCCCCAGTTCTGCAAGGGCGAGATTGACATCGAGTACTGGGACCGGATCGGCAAAGACCTGATGGCGCGCCCGCCCGAGCCGGCCACCCTCGAAGCGCTGGCAGTGGCGGGCGCGTTGCTCGAGGACGAGCGGCGCGGCGCGGTGCGGCGGGCGGTGGCGGGCAACGGCGCACCGCCCGCGACCGATGCGGAGAGTGCGTGGCTTCAGGTGGCCAGACAGGAGGGCCTGCGGTGAGCGGCACGTGACGAACGCCGTCCTGATCCTCCACGGCACGCACTCGCTGCCGGCCGTCTGGAAGCCGCACCTCGTCGCCTTCCTTGCCGAGCTGCGGGGCGGCCCCGCGCGGTGACCGTGACCCGGGCCGCGGAGGTGGTCACGATCGAGTCGCTCGCCGCGGGCGGCGCGGGCGTGGCCCACCTCGCCGACGGGATCACGGTGTTCGTGCCGCGCACCGCGCCCGGGGACCGCGTGACGCTGCGCGACGTGCGGCGTCACCGCCGCCACGCCGAGGCCGAGGTCGGCGAGCTGTTGGAGGAGAGCCCCGGGCGTGTCGCGCCCCCCTGCGCGCACTTCACGCGGGATCGGTGCGGCGGCTGCCAGTGGCAGCACCTGCCCATCGCGACGCAGCGCACGGCCAAGCAGCGGATCGTGGGCGACGCGCTGCGCCGCATCGGCAGGCTGGACCTCGCCGACCCCGCGCTGGTGGAGAGCCCGCGCACCTTCGGATACCGCACCACGATCACGCTCACCGTGCGTCCAGCACTCGATGGGCCGGTCGTGGGGTTCCATCAGGCGGACGGGGACGCTCGCGTCTTCCCGCTGGAGCGCTGCGAGATAGCGCGCGAGGAGCTCAACGCGCTGTGGACGGCCATCCGGCCGGCGCTCGCCGCGCTGCCTCCCGGGGACGACGTGCGGCTCAAGCTGCGCGTGAGCGCGGACGGCGCTCTGCACGTCGTCGTGGGCGGCGGTGAAGGAGCGTGGCGGACGCCGGAGCCGCTGGCGCGGGCCGCCACCGCCGCGGGCCTCCGGGCAACGCTCTGGTGGCAGCCGCGGGGTGGAGCCATGCGCCGCATGACTGGCCCCGACGCGGATCCGGGCCGGGTGAGCTTCGCGCAGGGGAACGCCGAAGTGGCCGACGCGCTGCGGGCGGCGGTCCTCGGGGCGGTGCCCGCGTCGGCCCGCTGCGTACTCGACCTCTACGCCGGCGCCGGCGAAACGGCGCTGCTGCTCGCCGGGCGGGGGCACGACGTGGTGATGGTCGACGTGGACACGCGCGCGATCGTCCGGGCCGAGGAGCGTGCGCGGCGGTCCGGCATCGCGCTGCGCTGCGTCGCGGGGCGCGTGGAGGACCGCATCGGGAAGCTGCTGCCGGCGGACGTGGTGATCGTCAACCCTCC
>CAYHQJ010000255.1:0-2327 GCA_964358595.1 uncultured Gemmatimonadales bacterium
GGATGTGCGGGTGCTGGAGGTTCGCGGTGAGGCGGATCTCCTTGAGGAACCGCTCCCCGCCCAGGATCGCGGCGAGTTCCGGCCGCAGCACCTTCAGTGCGACCTTGCGGTCGTGCCGCACGTCGTGGGCGAGGTACACCGTGGCCATCCCGCCCGCGCCGAGCTCGCGCTCGATCACGTAGCGGTCGGCGAGGGCGGCGGTCAGCCGCGGGAGCGGTCCGTCGGCGCGTTCCATCAGGTCAGCGCGGGTCGGGCGGCATCGGGGATCTCCCGCCTCACTGTGCGAGCCGGGACTTGACGTCGCGGAACCAGTTGTCCACCCGCACGATCTGGGGCGGCCGCGAACCCGTCCCCAGTTGCCGCGGGCTGGCGAAGATGAAGCTCCCGTCTCGGGTGACGACGTACGACTGATGGAAGCCGTCGATCACGAAACCGGAGACGGCGAAGAGCGGCCGCAGCGAGGCAATCGCGAAGGTCGGTGCGGTCGCGACCTGCGCCGCGATCATTCGGGCGCCGGCGTCGAGGTAGTAGATCTCGCGTGCATCAAGCGACCAGCGCGGCTCGACCCCGCCACCGTTCGAGACCTGCCATCGTCCGTCGCCGGTGTTGGGGAACGGCCGGACGTACACTTCGTTGGTGCCGGATTCGTTCGACGTGTAGGCGAGCCACCTTCCGTCGGGTGACAGCGCCGGATGCAGCTCGGTGAAGTTGCTGGCCACGAGCGGGACGGGGGTCGAGTCGCCGCTGGTGCGGATCCCGACGATGTCGCCGGCACCGCTCGTGGCGTTGTCGGTGCGCACCACAATCCATCGCCCGTCCCGCGACCAGTCGACTTCCTGGATCTGTCGGTCGATTCGCACCAGCCGGCGATCGGGTCCGCTGCCGTCCGCCGGGCGGGCGACGACGATGCCGCTGTTCGCCGTGTCCCGGACGAACGCCACCAGCCTGCCATCGGGCGACCACACCGGCCGCCGGTCCTGGCCGCCAAAGGTCAACCGCGTGAACGGCCCGCGATCGAGCCGCTTGATCCAGACGTTCAAGCCGCCGTTGGACGAACCCGCACCCACGGCCAGCTGGCGCCCGTCCGGCGAGAGGGCCAGGGAGTTGAACTGCCCGTACCAGGACGAATCGTACGGCGCCACGACGCCGCCGCGGCTCACGCGCACCACCGCGAGATCCGACCCGCCGCCGGCCCCGCGAAGGTAGATCATTGTCCCGGCCGCCGACCAGGCAAGCTGGGCGAATCCAGCGCCGACCAGGACGCCCTCGAGGACCGGCACCGCCGCGCCGCTCACCTCCAGGCGCCGGAGGTCGAACGGCGCCACCAGGGCAACCCCGTCGCGGCGGACGTACAGCAGATGGCCGCTCGGCAGATACCACGCCTGCGCCACGTTGTCGAGCAGCGTCTTCTGTCTCCCCGTCCGCAGGTCCGCGACGTGCACACCCATGGTGACGCAGCCCGACGAACAGCCCTGGAACAGGACCCCGCGCGCGCCGGGGAGCGCGGTCGGCATGCCGACACCGAGTCCGCCCAACGCCGTGTCGCGCATGGCGACCGTGCTGGCCCCGCCCGCCGCGCTCACCCGCCGCAGCTCACTCAGCGAGGGAGGCACGTACACGAGCGAGCCGTCGTCGAGCCACGCTGCGCCGCCGTACTGGCCCGCGGCGGAGTCGGCGATGGTGATGCTCGCCCCGCCCCCCGCACGCACCTTCTTGAGGCGCCCGTCGGCGACGAACGCCAACCACTCTCCGTCGGGGGAGAACACAGGATTGGTGGCGCGCTCCGTGCCCGGGATCGGCACGGCGTTGAGCTCGGTCCGGCGCTTGGTCCAGAGCAAGCCGTTCTGAACATCATCCTTGAACACGAGCACGGAGCCGTCCGGCGACAGCGCCAGTGACGGAACGGCGGGCGAGAGGGCGACGCTGTCGCCGAGGGTGATGTACTGCAAGGCGACGGGCTGCCGCGACGCGGCGCGGGCGCGCATCCATCCCCACGTGCCAAGCGCGAGCGCGACCAGCGCCACGCCGGCCGCCGCCCAGAAAGCGCGCCGCCACGGCGTTGCGCCGGCGGCGCCCGACACCGCCGGGGCCGCCCGGCTGGAGGGGAGCGCGGGCCCGTGGCCCGCCAGCGCCTCGGCGAACTCGGCGGCCGAGCGGAACCGATCCGCCGGCAGCTTGGCCAGCGCCATGTGCACCGCCGCCTCCACGTGCGGCGGGATCGTCTTGCGCTGGATCGTCAGCGACCGCGGCTCCTCCGTCATCACCCGTGCGATGATCGCCTGCGCCGTGGGGCCCGTGAACGGCGGCTCGCCGCACAACATCTCGTA
>CAYHQJ010000256.1:0-2295 GCA_964358595.1 uncultured Gemmatimonadales bacterium
CCACGCGCAGCAGTTCGGCCTCGCGCAGCTCTACCAGCTGCGCGGGCGCGTCGGGCGGAGCCACCGCCGCGCCTACTGCTACCTCCTCGTGCCCGACGCGATCGACCGCGAGGCGGAGGCGCGGCTCCAGACGCTGGTGCACCACACCGAGCTGGGCGCGGGCTACCGGATCGCGATCAAGGACCTCGAGCTGCGCGGGGCGGGGAACCTGCTCGGCGCCGAGCAGACGGGGTTGGCCCTGTCGGTGGGCGTGGATGTGTACCTGCGGCTGCTCGAGGAGACGGTGCGCGCGCTGAAGGGGGAGGCGGCGGGGCAGCAGTTCCCGCCGCCCGAGGTGGTGCTGGAGCGTGGCGCCTACCTGCCGGACGACTACGTGGGGGACGACGCGGCCAAGCTCGACCTGTACCGGCGGCTGGCGCGGAGCCAGTCACCCGGCGACATTTCGACGCTCCGGGAGGAAATGGCCGATCGGTTCGGCCGGCTTCCCGCCGAGGCCGAGGCGCTCGTGGCGCTCACCCAGCTTCGGGTGATCGGGGCGCGTCTCGGCCTCGAAACGGTCGTGGCGCGGGGGAACGAGGCCCGCCTCGTGTTCCGTGCCGGCGCGGCGCCGCGGCTCGCGCGGCTGACGGCGGCGATGGACGACGTGCAGTTCGCCGCCGACGTGCGCCGGGCCCAGCCGTTGGTGCTGCGCCTCGAGCGCTTGGGCGGCGTGCCGCTGCTCGAAGGGTTGGTGCGCGCGCTCGCGCGCACCGTGTCGGACAACTAGTGGGGGAGATCCGGATGGTGCGCCGCCTGGCGGTCGTTTCAGTCGTGGTCCTGGCCGGGTGTTCCGGCCTCAGGGATGCCTTCACCGGGCATCAGGACGTCGTTGCCCGCGCGGCGGGCCGGGAGCTGACGGTCGAGTACCTGGCGACCACCATCGCGCCGGCGAAGTCGGTGCCGATGCGGCGCGAGGTGGTCGACCGCCTCGCCGAGCTGTGGGTGAACTACCAGCTCCTCGGCCAGGCGGTGGCGGGTGGCGACAGCCTGATGGACTCGGCCACGGTGCTCGCGGCCAACTGGCCGCAGGTGGCCCAGCGCCTGGCCAACCACCTGCACGACACGCTGATCGTCGCGCAGGCGAAGCTCCGGCCGCCGCAGGTGGACAGCGCGTACAACGGGAACGACTACCGGTTCCTGTCCCACCTGCTCGTCCAGGTGCGGCAGGACACGAGCGAGGCGGTGAAGGCGGCCAAGCGGCGCCAGATCGAGGGCTACCTCGCCCAGATCCGCCGCGGCGCCGACTTCGCGCAGGTCGCCGGCAGGTACTCCGACGACCCGGGCTCCAAGGCGAGCGGCGGCTCGCTCGGCCTGGTGGGCCGCGGCGTCACCGTGAAGCCGTTCGAGGACGCCGGGTTCGCGCTGCGGCCGGGCCAGGTCTCGGACGTGATCGAGACCGCGTTCGGCTACCACATCATCTGGCGTCCCGCGCTGGACGCGGTGCGCGACAGCTTCGCCGAGCGGCTCCGCGACGTCGTGGTGCAGCGGCTGGATTCGGCGTACCTCGACAGCCTGACCAACAAGACCGACATCCGGGTGCGGGGCAGCGCGCCGGCGATCGTGCGCGCCGCGGCGCAGGACATGCGCGGGGGGAAGGCTCGCTCGCGGGTGCTGGCGACCTACGCGGGCGGCCGGCTGCGCGAGAAGGACTTCGTGCGCTGGCTCCAGGCGTTCCCGCCGCAGACGGTGGGCATGGTGATGCAGGCGCCGGACTCGACGCTGATCGAGTTCGTGCGCAGCATCGCGCGCAACCAGATGTTGCTGAAGGGCGCCGAGGAGCGCCACCTGCAGCTCACGCGGGACGACCGCGACTCGATCTTCGCGACCTGGCGCAGCCAGCTGAGCCTGATGGTGAACACGATCGCGATCTCGGCCGAGTCGCTCGCGGCCGACACGTCCGCCGGCGACAGGGCCGCGAAGGCTTCGCGCCGGATCGAGCAGTATTTCACCACGATCACGAGCACCCCCGGCCAGCGGATGTTCTTCGACGTCCCGCCGTTCCTCGCCGACGTGCTGCGCGAGCGGTACGCGTGGAGTATCTCGCCGGCGGGCGTGGACCGGGCGCTCGAGCGGGCGCGGGTGCTGCGCGGCCCGGAGACGCCGCCCGGCGCGCCGCCGATGACGCCGGCGCCGATCCAGCCGGGACGGGGCGGCCCGCCGGTGGGCCGTGGGGCGCGGCCGAACGCGCCGCCGGGCGGGAACCGGTAGGGTGCGGCGCGCGCTGGCGGCCGCGGCGCTGGCGCTCGCCGCGTGGGC
>CAYHQJ010000257.1:0-2278 GCA_964358595.1 uncultured Gemmatimonadales bacterium
GAAGCCGTACTCGTCCGGCGCGCTCACGTTCCACGTGTTCCTCGGCTGCTCGGCGACGAACCGGATCCGCACGATCGCCTTGATGCCCTTGAAGCCGTACTTCCACGGCACGACGAGCCGCAGCGGCGCGCCGTTCTGGTTCGGCAGCGCACGGCCGTAGAGCCCGGTGGCCAGGATCGCGAGCGGGTGCAGCGCCTCGTCCATCCGCAGCCCCTCGACGTACGGCCACGGCAGCACGCCCCGCCGCTGGCCCGGCATCTGGTCGGGCGCGTGGAGCGTCGTGAACTCGACGAACCGCGCGCGCGCGGTCGGCTGGACAAAGCTGATGAGGTCGCGCAGGGGGAAGCCCATCCACGGGATCACCATGGACCACGCCTCGACGCAGCGCATCCGATAGACGCGCTCCTGCGAGGGGAAGCGCCGCAGGATCTCCTCGAGGTCGTAGCGCGCGGGCCGCGCGACCTCACCGCCGATCTCCACCGTCCACGGGCGTGCGCGGAAGCTGCCCGCGTTGTGCGCAGGGTCGTCCTTCCCGGTGCCGAACTCGTAGTAGTTGTTGTAGGTGGTGGCGTCCTCGTAAGGCGTCAGCTTGTCCTCGCGCTGGCGGGTGCCGGGAAGCCCCCACACAGACCTCGGCAGGACCGCGGAGGCCACGGCGGCACCGGCCGCGGCGATGAATTCGCGGCGGCGCAGGTAGAGCGCCTCGGGGGTGATCTCCGAAGCCCTGATATCGGGCGGACGGCGAATCAGCACGGGATTACTCGGGTTTGGATACACATGAAGAGTACGCTGCCCGAGCGAAAACGGTTCCCTACCAGGCGCCTACGTGCACCCCTACCGCATACATCCCCACGCCGGCGCACAGCCCGAGGTTCTTCAGGAAGTGCCCCAGTGCGTTCGCCTTCGCCGCCGGGTCGGTTTCGGCCCAGAAGTTGTGCATCACGAGGGCGGCCGGCGCCGCGTACAGGATGAGGAGCGCGCTCCCCCAAAGGGCGTGCCAGCGCAGCAGGACCATGGCCGATCCGGCCAGCATCATGAGGCTGGTGACCACCACCGCGGCGCTCGCCATCGGGACCTTCTTGGCCTGCGCGCGGGCGGTCATCACCTGGAGGTTGACGAGGTGATCGATCCCCGAGACGACGAAGAACAGCACCAGGCCGATCTTGCCCACCCACGTTGCGATCAAGGTGACGCTCATCGTCCACGCTCCGGGTTGGGGGAACGCGCCAACGATAGGGCTCCCTTGTGAAGGCCGCCACCCCCCTGCACCTTGAGGACGTTCTTCAACGGAGGGCCTTCCCATGCCCGTCCAGAAGCTCAAGGAGTTCCTCGACAGCAACCAGGTCAAGTACGTCACGGTGGGGCATTCGCCCGCCTACACCGCGCAGGAGCTGGCGGCGCTGGCGCACGTGCCCGGGAAGGAGTGGGCGAAGACGGTCGTCGTGAAGCTCGACGGCCGGATGGCGCTCGCCGTCATCCCGGCATCGCACAAGGTCGTCTTCGACCTGCTGCGGAACGTGTCCGGCGCGAGGGAGGTCGAGCTGGCGAACGAGCGCGAGTTCAGCGCGATGTTCCCCGGCTGCGAGGTCGGCGCGATGCCGCCGTTCGGCAACCTGTTCGGGATGGACGTCTACGTCTCCGAGGCGCTAGCCGAGGACGAGGAGATCGCATTCAACGCGGGGACGTTCACCGAGCTCGTGCAGCTGCCGTATAGGGACTTCGCGCGACTCGTCGAACCGAAGGTGGCGAAGATCTCGGCGTAGCGCGGTCGCGCTCGCGGCGGCGCTACTCTCCCACGACGACCGCGACCACCTCGCGCTCGCGGGCGCGGTTGTCGAGGTTGATGACGACGATCTGCTGCCAGGTGCCGAGGACCAGCCGGCCTTGGGCGACCGGCAGCGAGACGCTGGTCTTGAGCAGCGCCGAGCGGACGTGGGAGAAGCCGTTGCCGTCGCCCCAGCGCGCGTTGTGCGCGTAGTCGTCGTTCGCCGGCGCGAGGGCATCCAGCGCGCGGCGCAGGTCCGCAAGGGCGCCGCTCTCGTACTCGATGGTCGTGATGGCGGCGGTCGAGCCCGTCACCGCCACGACCACCGCCCCGGTCGTCACCCCCGACTGATCGACGAGTGACTCCACCTCGGGCGTGACGTCCCGGTGGCCGAACTCGGCCGCGAGCCGGAAGGACCAGTGGGCGGAACGGGCGCTCGTGCTCATCGGCGGCGAATGTAACGCGCGCGGCTCGCGGCCGTCACACCCCTCCCGTAGATATCTGCCATGCCCC
>CAYHQJ010000258.1:0-2248 GCA_964358595.1 uncultured Gemmatimonadales bacterium
CGTGCTGGCAGACGTAGCCGACGCGCGCGGCCATCTCGTGGGGCCGCTTCGCCGCCACGTCCCAGTCGCCGACGGTGACGCGGCCCGTGCGGGGGCGCAGCAGCGCGATGAGCAGGCGAGTCAGCGTCGTCTTCCCCGCCCCGTTCGGGCCGAGGATGGCGACGGCCGAGCCGGCGGGCACGTCGAGCGTGACGCCGTGCAGCACGTCGGGGCCGTCGTAGGCGACGCGCACCCCCTCCCAGCGCACCGCGTGGCCCCTCGCCGCAGCGCCGCTCACGGGGCCGGCGCTCACCGCGCGATCCTCCCCAGCGCGGCTGCGACGTCGAGCGGCGGCGGCGCGGGGCATCCGGCCGCCCGCGCGATCCGGGCCACGTCGGTGTCGTCCAGGACCTCGGCCGGCCGGCCCGCGCGCGCCAGCCGGCCGTCCTCCAGCACCAACACGCGCTCCGCGACCTTGGCGAGCCGCTCCACGTCGGGCGTCGCGACGAGCACGCCCGCGCCGCGGGCCGCGATCGCCGGCAGCAGGGCGTAGAGGCCGTCCGCGCCCGCGGGGTCCAGCTCCGCCGCCGGGTCGTCGAGCACGAGGAGCTCCGGCTCCATCGCGAGCACCGACGCCACCACGACCCGCTGCAGCTCGCCCCCCGAGAGCGTCGTCGGATCGCGCTCCGCGAGGTGCGCCACGCCCAGGTCGCCGAGCGCCCGTTCCGCCGCGGCCAGCACCGCCTCGCGCGGGCGGCCGAGCGATGCCGGCCCGAAGGCGGCCTCCCCACGCACGGTGGAGGCCAGGCCGGTGAGCTGCGTCCACGGCGTGGCGAACACGATGCCCACGCGCGCGGTGTCGAGCCGGCGCACACCGGACAGCGCGCCACCGGTGAGCCGCGGCGCGAAGCCCCCCGCCACGAGGAGCAACGTCGAGGTGCCCGCGCCGACGGCCCCGCTCACACCTGTCACGGTCCCGCGTTCCACCACGACCGAGACGTCGCGGAGTGCGGGACGTGCCACGCCGGGGTACGCGAACGAAACGCGCTCGAGCGTGAGGAGCGCCGTCATCGGCCGGCCCCGGCGAACTGCCACGCGTAGGCGGCGAGCACGACGGCGAGCACGGCCCACCGCACCGCGCGGTCGAGGGCGCCGTCGGGCGGCGGATCGAGCGCCGTGCGCCGGCCGGTCGCGGTGCCGCCCCGCACGTCGAGGGCCAGGGCCTGCTCATCCACCTCCGCGAGCGCGCTCAGGACGAGCGGCACCACCAGCGGCCCGAGCGCCCGCGCCCGGGCGAGCGGCGACCCTCCGATCCGCAGGCCGCGGCACTGCTGGGCGTCCACGATCTGGCGCAGGCGCGAGCGGAGGCGCGGCACCACCGTCAGCGTGGACACCAGGAGGTAGATGCGGCCGAAGGGCACGCCGCGCGCCGTCATCGCCTCGACGAGCCGCGGCGGCGCGACAGTGGTGAGCGCGGTGAGGAAGGCGAGGAGGATCGCGGCCAGCCGCCCGCCGAAGACGAGCGCCCGCTCGACGCCCGGAGCCGAGAACGCCACCGGACCGAGCGCCACGTGCGGCGCGCCGCCGAGCAGCCCGTGCAGCACCGTGAGCAACGCCCAGGTCGGGAGGGCGAGCAGCGCCGCGGGCCGCAGCACGGCACCCAGCACGCCGCCCGCGGCGGCGAACGCCGCCGCGCCGAGCACGACCACCCAGACCGCGGCCGGCGAGCGCACCGCGAACGCGAGCAGCAGCAGGCCCGCCGCGACCGCCAGCGGCGTGTAGGGGTGCGCGCGATGCAGCACCGACCGGCCCGGCCGGAACCCGATCACCGCGCGAGCACCGGGAAGCGGACCGCCATCTGGCTCGGGAGCGAGCGGAGCACCACCGCCACCAGCGCGAAGACGAGGGCCTTGTCGAGCACGTCCGTCGCGTAGCTCGCGGCCGCCACCGCGACGGGGAGCGGCGCGCCGAGGCCGCGGAGCACGGTCGTCACGAGGGTCACCCCGCCCGCCGTGACGCCGCCGAAGAGGAAGTACGAGATCGGCGCCGACGTGGACGCCGCCACGACGCCCAGGCCGACGCCCGCCGACACGGCCCAGCCGAGGCTCCGGAACGCGCCCAGGCGCGAGGCCGCGGCCGCGTAGAGGGCGATGACGATCTGCACGAGGCCGAACGGCAGCCACGTGAAGTTGCCCGAGAGGACGGCGTTGAGGACCTGGGAGGTGAGCCCCGCGGCGATGGCGGCCCGCGGGCCGACCAGCGCCGCGAC
>CAYHQJ010000259.1:0-2233 GCA_964358595.1 uncultured Gemmatimonadales bacterium
TGCAGCGATCATGAGTAACCGGGTCCTGGCCTTGGTCTAGGGTGAGGGCCTGCCGTCAAATCACGTTCAGCGCGCGCAGCGCATTGATGCGCTCCTCGGTCATGCCGAGCTCTTCGCGCAGGATCTCCTCGGTGTGCTGGCCGAGGGTCGGCGGCGGCCGCCGCACCGTGGCCGGGGTGTCGTGGAGCGTGAACGGGATGCCGAGCAGGCGGAGCGTGCCGATGGTCGGATGCGCGACGCTCTCCACCATCCGGCGGGCCTCGGTGTGGGGATCCTCCAGCGCCTGCGACACCGCGTTGATCCGGCCGCAGGGCACGCCCGCCGCCCCGAGCCGCGCGATCCACGCGGCCGCGACGTCCGCGCGCAGGGTCTCGGCGATCAGGCCGTCGAGCAGCTCCCGGTGGACGACGCGGTCACGGTTCTTGATGAACCGCCCGTCGCGCGCCCACTCCGGGTGGCCGACGGCCTCCGCGAAGCGTGCGAACTGTCCATCGTTGCCCACCGCCACCGCCAGCATGCCGTCGCGCGTCGGGTACGTCGTGTATGGGACGATGCTCGGATGGCCGTTGCCGAATCGGCCGCCGTCCGTCCCGGCGACGAGGTAGCTCGCGGCCACGTTCACCAGCATCGCGAGCGCGGTGTCGTGGAGCGACACCTCGACGTGCTGGCCGCGGCCGGTGCGATGGCGAGCCTCGAGCGCGGCGAGGATCGTGCTGCAAGCGAGCATCCCGGTGCAGACGTCGACGATGGCCACCCCGTACTTGGTCGGCGATCCCTCAGGCTCGCCGCAGATGCTCATCAGCCCAGACTCGGCTTGTAAGATGAAGTCGTAGCCGGGTTGTCGCGCCTTGGGGCCGCTTCCGCCGTAGCCGGTGATCGAGCAGCGGATCAGGCGCGGCGCGTTCGCGGTGAGCCAGCCGTCCCCGAAGCCCCATCGCCCGAGCGTCCCCAGCTTGAAGTTCTCGACCAGCACGTCGCTCGTCCCGATCAAACCGGCGAGGATCGCCTGGCCTTCCGTGCCGGCCAGGTCGAGCGTGAGCGAGCGTTTGTTCCGGTTCACCCCGAGGAAGTACGCCGACTCGCCGCCGGCGAAGGGCGGACCCCAGCCGCGGGTGTCGTCCCCGGAGCCCACCGGTTCGACCTTGATGACCTCCGCGCCCATGTCGCCGAGCATCATCGTGCACAGCGGGCCCGCGAGGATCCGCGTGAGGTCGAGCACGCGCAGCCCGTCGAGCGCTCCCGCTCGGGCGGCCATCGTCAGCGCCGCTTCCGGCGCATCGCCGGGGGAGCGTTCAGATCGCGCTCGCAGCCGTCCAGGTACTCGGCCAGAGCCTTCTGATCCCGCTTCCGAAACCGGTTGAAGTCCGGCGTCCGACCGGCGAGAAAGGCGTTCATCCCCTCGCGGGCCTCCTCCGAGCCCCAGACGTGCGCCAGCAGTTCCATCCCGTGCTGCCAGGACGCGTACAGCAGATCGGATTCGAAGTTGAACGACTTCTTGGTCATGCGCAGCGTCAGCGCGCTGTGGCCCTTGATCGTCTCGCACCACTTGAGCGTCTCCGCGAGGAGGTCCTTCTGCGGCACGCACTTGTTGATGAGCCCGATCGCGGCCGCTTCCTTCGCGGTGAACCGCCGTGCGCAGAAGATCATCTCGCGCGCGAGCCGCTCGCCGATGATGCGCGGCAGGTACTGCGTGGCCCCCACCGTGGGGCAGGCGCCGACCTTGGCGCCGCTTTGGCCGAGCACGGCGTTCTCCGAAGCGATGACGAGATCGCACCAGAGCGCCAGCTCGTGGCCGCCGCCCATGCACCAGCCGTTGACCATCGCGATCACCGGGATCGGCACCCCGCGGATCGCCATCGCCAGCCCCTGCATGCGGTCGTTCCACATGGAGCCGTTGGCGAAGTTGAGGCGTTTCATGGCGAAGAAGTCGCCGCCGGCGCAGAACGCCTTGTCGCCGGCGCCGGTGAAGACGGCGCACGCGATGGTGGGGTCCTCGCGCGTGGACTTCACCGCGTCGATCATCTGATCGAGGGTCTGCTCGCGAAAGGCGTTCAGCGCGCGCGGGCGGTTGATCGTGATCCAGGCGACCTGGGCCTTCACCTCGAACAGGATGTCGGAGTAGTCCTTGTTGGCGGCGACGTTGCGTGGTCTGGGCTTCGCAGGCATGACGCTCCTCGTGGGAATGCGGGGCTTGACATCAACGGCGGAGTCGGCAACCTTGGCGCACGCCGAC
>CAYHQJ010000260.1:0-2219 GCA_964358595.1 uncultured Gemmatimonadales bacterium
CGAGCTGCCACCGGTGCAACACGTGCTCGCTCGTCACCGCGGCGCGCGGCTCCGGGTGGAGGGGCCCGAGGACTGCCGTCCCACCGAAGTAGACCAAGCCCCCGAGCGTGAGCAGGATGCCGAGGGTGATCGCCCGCGGGACGAGCTTGGACTTCTTTGGTGTGCGCTTCATAGGACCGTCCCTTTCTTCGCGAGCAGCGTCTCGACGACGCTGTGGAGTTCAGACAACTCGAACGGTTTGCGCAGCACTACGCACCCGCGCTCGATGAGGTCGCGGCAGGCTGGATCCTCCCCGGCGTCGCCGGACATGAAGGCCGTGCGCGCGGCGAGCGCGGGCCGGTGTGCGGCGAGAGCCTCGTAGAGACCGGCTCCATCGAGACCGGGCATGTGCACGTCCGAGATGATGGCATCGGGGGTCTCCTGCTCGATCGTCGCCAGCGCCTCGAGCCCGCCGGACGCGACGCGCGTGCGGTAGCCCAGGCGCTGGAGCAGGCGCCCCAGGCTGTCCCGGTTGGCCGGCTCGTCGTCAACCACGAGCACGGCGGCGCCCGGAAGTACTCCGCCCGCGGTCGCCGGCGCTGCGACTAGCGCGGGACCGGCGGCCGTCCCACCACCCGGCGGGACCGGCAGCTCCACCACGAAGCGGGCCCCGCCGAGGGCCGCCCGCTCCACCCACATGCGGCCGCGGTGCGCCGTGACGATGCCCCGCGAGACCGACAGCCCGAGCCCGGTCCCCTGCCCCTCCGGCTTGGTCGTGAAGAAGGGCTCGAAGACGGTTTCGCGCTGTTCGTCGGGGATGCCGGGGCCGTTGTCCTCCACCACGACCCGGACCACGCCGAAGGCAGGCTCGACGCTGACCCGGATGCGTGGCCGCGGGCGATCGCGGACCGCATGCTCCGCGTTGACGACCAGGTTGAGGAGGACCTGCTGGAGCTGTTGGGCGTCGCCCTGCACCTCCGGCAGCCCCGGAGCCACGTCGAGATCCACCTCCACGCCGTGCGACCGCAGATCGTGGCGGCGCAGCGCTACGGTCCGCTCGACCACCCGGGCGAGGTCGGTGGGCTCGTGCGGCCGGGCGCGCTGCCGCGAGAAGTCCAACAGGTTGCGCGCGATCTGGGCCGCCCGCTGGCCCTCGAACGCGATGGTCTCGAGCGCGGCACGATCCTCCGGCGTCAGGCGGGACCGGTCCATCAGCTCCGCGTAGCCCACGATCGCCGACAGCGGGTTGTTGATCTCGTGGACCACGCCGGCGACCAGCGCCCCTACGGTGGCAAGCCGGTCGGACTGGAGGACCTGGGCCTTGAGCGTGTGTTCGCCCGTCACGTCGTGCACCACGGCCGACACCGCGACGACCTCGCCCTTTTCCCGGATGGGGCTGAACATGATCGAGAGCGCCCGCGCCTGGTGGCCGTCGGCGCGCGTGACGACCTCGCACGCCTTCGCGGCGCCCTGGAACGCGGCGCGGGCCGCCGCCTCCAGCGGCACCCGGTCCGCCTCGGCGACCAGGTCGGTCAGCCGCGTGCCCAGGAAATCCCGCGGCGCGATGCCCAGCACCTGGTGGATGAACCCGGTCGCCTGCCGGATCCGCAACACCGGATCAATGCCGAGCAGCGTGAATGGCAGCGCGCCCAGCAGGAGGTCCATCTGGCGCGCCGCCTCGGCCACGCGACGGCGTCGCCGGTAGGCCAGCTCGACGAACACGACCAGCGCCGTCAGCACGACGCCGGTCGCCACGAGCCAGACCCACTCGACACGCACATGCGCGGCGCGCACGGCCGCAGTCGCGGCCCGGCGCTCGCGGGCGGCCAGTATGCTGGCGCTCCGGAGCAGCGTGCGCGCCCGGCCGAGCAGGCGCTGGTCGTTGGCGACCCCCGCCGCTCCGGGAGCCCGAGCGGCCCCGGCCGCGAGCATGTCATCGGCCCAAGAGCCCACCGCCACCTCCGCCGACTCCGCGAGGGCTTGCACCGCCGGGAACGTCGCGGCGGCACCGTGGAGGTCCGTGAACGCCCCGTGGACGCGGGCGTGCGCCAGCTCCAGCGCGTGCAGGTAGTCGGGATGACCCGTGAGGGCGTACGCCCGCCGGCTCGATTCGAGCTCCGCGACCCGCCCGACCACCGCGTCGATCATCGCCTCGGCGCGGACGGCCGGCGCCGCCGCGTCGGGGGCGCGCTCGATCGCGCGGAACAGCCGCAGGCCAGCCCGAGCGGCGAGACCGGACA
>CAYHQJ010000261.1:0-2209 GCA_964358595.1 uncultured Gemmatimonadales bacterium
GCGCGCAGCGGGCGGCGCCGCGCGGGCGACCAGCGCGCCGCGCGCCGGGGTGACCCGCAGGGCGTGGCGCGCGACCGCGCGCGCCACGCGATCCACCTCGAGGGAGGACGACAGGATGTGCGCGAGGTCCTGCAGCGAGCGCAGCTCGGCGAGGCGGCGGGCAAGCTCGTTGGCGAGCTGGTCGAGCGCGTCGCGCAGCCGCGCCGCCTCGCTCGCCGGCGCGCCCGCGGGAACTCCGGGTCCGGCCGGCGTCGCGCTCACCGCGGCAGCCGCGGCTGCTGCGCGGCGCGCGACAGGACGCGGGTGCGCTCGCCGTCGAGCAGCCGTAGGGTCCCGGTCCACACGTCCGACGAACGGTCGCCGTAGCTCAGCGTGAACGGCCGCAGCACCGCGATGCCCGGTTCGAAGAGGTAGATCGCCACCGCCTGCTGGCGCTGGTCGACCGTGTACTCGCTCCAGCGCGGCGTCAGCGGCACGACCCCGATCGGGCGGAAAAAGGTGTTCTGGCTGGAAACGTAGAGCTGGTCGGGGTTGAAGCGCACGTCGGGCAGCAGCCCGAAGAACGTGACCATGAACAGCACCACGCTGTCCTGGCCGGCGGCCCGCGCCGCGGCGGCGATGTCCGCGGCGCGGCTCAGGGCCAGCTCGTGCAGCGACCGGTACGCGTCCGGTGAGAGCAGGCGGATCACCTGCTCGTCGAGCGGGAGGGCGCGCACGACGAGCTTCTCGGTCGTCAGGCGTACGGCCACCTGGTCCTGGCGCAGCGTGCCGAAACCCGCGGGCGGAAGTTCTGACTGCTGCGCCACCGCACCGCGGGCGACCGCCGCGGTCGCGGCGACCACGAGGACCTCAACCCAGGAACGCGAGAACGGCATCACGGAGCTCCTCCGCCCCTTCGCGGGTGCGCGCGCTGGTGACGAGCACGTCGTCTCCGGGCATCCCGAGCGCCTCGGCGATGGCCTGGGCGCGCTCGCCCCGGCGGCCGCGCGGTATCTCGTCGCCCTTCGTCAGCACGACGAGCGTGGGCACCTTGCGCGCGGCGAGGACCGCCCCGAAGGCGAGGTCGTCGCGCGACGGCTCGCGCCGCGCGTCGAGCAGCCAGAGTACCCCCTGGAGCGCCGCGCGCTCGGCCACATAGCGCTCGATCAGCCGCCGCCACCCGGCGCGCTCGGTCTTCGAGGCCTGCGACCAGCCGTAGCCCGGCACGTCCACCAGGTAGCAGCGGCCCCACCGGTACACGTTCAGCGCGCGCGTCTTGCCGGGCGTGCGGCTCGCGCGCGCCAGCGCCTTGCGGCCGACCAGCAGGTTGAGGAGGCTCGACTTCCCTACGTTCGAGCGCCCCGCGAGCGCGATCTCCGGCAGCGGCGGCCCCGGGACCGGCATGTCGGCCCGCGGCAGCGAGACCACATACTCGCTCAGCAAAAGCCCCCTCGGGGAGGGGGCCAGGGTCCGCACCACGCTACGCTTCCTTCTTGGCCCGCTGGCGTTCGGTCACGAGGAGCGGCGGCCGCGCCTCGGTGATGCACTCCCTGGTGATCGCCACCTCGGTGACGTCGTCGCGGCCGGGCAGCTCGAACATGATGTCCGTCATGACCTTCTCGAGGATCGCGCGCAGCCCGCGGGCGCCCGAGCCGCGGCTCAAGGCCTTCTCGGCCACGGCCCGCAGTGCGTCCGGCTCGAAGGTCAGCCGCACTTCCTCGAGCTCGAACAGCTTCCGGTACTGCTTGGTGAGGGCGTTCTTGGGTTCGACGAGGATCCGCATCAGCGACTCCTCGTCCAGCGCCTCGAGCGAAACCTCGACCGGGAGCCGGCCGATCAGCTCGGGGATGAGCCCGTACCGCAGCAGGTCGTCGGGCTCGACCTCGCCATACGGGTTCTTCTTCGAGGCCAGCGGCACCCCGCGCTCGACCTCCTCCTGCGTGAAGCCGATCCGTTTCCGGCCCGTGCGCGCCTCGATGATCTTCTCGAGGCCGTCGAACGCGCCGCCGCAAATGAACAGGATGTCCCGCGTGTTGATCTGGATGTACTCCTGCTGCGGGTGCTTGCGCCCGCCCTGCGGCGGCACCGACGCGACCGTGCCCTCGAGGATCTTGAGGAGCGCCTGCTGCACCCCCTCGCCCGAGACGTCGCGCGTGATGCTCGGGTTCTCGCTCTTGCGCGCGATCTTGTCGATCTCGTCGATGTACACGATGCCGCGCTCGCACTCGGC
>CAYHQJ010000262.1:0-2208 GCA_964358595.1 uncultured Gemmatimonadales bacterium
CGCTTGTCCGCCTCCGCCTGATCGGTCTGGAGCTCGGCGCCGATGTTCTTGCCCACGTCCACGTCCGCGATGTCGATCGAGAGGATGTCGAACGCGGTGCCGCTGTCGAGCCCCTTGGCGAGCACCGCCTTGGAGATCATGTCCGGGCTCTCCAGCACGTGCTTGTGCGACTCGGCCGAGCCGATCGTCGCGACGATGCCCTCCCCGACGCGCGCCAGGATCGTCTGCTCCCCCGCGCCGCCCACCAGGCGGTTGATGTTGGCGCGGATCGTCACCCGCGCCTGCGCCAGGAGCTGGATGCCGTTCTTCGCCATCGCCGCCACCTTCGGCGTCTCGATCACCTTCGGGTTCACGCTCACCTGCACCGCCTCGAACACGTCGCGGCCCGCGAGGTCAATCGCCGAGGCCTGCTTGAACGTGAGCCCGATCCCCGCCTTGTCGGCCGAGATCAGCGCGCGCACCACGCTGTCCACGTTGCCGCCGGCGAGGAACAGCGCCTCCAGCTCCGTGATGTCGATGCTGAGCCCCGCCTTGGTGGCGTTGATCAGCGGCAGCACGATCCGCTTCGGGTCCACGTTGCGGAACCGCATCCCGATCAGGGTCGTGAACGCCACGCGCACGCCGGAGGCGAACGCCGTGATCCACAGCCCGATCGGCACGAAGCGCAGGAAGATCGAAACGAAGATGATGGCGACGACGACGAGCACCAGCAGAATCGGCCCGCTCAGCTCTTGCATGGCAGCGCTCCGGTGAAATGTCTAGGCTGGAAGTTGCGCGGCCGGCCGCACGACAGTCCGCATCGGCTCGGCGCGCACCACGGTGATCGCGGTGCCCGCCGGCACCCATTCGCCCTCGGTCGTGACGTCTACCCGCTCGCCGGCGATCTCGGCCACGCCGACCGGGCGCAGCTGCGAGACCGCGACGCCGCTCTTGCCCAGCAGGTCCTCACGCGCCGGCGCCGAGACGTACCCCTGGTCGGCACGCTGCTCGTCCTGGTGGAACAGCCCCGCGAACCGCTTGCTCGCCGGCAGGTGGCGCAGGAACGCGATCGCCACCGCGAGCACGATGAGCAGCCCGACCCCGACGCCGCCGGCTGCCCCCCACAGGTCCGCCGAGGTCGGGTAGCTGCCCACCAGCGAGAGGAAGAACCCGGTGCCCAGCAGGCCCAGGCCGGCAACGCCCGCCACGCCGAAGCCGGGGAGCACGAAGATCTCGACCGCGATGGCCGCGAGCCCACCGAGAACCAGCAGGACCTCGAACCACCCCGCGAGCCCGATGATCCAGTGGCTGCCGAAGAACAGCGCGAGGCATGCGAAGCCGGTGAGCCCCGCGAGGCCGAAGTGCGGCGTCTTCAGCTCGATGACGAGCCCCAGGCCGCCCAGCGTCACGAGCAGCGAGGCGATGAGCGGGTTCGAGAGGAACCGCACCAGGCCCTCCGCCCAGTTGGTCCGCATGTGGACGACGTCGGCCCCGGGCGCGCCGAGCGCTGTGAGCAGCGCGTCGAAGTCCGCCACCTCCGCCGCCGCGACCTTGAGCCGCAGCGCCTCCGACGTCGAGAGCGTGAGGAGCTGGCCCTTCGGCTTCACCCCCTCGATCTCGACGTTCTCGTCCACCATCCCCTCGGCGATCCGCGGATCTATCCCGTGCTCTTCGGCCAGCGCCCGGAACTCGGCGCGCATCGCGCTCACGTACTTCTCGGGCAGCTTCTCGCCGGTCTGGCCGGAGACCGGCGTCGCCGCGCCGATCACGGCGCCGGGACGCATGAAGATCGAGTCGGTGGCGAGGGAGATAAGCGCACCGGCGCTGAACGCGCGGCGGTTCACGAAGGCGTACACCGGCAGCTGCGCGTCGCGCACGGCGTCGGCGATCTGTTCCGCGGCGTCCACCCGGCCGCCCGGCGTGTCGAGGTCGAGGATGACGGCACGGGCGTTCGCGCGCGCGGCCTCGCGGAGCGCGCGGGCGACGAACGGGGAGAGCCCCGGCTCGATCGTCCCCGTGACGGGAACGCGATAGACCGGCCGCGACGACTGGGACAGGATCGCCGGTGCGACGGCACAGGCCAGCAGGAGCAGCACGAGGGGGCGGCGCATCGACCTGAAGCATAGGTCAAAGCGCCGCCCCCATCAACTCGCGAGCCGGTCAGCTATGGTCCAGCTAGACCCGTTTTCCGCAGTTCCTGACGCATAGCGCTTCGCGAGGCGGGAGCGG
>CAYHQJ010000263.1:0-2204 GCA_964358595.1 uncultured Gemmatimonadales bacterium
GGACTGGAAGGCGTCGAGGAGATGGATGGACTCGTCGCGCCGGGGGCCATGCGTCCGGGCCGCTTCCATGCCGACCGCGACGCGGGGCCGGGTGTCGGCGAGTACCGGTTCCACAACCGGATCCGCGAGGAGAAGCACCGCCACCTGGCCCGGGTCGCCGACGCGGTGGGCCGCGCCTTCCGCGCCCAGGCCTTCGACGGCCTTGTCGTGGGCGGGATCGGCGTGGACGCCAACGCGTTGCTGCCGCACCTCGGCCCCGAGGTGCGCGACAAGGTGCTCGGCGTGCTGAAGCTCGCGCCGAAGCAGGTGAGCCCGGCCGAGATCCGCGACCGCGCGATGGAGCTGCTCTCCGAAGCAGCGGAGACCGCGGCCGCCGAGGCGGTCGGCGAGCTGACGGCGCTGCGCGAGACCGGCTGGGCGACCGACGGCGTCGAGGCGACGCTGCGCGCCCTCGCGCGGGGGCAGGTGCGCACGCTGCTCGTGGACCACGATGCCATCGTGCCGGGCTTCCGCCTCGCGGGCAGCGGCCGGCTCACCGAGTTCGCGGCGACCAGCCACGCCGAGGGCGACCCGGTTCCGGTGGTGGACGTCATTGACGACGCCATCGAAGAGGCGCTGCGCCAGCGGGCGCGGGTCGCCGCGGTGCGCGGCCCGATGGCGCGCCGGTTCGACCGCCTGGCCGGTCTGCTGCGCTTCCGGACCCCGCGTTGAGTGGCGCTCGCGCGATGCGGGCGGTCTTCTTCGACGCCGGGGGCACCCTCATCCACATCGACCACGCCCGGGTCGCCGCCGCCGTCGGCGGTGTCCTGGGCCGCGCGCCCTCGGTGCACGATTTCGTCGCGGCCGAGTACGCCGGGCGCGATGCCGTCGAGCAGCTGATGGCGACGAACGGCACCGGCACCGACGACTCGCGCTGGAACGCGCACTTCCGCGCGCTGCTCGCCGCGCTCGGCTTCAGCGAGCACGAGTTCGACCTGGTGAGCGCCGCCATCCGCGCCGAGCACAAACGGCTCCACCTGTGGAGCGTGCCCGCCGCCGGCGCCGCGGAGACTCTGGCCGCGCTGGGCCGCAGCGGTTACGTCGTCGCCTGCATCTCGAACGCCGACGGCACGGTGGACCGGCTGCTGGAGCGCGCCGGGCTGCTCGAGCACCTGAGCTTCGTCGTGGACAGCGGCCTCGTCGGCATCGAGAAGCCGGACCCGAGGATCTTCCGCCTGGCTCTGGAGCAGGCGGGCGTCGCCGCCGAGGAGTCGTACTACGTCGGCGACATCTACCCGGTGGACGTCGTCGGGGCGCGCAGCGTCGGGATGGTCCCGGTGCTGCTCGATCCATTGGGCCGGTACGGGAGCCGCGGCTGCCTGACGACGCCCGACATCCCGTCCCTCGGCCGCCGGCTTGTATCCGCGAAGCACGCCGCCTAGGTTCCCGTCCGCCATGAACGCCACCGCTACCGCCCAGCCGGGAAGGAAGACGCCGCCGCGGCCGATCCGCGTGCTCGTCGCCAAGCCGGGGCTCGACGGCCACGACCGCGGCGCCAAAGTGGTCGCCGCGGCGCTGCGCGACGCCGGCATGGAAGTGATTTACACCGGCCTGCACCAGACGCCGGAGATGGTCCTCGCCGCTGCCGTCCAGGAGGACGTGGACGTCGTCGGCCTGTCCATCCTCTCCGGCGCGCACATGACGCTGTTCCCGCGCGTTGTCGAGCTGCTGCGCGAGGCGGGCCGCGGCGACGTGCTGGTGACCGGCGGCGGAATCATCCCCAAGGACGACATGGAGGCGCTCGAGCGGCGCGGCGTGGGCAGGCTGTTCGGGCCGGGCACCACCACCCCCGAGCTCGTGGCCTACATCCGGTCCTGGGCGCAGGACCACCTGAGACCGTAGTGGCCCCGAAGCCGAGCCGCCTCAAGACCCTCAGCGACGAATACCGGGCCCTCGCCGAACGGCTCCGCCAGGGCGGGGGGCCGGACAAGATCGAGCGCCAGCACAGGGCGGGGAAGCTCACCGCCCGCGAGCGCATCACCCTCCTCTGCGACCCGCACTCTCCCTGGCTCGAGATCGGCCTCCTGGTCGCGTACGACCAGTACGAGGGCCAGGCGCCGGGCGCCGGCGTCGTCACGGGCGTGGGCGAGGTCGCGGGACGCGAGGTTGTCGTCGTCGCGAACGACGCGACGGTGAAGGGCGGCTCGGGGTGGCCCCCGCCCCGC
>CAYHQJ010000264.1:0-2170 GCA_964358595.1 uncultured Gemmatimonadales bacterium
GGGGCCACTGGGGGGTATGACGCGGGGTATTAACGCGGGGGGGGCCGTGCGGGCTGGGCGGCGGGCCGGGGCGGCGGCCGAGCGCGTCAAGGCCGCCGCCGCCGCCGCGGCGGCGCGCGGTGCGGCGCTGGGCTTTCCGGCTGCCGCGCTGGCGGGCGCGACGCGCTACGACGAGCCGCTGGCGCGTCACACGACGTTCCGCATCGGCGGCCCGGCGCGGATCCACTTCAGTCCGTCCAGCGCCGAAGGGGTCGCCGAAGCGGTGGACTGGGCGAAGCGGACGGGCGCGCCGTGGCTGGTGCTGGGCCTCGGCTCCAACGTGCTGATCCGGGACGGCGGGTTCCCCGGCCTCGTGATCAAGATCGGCAAGGGGCTCGATACGCTGACGGAGAAGGGCCCCGTGTGGAAGGCGGGTGCCGGGCTGCCGACGCCGCTGCTCGCGCGCCGCAGTGCCGACGTCGGGTTCGCCGGCGTGCAGCGGCTGGTCGGCGTGCCTGGTACGGTGGGCGGCGGCGTGTTCATGAACGCCGGAGCGCACGGGCAGGATTTCGCCTCGGTGCTGGTGTCGGCCACGCTGCTCACCCCGGAGGGCGAGGTGGTCGAGCGCGCGCGCAAGGCGATCCCGTTCACGTACCGGCGCAGCGGGCTCGAGGGTCACGTCGTGCTGGGCTGCGCGGTGCGGCTGGAGGAGGAGGAGCCGGCGGGGGTGAAGGCCGACCTGGCGGAGGTGCTGAAGCGGCGGCGGGCGGGCACCCCGTTCGACCAGCCGTGTTGCGGGAGCGTGTTCCAGAACCCCGCGGACACCACGGCCGGGCGGTTCATCGACCGCTGCGGGCTCAAGGGCCGGCGGATCGGGGGCGCGGTGATTTCGGAGCTGCACGCCAACTACATCGTGAACCGGGGCAACGCGACCGCGGAGGACGTGCTGAAGCTGGTCGACATCGCCCGCACTGCGGTCTTCAAGGAGTTCGGGATCGAGCTCGAGCTCGAGGTCAAGGTGATCGGGGAGCCCAAGTGAGCGACTACTTCGTGCATCCCTCGGCGGTCGTGGACGAAGGGGCCGTCATCGGCAAGGGGACGAAGATCTGGCACTTCTGCCACGTGATGCCCGGTGCGGTCATCGGCGAGCGGTGCAACATCGGGCAGAACTGCGTCATCATGCCCGGGACGAAGCTGGGCAACAACTGCAAGCTCCAGAACAACGTCTCCGTCTACGAGGGGGTGGAGCTGGAGGACGACGTGTTCTGCGGGCCGTCCATGGTGTTCACGAACGTCCTGTTTCCGCGCAGCCACGTGAATCGGCGCGGCGAGTACACGCGGACGCTGTGCAAGCAGGGCGCGACGATCGGGGCGAACGCAACGATCGTCTGTGGAGTCACGCTCGGGCGCTACAGCTTCGTCGGGGCCGGCACGGTGGTCACCAAGAGCGTGAAGGACCACGCGCTCGTCGTGGGCAACCCGGCGCTCTGGGTCGGCTGGGTGTGCGCCTGTGGCGAGCGGCTGCGGCTGAAGGAAGGACGGGGCACCTGCGCGCGGTGCGGCGCGGGCTACGTCGAGCGGGACGGGCAGCTGGGGGCCGCATGAACGTCCCGATGCTCGACCTCAAGGCGCAGCACGCCCGGATCCGGGACGCCGTGCTGCAGAAGCTGCAGCAGGTCGTGGAGGCGCAGGCGTTCATTCTCGGCCAGCCCGTCCAGGACCTCGAGGTGCGGATCGCGGCGCTGTCCCACGCGAAACACGGCATCGGCGTGGCCAGCGGGACCGACGGGCTGCTGCTGCCGCTCAAGGCGCTCGACCTCAAGCCCGGCGACGAGGTGATCACGTCACCGTTCACCTTCTTCGCGACGGCGGGAGCGATCCACAACGCGGGCGCCCGGCCGGTGTTCGCGGACATCGATCCGTACACCTACAACCTCGATCCCGCCGCGGTGGAGGCGGCGATCACGCCGCGCACCCGGGCGATTCTGCCGGTGCACCTGTACGGGCAGATGGCGGCGCTGGAGCGGCTGGTGCCGCTCGCCCGGAACCGCGGGGTGGCACTGATCGAGGATGCCTGCCAGGCGATCGGGGCGCGGCGCAAGGTGGACGGCGAGTGGCGCACCGCCGGTGAGCTGGGCACCGCGACGAGCTTCTCGTTCTTCCCGTCGAAGAACCTGGGCGGGTGGGGCGA
>CAYHQJ010000265.1:0-2157 GCA_964358595.1 uncultured Gemmatimonadales bacterium
GCGGCGGCGGGGCGAGCCAGTGGGTGACGGCGAGCACGCCATCGGGGCTCAGGTGCCGCAGGTAGTCCCGGTAGGCCTCGACCGTGTGCAGGAGATCCTCGTTGAGGCCGTGCACCCCGGCCGCCGAGCCGCCGAGGGTTCCGCCCGCGCCCAGCGCGATCAGGTCGAACCGCTCGCGGGTGCGGGCCACGTGGCCGCGGGCGTCCCCCACCACCCATTCGGCGTCATCCGCCCCGGCGCGCGCGAGCCGCGCCACCTCGGGATGGAGTTCCACCGCGACCACGCGCCTCGCACCGTGGGCACGCGCGAGGCGCACCTCGGTGTCGCCCCCCGGGCCGATCAGCAGCACCCGCTCGCGCTTCCCAAGCGCGTAGGGGAGCGCCGTGGGGAGCCAGCCCAGGTGCTGGTCGGGCGCGCGCTCCGGGTCCGCGGCCACCGCGCCTATGGTCTCGCCGTCCACGAACAGCGCGGTCTGCTCCGGGAACGGTCCCTGGTAGGCGAGCGAGAGCCCGGGGGCGTGGCGGAACGCGGGCGCTCGCACCGCCACCAGCCAGCCCACCGGGCTCGCACACTCGGCGACCCGCCGCGCCTGCGGGTAGGCCTCCACCTGCGGCAGCCCCTTATAAGGAGACACCCGCGGCTCCGCGGGCGGGCGCGCCATCGCCCACGCGGCGGCCGCCAGCGCGAGCCCGGCCCACGCGAGGCTTCGCGGTCGCCGCCCTTCGCCGAGCGCCGCGCAGGCGCTGCCCAGCGCCGCGAGCAACACCGGCACGGCGAGTGAGCGCCCGGGCGGGAACACCCACAGCGCCGCCAGCGCCAGCGCCGCCCCGAGGCCCGAGCCCACGAAGCTCGCGCCGTAGATGCGGCCGGGGCGCTCCGACGCCGCCATGAGCGCCAGCAGGACGGCGAGCGCGCCGAAGAGGAACGGGACCGCCAGCAGCGCCACCACCGCCGCGAGCCGCGGCCACTCGGCCGCGTCCCACACCAGCCGCGTGGGATCGAGCGCGATCCGGCCGGTGAGGAGTGGGGTCGCGACCAGCGCCAGCGCGGTCAGCGCGCTCGTCCGCACGAACCACGCGCCCGCCGATGCCGGCGGCGGGCCGCCGCGCGCCAGCAGCACGCCGGCGGCGCCGAACCCCAGCATCGCCACCCCGATCGCCAGGCAGGCGAGGTGGTGGAAGTGCTCGATGGCGAACGCCCGCACCAGCAGGATCTGGTACGCCAGGGTCGCGGCCGAGAGCAGCGCCACGGCGAGCGGGCGTCCGCGCGGCGCGCCGATGGCGTGCGGGGCGGGCGACACGTGCGAGGAGGGCCGAGTCACGGCGCTCAGCGCCGCCCCTTCAGCATCGGCACGAACCGCACCGGCAGCAGGTTCCGGGTGCGGAGGCGCCCGTCGCGGTCCTTGTCCACCAGCACCAGGCTCTGCACGCCGTACACGCTCCCGACCGGGATCACCATCCGCCCGCCCGGCCTGAGCTGCTCCACCAGCCGGGGCGGGATGTAGCCGGCCGCCGCGGTCACGATCACGGCGTCGAACGGCGCCTCGTCGGGCCAGCCGAAGTGGCCGTCGCCGTGGCGCACCACCACGTCGCGGTAGCCGAGGCGGCGCAGCCGCGCGCGCGCGCTGTCGGCGAGGGGTTTGAAGATCTCGATGGTGCGGACCGCGCAGCCGATCTGTGCCAGCACCGCGGCCTGGTAGCCCGAGCCCGTCCCCACCTCGAGCACCTTCAACCCAGGCCTCAGGCGCAGCACCTCGGTCATGTAGGCGACGACGTAGGGCTGGGAGATGGTCTGACCGTGCCCGATCGGGAGCGGATGGTCGCCGTAGGCCTGGTCGCGGTCGTGCGGGAGCACGAACTCGTGGCGCGGCACGCGACGCATCGCGTCCAGCGTGGCGGAGTCGCGCACGCCGTGGACCTCGATGGCGCGCACCAGCGCAATCCGCCGCGCGTGGAACTCGGCCTCGCGGTCGGGCGCGGCGGCCCCGGCGGGGCCGGCGAGCGGCGCCAGGGCGAGGAGGAGGGCGCAGAGACCGAGGGTGGTCATCGGGCCTCATCATAGCCCCGGCCGGGCCGGCGGTCGCGGGGAGTCGCTCCCGGGTGCCCCCGGGAGCGGGGCGGGCCGGACCCGGCCGCCGCGGCGGTTACGTGCGCCGGC
>CAYHQJ010000266.1:0-2115 GCA_964358595.1 uncultured Gemmatimonadales bacterium
TCAAGCCGGAGAACATCCTGCTGCACGGCGGGCACGCGATGGTCGCCGACTTCGGCATCGCGCTGGCCGCCTCGCGCAGTGACGGCGGGACGCGGATGACCGAGACGGGGATGAGCCTCGGCACACCGCACTACATGGCGCCCGAGCAGGCCATGGGGGAGCGGGAGATCACGCCCAAGGCCGACGTCTACGCCCTCGGCTGCGTGCTGTACGAGATGCTGACGGCGGAGCCACCCTTCACCGGCGCCACCGCGCAGGCCATCATCGCGCGGGTGATGACGGAGGAGCCGCGGTCGCTGCCGCTCCAGCGCCGGACGGTGCCGGCGCATGTGGTCGCCGCGGTGCGCGCGGCGCTGGAGAAGCTGCCGGCCGACCGGTTCGCCTCGGCGGCCGGGTTCGCAGCCGCCCTGGCGAACCCCGCCTACGCCGCGCCGCCCCTGACCGCGGAGCGGGCGGCCCCCGGGCGCGACAGGTCCGGCGTGCGGACGCTGCTGCTGCGGCCGGGACTGGCCGCTGCGGTGTCGGGCCTCGTGCTTGGCGCACTGGGCCTGCTGGCGGGATGGCGACTCGGGCGACCGGATGCCGAGCCGGCTCGCGCGGTGCGCTTCACCCTCGCGCTCCCGGATTCAGCACGCTACGTGGACACCTTCGGCCGCTCGATCGCCATCTCCCCCGACGGCTCGGCGCTGGTCTACTCGGGCGGCATTCCCGGACGGCGACAACTCTTCCTGCGCCGCCTGGACGAGCCGCGGCCGATCCCGATCGAGGGGACCGAAGGCGCCTACATGCCGTTCTACTCACCCGACGGCGCCTGGCTGGGCTTCGTGGCGAACCAGCGGCTGATGAAGGTGCGGCTCGCCGGCGGCGTGCCGATCATGGTCGCGCAGCTGCTCGGCAATACCGTCTCGGGCGCCACGTGGGGGTCTCGCGACGTGATCGTCCTGGAGGACGTCTCTGGCCTCTCGCGCGTCAAGGTTTCGGGCGGGCGGCTCGAGGAGCTGACCACCCTGGACTCCGCCAATCGGCTGGTGGAATGGCCGACCTTCCTTCCCGATGGCGATGCGGTGCTGTGCGCGGTCACCCGGAACGACGCGACCTACCTCGGGCTGGTGGGGCTGAGCGATGGCGGCGTCACCGTGTTCGATGGCTTCGAGGGCAGCGATCCCCGGTTCCTCTCGCCGGGGCTGGTGGTCTGGACCACACGCGAGGGCGTGATGCTCGCCGCGCCGTTCGACGCGCGCCGCCGTCGCTTCACCGGCACTCCCGTCGCGGTGCTCGAAGGCGTGACGTCCGAGGGTGGCGCCGCCAAGGTCGGCCTCGGCCCGGGCGTCGCCGTGCGTGTGGAGGGCGGGCAGCAGCGCTCCCAGCTGCTACGCCTGGACCGGCATGGCGCGGCGCGGCCCGAGCGGCCCGAGATCATGAACTATCTCATGCCCCGATTCTCTCCGGACGGCCGGCGCATCGCCGTCGTGACCGGATTGAACGAGGGGATCGGCATCGAAGGAGAGCTTTGGGTGCTCGATCGCGCCCGGGGCACCCGCCAGCGCCTCACCCTCGCCCACCCGGTCGCCGCGGCGGAATGGTCCCCGGACGGCCGGCGGTTGGCGTTCGCCTATCTGCCCGGGCCGAGCTGGGATGTATACGCGGCACCCGCCGACGGCTCGGGCGCCGCGGAATCGCTCGTGGCCGGCCCGGGGACGGAATTCCCCGCCGGCTGGGCGCCGGGCGGTGCCTTCATCTTCTGGCGCCAGACGCAGAATCGCGGGGACATCCTCTACCTCGACAGCGCCGGCGGCGCCGAGCACGCGTTCGCGGCCACGGCGGCCAACGAGCTCACGCCGACCCTCTCGCCCGACGGGCGCTGGCTGGCGTTCGTGTCGGACGAATCGGGGCGGCGCGACGTGTATGTACGGCCGTTCCCGGCCGGCGAAGGCCGTTGGCAGATCTCGACCGACGGCGGGATCGAGCCGCGCTGGTCGAGGAACGGCCGCGAGATCGTCTACCGCGCCAGCGACTGGTTCCTCGCCGTACCGGTCGCCGCCGGGCCGGGCATCAGCACCGGCCCTGTGGACACGCTGTTTCGCGGTCCCTACTCGACCACGGCGCTCCGCACCC
>CAYHQJ010000267.1:0-2077 GCA_964358595.1 uncultured Gemmatimonadales bacterium
AGCCCGCACGGCACCGACGCCACGGGCAGCCCCGTCAGGCTCAGCACGAAGGTCGGCGCGATCCAGTCCACGTACGTCTGCATCGCCTTCCCCGCGACCGCGTCGGGGTAGTTCTGCTCGACGGGGAACGGCGGCACCGCCATCGTCGGCGTGAGCAGATGGTCGTAGGTCTCGAAGAACGCGCGGAACCGGTGCCACAGCTGCCCGCGCACCGTCTCCGCGGCGCCGAGGTCGCGGACGTCCCCGGCGAGGCCCGCGGTGGTGTTGTTCTTGACGTTGACGCCGAATTCCTCGAGCCGTCCCAGCCGCTCGTACATCCACGACACGAACCACAGCCCGCGCAGCGCGAGGAACGCGTCGCGCCCGGCCGAGAGGTCCAGCTCGATCACCGCGACGCTCGCGCCGCACTGCGCGAGGCTTTCCGCGGCGCGCCGGCACACGGCCTCGATGCCCGCTTCCACGCCGACGCCGGCGATGTCCGCGCAGTAGGCGAGGCGCAGGCCTTTTCGAACGCCCGTTCGAACCGCGCCGACGAAGTCGCGACCTTGGGTGGGCTGGCGCAGCGGCGCGAGCGGGCTCGGCCCCGCCACCGCCTGGAGCATCAGCGCCACGTCCTCCGCGGTGCGCGCCATCGGGCCGGTCACCTGGAGCGTATCCCACACCCAGTCGGACGGGTGCGTGGGCACGAGGCCGGGCGATGGCCTGAGCCCCACCACGCCGCAGAACGACGCCGGGATCCTGAGCGACCCGCCGAGGTCGGTCCCCTCGGCGAGCGCGACCATCCCGGTCGCGAGGCCGACCGCGCCGCCGCCCGTCGAGCCGCCGGCGCTGCGCGTAGGGTTCCACGGGTTGCGCGTTCGGCCGAAGACGTCGTTCCAGGTGTTGCCGCCCGCGGCGAACTCCGGCGTGTTGGTCTTGCCGACGATGACGGCACCTGCGGCCCGCAGCCGCTGCACCACCAGCGCGTCCTCGTCGGGGATGTGGGTCTTGTACAGCGGCGAGCCGTAGGTCGTGCGCAGCCCGGCGACCGGCGTGACGTCCTTGATCCCGACCGGCAGACCCGCCAGCGGGCCGACGTCCTCGCCCCTGGCCAGGCGCCGCTGGAGGTGGAGCGCGTCGTCCATCAGGCGCGGGTTGAGCGTGACGACCGCGTTGAGCGCGCCGTTGAAGCGCTCAACCCGCTCGAGGCACGCCGTCACCACCTCGACCGGCGACACCTCGCGCGCGCGCACTCGCCGCGCGATCTCCGAAGCGCTCCATGCCGCGATGTCGTCCGCCATCCGGCGTTCTCCTCCTCGTCGGCCCGTCAGCCTACGGGTTTCGAGGCCACTCGCCGAGCCACGCCACCGCCCGAGCGAACGCCGCCTCGCCGCCCCGGAACTTCCACGGGAAGCAGCCGACGATGCACCGCTTGTTCTGCAGCTCCTCCGCCTCGATCTCCCCGCCGAGGTTCTCGATGTGCATGCAGTCGTGCGGGAACAGCGCGTTGTGGGTGAGCTGGTACGCCGAGTCGGGGAACATCTGCGCGACGCCCTTCTTGCCGCCGAACAGCCGCTCCGCCTTGGCGCGCACCCGGTCGCAGTGCCCCTGCATGCCTTTCCCGAGGAACCGGCCGATCGGGAGGTTCATCGGGTGGTCGGTCGAGACGCAGTCCACGCCCCAGATGTGGATCTTCTTCCTGAGCAGCCACGGCACCATGTCGGGGTGTGCCCCGGGGTGCATGTGGATGTAGCGCTCCTCGTCGGGCTCGCCGCCGAACTGCGCGTGGCGGTGCCACCCGGTGTGGAGGAACAGCAGGTCGCCGGTCTTCACCTTCACCCGCTTCTCGATCATCCGCGGTGTGTAGACGCCCAGGTCGCCCATCTCGTCGCGCAGGTCCACGATCGCGCCGGGCCCGCACAGCCAGTCCACCGGGATCTCGTCGATCGTGCGACCCGCGGTCACGAAGTGGCGCGGCGCGTCGAGGTGCGTGCCGATGTGGTTCGAGGTCTGGATGTACTGCGCGTTCACGCCGTGCTCCGACTTGCGCTTGATGTACTTCACCTCGAACGGCGGGTAGTACGGCCAGAACGACACT
>CAYHQJ010000268.1:0-2075 GCA_964358595.1 uncultured Gemmatimonadales bacterium
GCCAGAATGCTCTACCAGCGCGTCCTCGCTCCGAGCGCCGTCCGGGACCTCCAGGCCCTGCCTGCCCGGCGCCGCGCCGAGGTGCGGGACGCCATCGTCCGGCACCTGCGGGGCGAGCCGGAGCGCGTGAGCCGGCGCCACATCGTGCCGTGGGAGGAGGCGGGTGGGAGGCGGTTCCTTCTTCGGGTGGGGGAAGTGCGGGTCGTCTATGCCGTCACGGGCACGGAAGTCGAGGTCCTCGCCATCGCCGTCCGCGCGGCCGCTGGCCGCCGGCCCGGCGGCCTCGGCGCGGCCGATGCGGCAGGTGGCGCTCGCCGAGATGAAGGACGACTTCTCCCGCTACCTGCGGCTCGCCGCGCGACAGCGGATCGTCATCACCCGCCACGGGCAGCCCGCCGGCGTGCTCATCGGCTTCGCGTCGCCGGACGAGTGGTTCGACTACCGGCTCGCCACCGACCCGGCCTTCCGGCGCCGCGTCGCCGCGGCTAGCGCGGCCCTCCGCAGGGGCGCGCGGGCGGCGGGGCGACTGCTCCCGGCGCTCCTCCTCGGCGTCCTCGCCGCGCTGCGGCCGCTGCCGGCGCAGGAGCGACCCGCTGCCGCCCCGGGCACCACCGTCATCGTCGTCCGTCACGCCGAGCGCGCAGGCGACCCCGGGAGCGATCCCGTCCTCTCGCCGGCCGGCGAGGCACGGGCCCGCGCGCTGGCCGAGGCCCTCGCGGCGACGCGCCTTTCGGGCATCGTCGTCTCGCAGTACCGCCGCACGCATCTGACGGCCGCGCCCACGGCGCAGGCGGCGGGACTCACGCCAGTCGTCGTCTCGAGGGCGGGCGGGGTGGCCGCGCACGTGCAGGCGGTGGCGGACACGGTGCGAGCGCGGTTCGCGGGGGGCACGGTGTTGGTCGTGGCACACAGCAACACCGTCACCGGGATCGTCGCGGCGCTCGGCGGCCCGCGGCTCCCCGACCTCTGTGACACCGAGTTCGCGACGCTCTTCGTGCTGGTGGTGCGGCCGGGGGCGGAGTCCTCGGTCCTGCGAGCCCGCTACGGGCCGGAGGATCCGCCCCCCGGGGCGGCGTGCGCGCGGTAGGGCTCCCCCCTCCCGCGGAGTCTACTTCACGATGCCGCCCGCGGCGGGCACCACCGCCACCGCGTCGATCTCCACATAGGTGTCCACGGCGCCGGGGTCGGTCAGCAACCGCAGCGCCGTGATCGCGCGCGGCGCCATGAGCGTGAGCCGCAGGATGCGCGACTGCCCGTCGGACAGCGGCGCCGCGGTCCCGGCCCAGAGCGGCACCGCGACGCCGCTGCTCACGTCGTCCACCCGGTACAGCCCGCCCACGCCGTTCGTCTCGTACACCCAGATCTCCTGCACCATCGTCTGCGGGAACTGGAGGGTGATCGAGTCCCGCCGCGAGCCGCCCGCCTGCGCCCACGTCCCCTGCAGGTCGCCATGCTGTGGGAAGACGTTGGGTGGGCCGAGTGCCTGCCGGGCGCTCCACCCCTCGGAGTCGTACTCGCTGCTGACCGCCAGCACGGCCGTCGCGAACGCCGCGCCGGGCGGCACGGTGAGCCCGCCGAGCTGGGCGGGCGCGAGCCGGACCGCCGTCCCGTACGTCGCGACCGGCGCCACCACGGCGCCGGGCTGGCACGCCGGCATCGGCGCCGCGGCCACGGCGTCGATCTCGGCGTAGGTCCCGACCGCGGCGGACGAGACGTCCACCCGCACGCCGCTCACCACGCGCGGCGGGTTGACCGGCACGACGATCTGGCTGGCCGCTCCCGCCAGCCGCATCGGCTGGGACACCGCGAGCGGCGTGGTCGAGCCGTCGGGGTTGATGGCGGCGATGCCGTACGTCCCGCCCGTCCCGTTCGACTCGAACACCCACAGTTCGGAGGCCATCACCGGCGCGGCGAAGAGGACCTCGAGGTAGTCGGCGGGGCTTCCCGCGTTCTGGGGCGCCCACGCGCCCGGGATGTCGCCGTAGCGCGGGAAGACGTCGGGTGCACCGAGGGCCTGCGTTGCCGCGTAGGAAGAGGCGTCGTACTGCGTGCTGAACGCGCGCACCGAGGCAGCC
>CAYHQJ010000269.1:0-2073 GCA_964358595.1 uncultured Gemmatimonadales bacterium
CCGCCGCACGTGGAGGCGGCGGTGCACATGGCGCTGGCCAAGCTGCCGGCGGACCGGTTCGCGAGCGCGGCGGCGTTCGCCGAGGCGCTGAGCCAGTCGGGGATGCTGGTTCCGGCCGGTGGATCGGTCGCGCGGACGCCCGCAGCGTCAGCCGCGCAGGCGCCGCGTCGCTCCGCATCGCGCCGGGCGATGGCCGCAGTCCCCTGGGTAATGCTGCTCGGCGTCCTTGGCCTGCTCGCGCGCGAGAAGCTTCGGCCCGCCTTGGCCCCACCGCCCATCGGCCGGTTCGCGCTCAAGCTCTCGCCCGAGGTCACGACCGGACTCACGGCGCAGGTGCTCGCGCTGTCGCCCGACGGCTCCCGGATCGTGTTCGTGGGCAACCCGGGCTCGGGCGACCAGCTCTTCTCGCGGAGCATGGACCAGGTCGAGCCGGTGCCGGTTCCCGGCACGACGGGCGGCACGAATCCGTTCTTTTCGCCGGATGGAAGGTGGGTCGGCTTCAATTCGGGCCCTCGGCTGATGAAGGTGGCGCTCGCCGGCGGGCCCGCGCTGCCGATCTGCGACACCGACGGCAGCTTCTGGGGCGCGAGCTGGGGCGATGGCGACACGATCGTGTTCGCCGACAGCCGCGGCCTGATGCGTGTCGCCGCTGCGGGCGGGGTGCCCGAGCGGGTCGCGGCTCCCGATTCCGGCTCCCGGGAATCGTACCGGTGGCCCGAGTTCCTGCCGGGCGGCAGGGCCGTGCTGTTCGCGATCACCACCGGCGCGATGGACCGGCTGGCCGCCGCGTCGCTGTCCGACCGGGCCGTGAAGCGCTTCGACGTGTTCGGCGGGAATCCCCACTATGTGACCAGCGGCTACGTCGTCGTCGCCTCGATCGATTCGGGCTCCACCCTGAGCACGGGCAACGTCGTCGCCCTCCCCTTCGACGCCAGGCGACTGGAGGTGACGGCGACACCGATGCCGGTCGCCGAAAGCGTCCAGGTGGGTCCGAACAGCCGCACGGCCAAGATGGGAGTCTCCCGCGACGGCTCGCTCGCGTTCGCGGCCGGCGCCGCGGGTCGCGGTGCGCTGGTGCTCGTGGGCAGCGACGGCAGCGTGCATGATCTCGGGGCCGGGACGCACAACTTCAACGTTCCGAGCCTGTCGCCCGACGGCCGTCACATCGCGGTGTCGGTGGATGAGGCCGGATCCGCCGACATCTGGGTATTCGACCGGTCGCAGCGGGTCCTCACGCGGCTCACCTTCGACCGGTCTGCCCAGCGGCCGATCTGGACGCACGACGGCCGCCGTGTCGTCTATTCGCGCCGGGGCAATGGGGTCGACCTGGCGTGGATCGCGGCGGACGGCAGTGGTCCGGCAGAATCGCTGCTCGTTGCTCCGAACGACCAGTGGGCGGGGACCTTCACGCCGGACGGACGCACGCTCGTCTTCCGCGCGGGCGGCGGTGCGGGAGGGGAGAAGCGCCACCTCGGCTACATACGCCTCGATGGGGAACGCTCGCCGCAGGAACTGCTCCGCAGCACGGCGTTCGACAACCATTCGCCGGTCTTGTCGCCCGATGGCCACTGGCTCGCCTACGTCTCAGACGAGTCCGGCCGCGCGGAGGTGTACGTGCGGCCGTTCCCGGGACCCGGCGGCCGTGCGCAGGTGTCGAACGGAGGCGGCACCGAGCCGCGCTGGTCGCCTTCGGGGCGCGAGATCTTCTACCGGAACGGCAACGGGATGATGCAGGCGAGCGTGCGGACGCAGCCCGGCTTCGCGGTTGGCGACGTGCGCCAGCTGTTCACCGGCCAGTTCGTTCAGGGTGCCATCTATCCCAACTACGATGTCGGGCGCGATGGCCGGTCGTTCGTGATGGTCCGCCCGGATCAGGGCGGCGGCCAGACGGTCATGGTGGTGCTCAACTGGTTCGCGAACCTCGCTCGCTCGGGCGGGCGCGTGAGCGGCTCCGCGCGATGAGCGACGCGATCGGGCGCCTGACCACCGCCCTGGCCGACCGCTACGTGATCGAGCGGGAGCTCGGCGCGGGCGGGATGGCCACGGTCTACCTCGCGCACGACGTGCGGCACG
>CAYHQJ010000270.1:0-2048 GCA_964358595.1 uncultured Gemmatimonadales bacterium
GCTCGGACGAGTCCGGCCGCCGCGAGGTGTACGTACGGCCGTTCCCCGGGCCGGCCGGCCGCTGGCAGGTCTCGACCGACGGCGGTACCCAGCCGCTCTGGTCCCACAGCGGCCGGGAGATCTTCTACCGCGCCGCGGACGGCGCCCTCATTGCCGCCGACGTGCGAGCGGGCGCCACGTTCGAGGTCGGCGCGCGGCGGCGGCTCTTCTCCACCACGATGTTCGACGGCGACGCCGACTACACCACTTACGACGTCACCCCCGACGACCGGCGGTTCCTGTTCATCAAGCAGGCCGGCGGCACGCGCGAGCTGGTGGTGGTGCTGAACTGGTTCGAGGAGCTGCGGCAGCGGACGGGGCGCTAGGCGGCGGCGCCAGCGACGCTGGAGCCCTCAGCCGCCCGCTTTCGGGAGGAAGTCGAGGTCCACGACGTGCCGGCGCGGCTCGTACGGGTCCACGAACACGCCCACCGTCTCGCCAACGTACTCGGTCGGATCGAACCAGATGTTCGCGCTGCGGAAGACCTGCACCGCGTGGGTCGCGGGATCCTGCCACTGCGCCACGATGCGATAGGGGTGGCGGCTACCGACCCGGATGTTGGTGCGCCGCTCGATCTCGACCACCTTCGCTTCGATGCGGCGCCCCGTGCGCCGCACCGCCTCGGCGATGGCCGCGGCGCGGCGCTGGATGGCGATCCAGACGCCGCCGACGCCGCCGAAGATCAGCGCGAACAACCCGGTGATGAACGAGCCCAGGTACAGGGCGAAGAAGCCGGCGGTGCGGGCGCCCTGGGGAGCGGCCGGATCATAGAGCACCTCGAGCGTCTCGCCCACGTGGTGCGAGGGCGGGCTCGAGCCGACGCGGGACCGGAACGTCACCGTGTCGGCGCCGGCGCTGACGAACCGGATCACCGGGTAGTACGCACCGCCGCCGTCGGAGCTGCGGCTGTACTCGAGGTCCACGACCGTGCCGGACGCGCGCGCGGCGCCGGCCACGAACCGGCGCTCGCGGGTGTTGACCCACGACATGATGAAGAGCATGAGGACGCCGACGGCGGCGAAGACGCGCGGGATGATGCGGAGGGCGCGCATCTAGCCGCCACCTGGAAGAGCAGCTCCGCGGCGTCGCGGAACCGCAGCCGAGCTGCGCGGCAGGACCGGCAGCACCACGTACGACGGCAGGTCCGCCGACCGGAAGACACGCTGCGTGGTGCGCTGGAAGTCCGCGTCGGTCGCCTGCCAGATGTCCTCGAACCGTCCGGGGTTCCGGTCGATCATCGGGAACCACGTGCTCTGCACCTGGACCATGATGCGGTGCCCGGCCCGGAAGGTGTGGAACACGTCGTTCAGCTGGAACCGGATCGGCGTCGCCGAGTCGGGCGTGAACGGCTGGGGCGTGGAACGGCTGCCCCGGAACTTCCCGCGGAGCACGTCGCCGCGCAGCAGCATCTGGTAGCCGCCGAGCGGCGGCTGGGCGGAAGAGCGTGACGACCATTCCCGCTCCCCGGCCCACCCGGTGCTGTCGGGGAACACGTCGATCACCTTCACCACCCAATCGCAGTCGGTCCCCGAGGTCGAGACGGTGAAGTCCACGGATATGGGACCGGCGACCCGCACGTCGGCGGTCAGCGGCTCCGTCTGGTACACCAGGACGTCCGGGCGCCGGGACGCGAACCGCTGATCCTCGACCATGAAACCCGGATCGTACCACTGGGTGATGGCGGCCGTGTACGGCACCGGACGGCTCGGGTCGCTGACGTACTCGTCGTACACCCGGCCCGCCTGGGCGGGAGGACTCGAGCCGAGGGCGCCGCCGGCCTGCAGGTAGAAGGTCGTCGGGACCGCGCTGCGCGGGGGCCAGGCGTCGAGGAACCGCCACGCGTTCGCTCCCGTCTCGAACACCGCCGCCTCGAACTCCCGCGGCGCGCCCTGGCGCTCGCCGAGGAGGTAGTAGTTGAAGAACGGCACCTCGATGCTGTCGGTGAAGAACTGTGCCGTGGCGGATCCCCAGGCGATGGCGCCGAGCGAGTCGCCCGAGTCGCGGTTCCA
>CAYHQJ010000271.1:0-2035 GCA_964358595.1 uncultured Gemmatimonadales bacterium
TGTCGTTGGCCATCCGGATGGCCTTCGACAGGTGCTCGATCGCCTCGCCGAAGATCCGCTTCTTGAGGCAGATGTAGCCGACGTTGATGCGCGCGAGCGAGTTGGCCGGCTCGCGCATCAATACCTTCTGGAACGTGAGCAGCGCGTCGTCGTAGTCCTCCTTCAGCATCTGCGCCCAGCCGAGCAGCGATTCGGCCTGCGCGTCGGCCGGGGAAAGCTCGAGCGCCTTGCCCAGCTTCTCGATCGCGCCGGCGTAGTCGCCGAGCGACAGCAGGCTCCAGCCCTTCTCGATGAACGTCGACGCGCCGATGTGGTCGGAATGGATGACCGGCTTCTCCCCCAGCTCGGGGGCGGCCGGTTTGGTGCTGGCGGCCTGCTGCTTGTAGCGGTCCACCAGCGCCTTGATCTCGTCCTTGAGCGCGCTCAGCTCGCCGACCATGCCGTCCACGTGCTTGAAGAAGGCGATGATGTCCTTCTTGCACGCGTCGAGCTCGGCGGGGCTCTTCGCCGCATCGAGCGCGGCGCCGATCTGGTCGTAGCGCGCGCGCAGGGTCCTGACGATTTCCTCAGCCATGCACGGGCTCCGCAGTGAGCGCCTCGAGGACGATGCGCTCGGTCGATGTCAGGAGGCGGCCCGTCTGGATCAGGATGATGGTCCGCGCTCCGACGGTGATGATCCCCTGGACGTACTCGGCCGAGAGGCCGCGGACGATCGGCGGCGGCGGCGCGACTACCTCGGCGGGCACGCGGCGCACCTCGAGCACCGCGTCCACCACGACGCCGACGGTCATCCCCTCGGCCTCCACGACCATGGTGCGCGTCTCCTCGCGCAGCGGCGCCTCCCGCAGCTCGAAGCGCGTGCGCAGGTCGATGACCGGCACGACGGCCCCCTGCACCTGCAGCACCCCCCGGAGGAACGCGGGCGCCTTGGGCAGCGGCGCGGGCGCCTGGTAGCGGAGGATCCGCTGGACGTGGAAGACGTTGCAGGCGAATTCCTGTCCGCCCACGCGGAAAACGACCACCTGGATGTCGTCGCCCTGGCTCATGTCGACTCCCCGATCTCGCTCAGGCGCTCGGCGAGCACGCCGAGCTCGAGCACGGTGACCAGCTCCTCGCCCACTCGCCAGACGCCAGCCGCCCATCCCGCGGGGGCGCCGCCCACCTGCGTCGCGCCGCGGTCCACGACCTCCTCGACGTCGTCCACCTCGAGGGCCAGCGCCGCCCGGCCGACCATGACGACGACTGCGGTCTCGCCGAGGGCGGCCGGCGGCGCGCCCCCCCGGGGGCCCCCGCCCCCGGGGGTGTGCGGGCCCGGCCCGGGCACCCCCCCCCCCCCCGCGGCGCGGGGGGGGCGGCGGGGGGGGGGGGCGCCCCGCCGCCCGTGAGCAGCGCGCCGAGGTGGATGAGCGAGACGTGCCGGTCACGCAGCGGCATGACGCCGCGCATCGCCGGCGAGCGGCTCGGCACCGCGCGCGGCGGCGCCACGTCCACCACCTCGCGCACGGCCCCGAGGTCGAGGCCGTAGCGCTCGCGTCCCGCGCGCACCACCAGGAACGCGCCCGTGGAGATCACGCCGGCGTCGCCGCGCCCCGCCGCATCAGCTCGGCCGTGCTGCGCTCGGCCACCCGGTCGAGCGGCACGACCTCGCGCGCCGCCCCCACCTGCGCCGCAGCCTGCGGCATCCCGTAGACCACGGCCGTTTCGCGGTCCTGGGCCAGCGTGGCCGCGCCCGCCGCGCGCATCGCGAGCAGCCCCTCGGCGCCGTCGCGCCCCATCCCGGTGAGCACGACGCCGACGGCAGCGCCCCCGTACACCTCGGCCACGGAGCGGAACAGGTAGTCGGCGGCGGGCCGCACGCCCCACAGCGGCGGCTCCCGCGACAGCTCGAGCCGCGCCGCGCCCGCCTGACCGCGCACGCGCAGGTGCCAGTCGCCGGGGGCGATGTAGACCGTGTCGGCGCTGACGCCGGCGCCGTGCTCGGCCTCGACGACCCGGAGCGCGGACTGCGCATCGAGCCGCTCGGCGAGGCTCTTCG
>CAYHQJ010000272.1:0-2030 GCA_964358595.1 uncultured Gemmatimonadales bacterium
CGCCGGCTCCGTCACCTACGAGGGCAAGGACCTCCTCGGGCTCGCGCCCGAGGAGCGTGCGCGCGCAGGGGTGTTCCTCGCCTTCCAGTACCCGGTCGAGATCCGCGGCGTCACGAACGCCTACTTCCTGCGCTCGGCGCTGAACGCGATCCGCCGGCAGCGCGGCCTGGAGGAGTTGGACCCCGTGGACTTCCTCGCCGTGCTGGACGAGAAGCTCCGGGCCATCGGCTGGGACGACAGCCTGATGAACCGCCCGGTCAACGACGGCTTTTCGGGCGGTGAGAAGAAGCGCAACGAGATCCTGCAGATGGCGGTGCTGGAGCCGAAGCTCGCGGTGCTCGACGAAACGGACTCGGGGCTCGACATCGACGCGCTCAAGACCGTGGCCGGCGCCGTGAACAAGCTGCGCCGCCCCGACACCGCAACGGTCGTGGTGACGCACTATCAGCGGCTACTGAACTACATTACGCCCGACTTCGTGCACGTCCTTGCCGACGGCAGGATCGTGAAGTCCGGCGGCAAGGAGCTGGCTCACGAGCTCGAGGCGCGCGGCTACGACTGGACCCGCGAGCCGGCGGCCGTGGAGGCGTGAGGCGCGGATGGGCGTGATCGAGGCCACGAGCCCGGTGGAGCGGTACGTGGCGCAGTACGAGGCGTTCGCCGGTAACGGCGCGGGCGCCGTCCCGGCGTGGCTCGCCGAGCTGCGCCGGGCAGCGATCGGCCGCTTCGCCGCCCTCGGCTTCCCGACGACCAGGCAGGAGGAGTGGCGCTTCACGAGCGTTGAGCCGATCGCCGAGACGGTGTTCGCGCTGGCGCACGGAGCCGACGGCGGGGAGCCGTCGCCGCGGGAGATGCTCTCCCTGGAGTTGTGCGAGGCGCGGCGCCACCTGGTGGTGTTCGTCAACGGGTGCTACAGCCCCGCCCTCTCGGCGGTGTCCGGGTTGCCGCCCGGCGTCGTGATCGGCAGCCTCGCCGAGGGGCTGCGCTCGGACCCGCAGCTCCTCGAGCGGTACCTGGGGCGCCACGTCGTCACGGAGCTTCGTCCCTTCGCCGCGCTCAACACCGCGTTCCTGCACGACGGGGGGTTCGTGTACGTGCCGGCGCGGGTCGTGATGGAGGAGCCGATCCAGCTCCTGTTCGTCACCGTGCCGGGCGCCGCGCCCATCGTCTCGCACCCGCGCTGCCTGGTGGTGGTCGAGCGGCTGAGCCGGGCCTCGGTCGTCGAGACGTACGCGGCCCCGCACGACGGCGTCTACTGGACGAACGCCGTCACCGAGATCGTCGTGGGTGACGGCGCGCGGGTGGACTACTACCGCGTGCAGCTGGAGAGCGAGCGGGCCTACCACGTCGCCACGACGCACTCGGTGCAGGGCCGCGACAGCACGCTCAGCATCCACCCGGTCGCCCTCGGCGCGCTGCTGGCGCGGCACGACATCGCCACGGTACTGGACGGCGAGAACGGCCTCTGCACGCTGAACGGCCTGTACGTCCTGGGCGGCCGCCAGCACGCCGACCACCACACCACGATCGACCACGCGAAGCCGCACTGCGAGAGCCACGAGTACTTCAACGGCGTGCTCGACGGCCAGTCGCACGGCGTCTTCAACGGGCGCATCGTGGTGCGGCCCGGCGCCCAGCGCACCGATTCCAAGCAGACGAACAACAACCTCGTCCTCTCCGAGCAGGCGCGCGCCGACAGCCAGCCCCAGCTCGAGATCTACGCCGACGACGTCAAGTGTACGCACGGCGCGACGCTCGGCCCGATCGACGAGAAGGCGATGTTCTACCTCAGGAGCCGCGGCCTCTCGCCGGCCGAGGCGCGCAGCCTGCTGACCTACGGCTTCGGGGCCGAGATCATCGACCGGATGGAGATCGCGCCGCTTCAGGCGCAGCTCGACCGGATGATCCGCCACCGGCTGCTCGGCGAAGCGCGGGCCGCCTGATGGCCGCGGTCTCGCGTCCGGCTCCTGCCCCCGCCCCCCCCGCCCCCGCCGCCCCCGCCGCGCGCGGGCGCGCGCCGGGCCGGTTCG
>CAYHQJ010000273.1:0-2019 GCA_964358595.1 uncultured Gemmatimonadales bacterium
CAGAGTACAGCTCGCTCAGGCCGAAGATCTCGGCATACGCCCACAGGTGCGCGTCGAACCACTCAAGCTGATACGCGGCGACGCCCCGCAGCGCCAGCCGTACGACGGCGTCAGTCGGGTGGAGCACAACGAACTGAAGCAGCATCTCCTCGGCTTCCCGCCGTGCCTCCTCGTGGCTGAGGAGCGGTTGCCCGCGGTCGACGGGGCGCGTGACGGCCGCGACGAACTCGACGATCGCCTGGTGCGGTACGCGAATCGAATCCTCCGCGATGCCACGGCGCAGCAGGTCCGTCGCGACCCGCTGTTTCTCCGGAAAGCGCGGGTCGTAACGGTAGACGAGGACGTTCGTATCAACCAGCGCGGCCACGGCCGTACAGATCGGCGCGGGTCCATCCCCGATCCGCGGGCTGCGCTCCGGGCCTGCGCGGCCGCCGCCGGTCACGCTGCGCCTGTCGGCGCGTCGCCTGGTCGAACACCCGCAGCCGAGCGTTCAGGTCCGGCGGCTCCAGACGCGCGGTACCCGGTATCAGTCGGATGGAGTCCCCCGCTTCCACGAACGCGACCTGATCACCCGGAGCGATGCCGAACTGCGTCGCGAGGGCCTTCGGGATGGTCACCTGGAGCTTGCTGGTCACCTTGGCCATGTCCTTACTCTAGTAAGGACGTCATCCTTGTCAAGGGACGCTCGGTCCGTCGTTTGCAGCTCTGCCACGTACGTCATATCGCGAGGGCCGGGACCTACGACGCCGAAGTAGTGGACCCGATGACGGCAGCTCAGCAGGTGGCCGCCGAGGCGAGCGAGCGGATCGGGGAGCGGCTGGCGCGACGGTAGCGGGACCACGGTAGCGGGATCGGGGTACTGGGGTACCGTGTGACTGAAAGCGCTCGCGTCTTGTCGGTCCCGCGGTCCCCCTGTCCCCGGTTTCTATCAGGGCAGGCCGCGGAACAGCCGGGCAAGCTCCAGCTCGAGCGGGGCGGGCATCTCCGCCGGGCTCCAGGTGAGCCGCTCCGCATAACGCACGTCGCGCGGCCCGTCCGGGCGCGAGACCAGCACGTGCTTCTCCTCCAGATCCACCAGCCACACCTCGGCCACACCGAGCGCGAGGTAGGCGTCGCGCTTGTAGTCGCGGTCGTAGCGGCGCGAGGAGCGCCCGGACACCTCCACAGCAAGCCACCATCCCGTGATGCCAGTCCAGGGGACCGCGGGCCCGAACTCCGCGGGAAGGACCAGGAGGTCCGGCTCCAGGTGGACCGACGGGGCAAGCTCGATCTCTCCCGGGCTCACGGCGACGGCCAGCCCACGCTCGCGCAGGTAAGTGGCGATGGCGAGGAACAGCTCCGCGACTACGAACTGGTGCGCGTGCGCGGGCGCCGGCGTCACCAGCAGGATCCCGTTGACCAGCTCGTAGCGGCAGCCGTCGGGTGGGAAGGCGCGCAGGTCGTCGGTGGTAAAGGTCGGCACGGGCACTGGCATGGCCATAAGCTGTGGCCTCGGCGGGGTGAGGGGCAATACTCCACTCCCCGAAGCTGCGTCCTCGGGCCGCGTTTTTTCGTACCGGAATCCCGCACCTCGGTGCGAATCCGCGCGCGCGCCCTTCACGGCGAGCGGGCCGGTCGCCATCTTCCGGGCGTCATGACCTGCTGTGGCTTCGTCGCCCTCGCCGGCGCTCCCAACGCCGGCAAGTCCACGCTCATGAACGCCCTCGTCGGCGAGCCGCTGGCCATCATCTCCCCCAAGCCGCAGACTACGCGCGAGCCGGTCCGCGGCCTGCTCACCGACGAGACCACGCAGATCATCTTCGTGGACCCCGCGGGCCTGCTCGATCCCGGCTACCCGCTTCAGAAGGCGATGGTGCGCGCTGCGATCACGAGCCTCAACGACGCCGACCTGGTGCTGTACCTCCACCAGCTGACGCAGGCGCCTGCGCCGCCGCTCGAGCAGGTCGCGCGGGAGCTGAAGCTCCACGGCCTCGAAGTGACGCCGGGGAGGGTGCTGACGGTCTACACCAAGGCGGACCT
>CAYHQJ010000274.1:0-1989 GCA_964358595.1 uncultured Gemmatimonadales bacterium
ACGCGTGGCAGGGCACCGGTTTCCTGCGACCGGGATCACCGGTAGGGCCCCCTAGGGCGGTTCGACTACCGCTGGGCCCGGGTGATCACGCCCTCGAAGGTGACGGACGCCGGGACGATGAGCCCGGCGGAAAGCACCGTCCCCAGGACGTCGGACCACCGGCGGTGCACGCGGATCCGGAGGTTGGCGATGCCGCGGCCGGTGCCCAACTGCCCCGCCAGGACGTTCTGGAGGCTGGCCGCGCGGACCTGGTAGAGGCCCCAGAAGAGGTGCACCGACGTCTGCGTCACACGGAAGGCGTCGCCCGCCTCAGGCTGCGCCGCCGGGGACGCCATCGTGGCCGGGACGCCGAGCGAGCGGGCGTCGAAGGACATGGCGCACCCGGCGAGGACGGCCGGGAGCGCCGCGACGAGAAGCGCACCGCGCAGAGCAGCGAAGCGGATCGGGATCATCGCCTGACGAGGCTGGCGGGGAGGAGGACGGCGGTGGGGGGGGGGGCCCCCGCCCCCCCCCCCCCGCCCCCCCCCGCGGGGGGGGGGGGCCCCCCCCGGGCCGGGGGGGGGGGGGGGGGGGGGGGGGGGGGGGGGGGCCCGGGGGCCCCCCCCCACTTCGCCGCGTCACGGAATCGGGATCGGCACGCGGAAGTTGAAGTGGGCGCCGACAGCCCACCCCTTGCCGCTGTTGCCGTAGTCGTACGCCGCGTGGGCGCCGAGACCCAGCAGGAAGTTGAAGTCGGCACCGACGGTCACGCGCACTTCCTTGTCGCCGCTGTTGTTGCCGAGGGTGTAGTACCCGACGGCGAACGGCTTGAGCGGGAAGAGCGGCACGCTGAGCCGCGCCGCGACGCCGACCGGCGTGTAGGTCACGGTGGTGGTCGCCGACTTCCACGTGCCCAGACCCACCTGGGCGCTGAGCGAGACCGGGACGAGGCCGCCGCCGAAGACCTTCATCGCTGCCGTTCCGCCGAACGCGTTCACGTCGGAGCCGTTCGAGAGGCGCGCGACCACCGCTGTCGCGCCGAACGGGCCGAAGCCGGCGCCGCCACGGAGCGCCATCACCGTGCCCGAACCTTCCGGATCGGCGTACTCCGCCGACGCCATCACGCCCATCCCCGTCGGCGTCGGATAGAAGGGAAGCCCCACGACCTGCGCCCGGGCGACGTGGGCCACGAGCGTCAGCACCGCCGCGGCCGCGACCACCTTCGAGAGCTTCATGACGTTCCTCCGTAAGAGGTTGCGGGCGCCACCAGCCCGCGCCGAGATGAGCCTAAGATAGCGCAGCGCCGATCGGAAAGGCATGGTTGCCCCGGCGAGCAAGCTGGATTCCTCCCCTGCACACCGGCGGTGACCGCGCTCACCCCGCGCCGAAACGGCAGGTCCGGCCCCGGGCGATCAGGCCGCGTCAGCCTTCTCCGCGACCACCCGCACGACGTTGTCCACCACCTGCACGAACCCGCCGGCGACGCTGAACCGATGCTCGCCGTCGGCCGCGCGCACCGCCAGGGCGCCGGTGCCGAGGAGCGAGAGGAACGGCGCGTGGCGCGGGAGGATGCCCACGAGGCCGTCGTACGCCGGGGCGACCACGGAGGTAGCCTCGCCGTCGTAAAGCGCCCGCTCGGGCGTCACGACGACGACCCGCATCGGGGGCGTCGGCAAACCGGCTGGCGTCTGCTCGCTCACGCCGCCTCGAGCTTCCGGGCCTGTTCGACCACGTCCTCGATGCCGCCGGTCATGAAGAACGCCTGCTCGGGGAGGTTGTCGAACTCGCCGTTGACGACCCGCTCGAAGGACTCGACGGTGTCCTCGAGCTTGCAGTACTCGCCCGCGCGGCCGGTGAACGCCTCGGCCACGTGGAAGGGCTGCGAGAGGAAGCGCTGCACGCGGCGCGCGCGCGCCACGATGAGCTTGTCGTCCTCCGACAGCTCGTCCATCCCGAGGATCGCGATGATGTCCTGCAGGTCCTTGTAGCGCTGCAGGATCTTCTGCACCG
>CAYHQJ010000275.1:0-1977 GCA_964358595.1 uncultured Gemmatimonadales bacterium
GCACGTGGCCAGCAGGCCCGCGCACGCCAAGACCAGCACGCCCGTCGCCAGGCGGCTGGCAACGGGCGTGGCTCTCGTTCGGGCAGCGATGACGAGGCGGCGCACCCTCATAAGTTACTGCGGCTTCAACCCTTTTTCCTCAAAACAGTAGCAAATACCGTGCCTAGGAGCCCCGCCCCAGGCCTCCATCTCGCGCCCTACTTCCCGCTTTCCGCGAAGCGCGCCACGAACTCCTTGAACCGCCGCGCGTATTCGTGGGCACCCAGGTCGTACGTGTCGTTGTGGTCGGCGCCCCGGATCACCCAGAACTCGCTCGCGGTGACCCTGGCCGCCAGCTCGCGTCCCATCGCAATCGGGATGATGCGGTCCGCGTCGCCGTGGATGAACAGCACCGGCATGCGGACCCGCGCGATGGCCGCGAGGTTGTCGAAACCCGAGCCGGCGAGCGCGGCGGGGAAGATCGGGTAGTGTGCGCGCGCCAATGCCCGGAGCGACGTGAAGGCGGACTCGAGCACGAGACCGGCGACCGGGCGCGTCGCGCCAAGCTGCAGCGCCGGGCCGGTGCCCAGCGAGCGTCCGTACACGACGATGCGCGAGGAATCGATCTCCGGCCGGGTCGCGAGCCACTCCCATGCCGCCTCGGCGTCCCGCGCCACGTTCGCGACCGTCGGCGTGCCGCTCGACTCGCCGTAGCCGCGGTACTCAACTGCCAGCAGCGCGGCATGCTCCGGCCGCAGCTCGCGGATGACCGGCGCCAGCCCCGCCACGGTCTCGCCGTTGCCGTGGAACCAGATCACCGCCCCCGCCGTGCCCGCCTCCCCGCGCGGCGGGAGAAACCACGCGGTCAGCCGCTCGCCGTCGGCGCTCGGGATCTGCACGCGCTCCCCGTCGGGAATGCCGTAGCGGCGCGGGTCGCCGCTGACGCCGCCGCGGATCGGGAAGACGATCCGGTTGCGGCCGACGAGGAGGAGGACGCAGAGCACCGCGTAGACGAGCCCGACGCTGAGCAGCAGAACCAGGAGTCGGTGCGTGGGACCTCCGGACGGGGGCCGCTGCCGGGAGGCACTAAGCTATCCGGCGCGGCCCCGGCCGGCGAGGCCGGCGGCCTGCTACTTCGGCAGGACCTCGAAGGGCACGCCGCGCGCGCCACGGTACGTTGCGAACCCGCGCCGGTCGGTCGTGAACACGCGGCGGATGCCGAGGATGTCGGACAGCGCGACGAGCGTGGCGTCGGCGTAGTCCATGGGCGTATCGCTGTACTTTTGCATCAGTAGCAGGCACTGCCGGTGTACCGGCAGGTGCACAGCGACGATTGGCACATCGGTCGTCAGGAGAAACTCGAGCGGCCTCGTCCGGCTTCCCCCGCGTTCCGCCGAAAGGTGACACGCCTCCGTGACAACCGCCTCGGTCGTGATGCAGCGGTCCACGAGGGCGGGCCATTCTGCCGCGACGTGTCCGTGCCACTGGTCCCTGGTGTTCAGTGCGGCGATCAGGGGACCCGTGTCGAGCAACATGTCGCGGCCGAGCAACGTCCGCTACTCGCGCCAGTTGTTGCGGTAGATCTGCCGCGCGATCGGGTCCTTGATATCGTCGTAGTCGAAGCTCAGCGAACCCACCAGGTGTTTGACCCGCTCCCACGTCTCGCCGGGCGCCGGCGCCGCCGGCTCGGCCAGGTAGCGCGACACGGCCTCGCGGACGAGCTGCGACTTCGGCACCCGAAGCGCCTTGGCCCGCCGCGCCAGCTCCCGCGCCAGGTCGCGCGGAATCCGCAGGGTGATCTGTTCGTCGTGTGCCATGCAATGCAATGTAGTGCGTTGCAGTGCATCGGTCAAGCGCCGCCTTGCGGCCCGGGTGGCCGGGCGTATCGTTAGCGGTTTCCCCGAACCGGAAGCGAAGCGACCGAGGACTGCGCGTGAGCGGTCAGCGACCCATCTCCTTTACCGTCAACGGGAAGCGCGCCGCGCGCGCGGTCGCGCC
>CAYHQJ010000276.1:0-1967 GCA_964358595.1 uncultured Gemmatimonadales bacterium
CGGCGGCCTCACTCACCCCGCTCTGGACCGCCGGTCCTCCGCCGGCGCCTGGCGGTGGAGCTGCGGGCGCCGGCGGACCTGGCGACGAGCTGGCCGGCGGGCGCCTGCACGGGAACTCGGCCGGCTCCCTGGGTCTACGCCGTCTGGAACTCCACGAGCGCGCCCCGGAACCTGATGCGTCCCGCCGCCTTCTCGGCCAGGTAGTGCGTCCGCGCCTCGCGGAACGCTCCGCGATCCGAGATCGGCACGCCCTCTTCGAGAACTCCGCAACGGAGGTAGGAGAGGCGCGGCTCCAGCAACTCGGCCGGCGTCAGGCAGACCAGCTCGGCGCGGGGGACCACGCAGTCCAGCACGCGCAGGCTGCGCTCGATGGGATTCAGGCCCTCGAAGTCGGCCGACACGACGGCGAGATCCCAGTCGCTGTCCTCGAACGCGTCCCCGCGGGCCCGCGAGCCGAAGAGCACCAGCGCCTCCAGCCGAACGCGACGCGCCAGGCACGCACCGACGCGCTCGGTCAGCGCGCGGCCAGCGTGGTCCGCACGAACTCCAGGATCCGTTCCCCGTGCTCCAGACATTCTCGGGCGATTGCCTCGTCGTAGTAACGGGTAGGGTCGCCGCCCAGCCCGTTGGGGTAGCGCGACTGCACGTAGTGCAGGTCGAGGCGGCGGGCCGTGGTCTCGAGGTCGGCAGGGACGGCCACCCCATCGCCCCGGAGGATTTCGAGCAGGTCCACGCACGCGTGCCCGCGGTGCACCTTCCCCCGCGCGGCGAGGAGGGCCTTCAGGCTCTTCTCCGCGGCCTGCTGGGCGTGGAACGCGCACAGGTTCGGGTGTCCGGTGTCGAGCATCGCGCGGGCGCCTCCGATGTCGCCCGCCGCGGTATTGAGCCACCAGGTTGCTTCCTCACGCACGGCGGGGAGTATGGGGACCCGCGGCCGGCGGCACAAGCTACTGATGCCGACAGACCCTCATGACCACTTCACCGGTTGAAGTTCGGCGGGCGCCGCAGCGACGCTCGAGACCGCCGAGGCAGTGTTCGGCCTCATTCAGCTGCGCGGCCCAGGAGCCGCACTACCTGATGCTCGTTCGCCCTGACGGCGCGCGCAACTGCCCGATGCCGCCGCGCACCGCGTCAGCTGTTAATTCGAGGTTAGGGCTCAGCGCGCCGGAGCCAGATACTGTTCCGGCGCGGCCTCGATCTGTGTGATCGCGTCGTGGACCGCTTCGATGAACTGGCGTGCCGCGGTGGAGGAATGCTGGAGGTACCAGTCGCAGGCGGCGGCGATCTCTGCCTTCGCCAGCTTCCGCACTCGCAGCCGGCGCACCTAGCGAAGCTTGTCGAAGAGTTCCTGCTTGATCTCCGCCCACGGCTGGCCGGCGTCGGGGTTCGCATCTGCGTCGCCCTCGCGTCGATCCAGTTCGGCGGCCAGCGCCGCGGTCATCGGAGCGGCCGTCACCGGATCAAGGCTGTCCCACAGCCGGCCGATGAGCTCCAAGCGCTCTTCGGCAGTCAGCTGCTCGACGGGAATGGAGAGTGATGCCATGGGGACAGTGTGGTCAATTCTCGTGGTTCGCGCAACGGCAGATGGCTGCAGCCATTGTATCTCGATTCATCCCTAAGATGTGAGCCGGCTGATCGCGGCCGGGAAGCCGAAGAAAGCTAGCGGGTCCCGCGCTCAGGCCATAGTATGCCAAGAGACGGGGATGATATAGCGGTATCAGCGGGGAGAATGCAACCGGCACGGTTGCTGGCGTGGCGCGATAGGATTAGGGTCGCCGCCGCGCTGCAAACCGGCTGCGCCTACATCGGTAGGCCGGCCGGGGCTACGCGCCCGGCGGCTTCCTGCCGTACTTGCCGATGTCGTGGTGCGGGACCACGGCGACGAACCGGACCGCCCCGGCGTCCTCCCGAAAGATGGTGCGGTCGCCGTCGTTGATCCGGGCCGTTATCGGCGGCGCCGATGCTTT
>CAYHQJ010000277.1:0-1918 GCA_964358595.1 uncultured Gemmatimonadales bacterium
GCGCCAGCCATGCTCGCGCTGGCGCGCGCCCGCAGGAACGCTTCACGGCCCGTCTGTCGCGCGGCCGCCGCTGCGCCGCCCATCGCGGCGGCGTCCAGCGCCGGCGCCGTGGGCATCCCGCGGCCGATGCCGCCGACCGGCTCCTGCACCAGGTACGCCGTGTACTCGGTCAGGATCCCGTAGCGCAGCCCGGTCTCGCGCACCTGCTGCACCAGGCTCGGCGTCGCTCCTTCGATCCGGATCTGCCGCGTCAGCTCGCCGATGCGCCGCGAGGCCCAGAGCCGCGCGATGAACTCGTTCTCGGACGCCGTCGTGGGGAACGCCGCCTGTGCGGTGAACCGCTCCCGGCGCCCGTTCCGCTCGCCCGTCACCACCACGTCACCGGTGCCGGTGCCGTGATAGCGGCCGAAGATCACCAGCTCCTCGCCGAAGAAGAGGTCCGGCAGCTCGCCCGGGTACACCTGCTGGAGCGAGACCGGCGCGCCGGCGATGCGCAGGTTCACGAGCGCCGGGTGCTGGATCTTCGCCAGCACGGCGCCCACCGCCGTCTCGACGCTCGCGTCAGAGGCCACGTACTCGGCGCTGCCGCGCCCCTGCCGCGCGAGGCGGTCGATCAGGTACGTGTTGACGTCGGTACCGACGCCGACCGCGAACACCCGCGCGCGGCCGATATGGCCCGCTGCGTAGTCCGCGATGCGGTCGGGCGCCTGTTCGCCCACGGTCGGCAGGCCGTCGGTGAGGAAGAGTACCAGCGGGAGCCGCTCCTCGCCCACCGTCGCGCCGAGGACCGCTTCGAGCGCGCCCTGGATGTTGGTGCCGCCGTTCGCGGCGAGCCGCTCCACGAAGGCCCGTGCCGCCCGCACGTTTTCGGGGGTGGCCGCCGTGAAGCCGTCGCGGAAGTGCGTCACGGCGTTCGAGAAGGCGATCACGCGGAAACGGTCCGCCGGCTGCAGGGTGTTGAGCGCCTGTAGCAGCGCCGCCTTGGCCTGGTCGAGCTTGGGTCCGCTCATCGAGCCGGAGACGTCGACGACGAGCGCGAGGTCGCGCGGCACCGCCGCCTCGTCCGCCGTCGGGGGCGGCGAGAGGAGCAGCATGAAGAAGCCGTCCTCGGTGCCCCCGGGGGCGAACGTCACCACGCTGGTGCCGACCAGCCCGCGGCGCAAAGGCAGGAACAGCTCCACCTCGCCTTCGGCATCGGCGTCCAGCGTGATCTGGAGCCGGCCGCCGGTGCGGGTGGTGTGGATCTGATGGGTCGGCGAGTATGGCGTGTTGTAGTCGTCGGCGCCCGCGGCGGTGAGGGTGTAGGCGAAGGTACCGGCCGCACCGACCGGCGGGTCGCCGAGGCCGCGGCTCGTGACGCCATCGCGACGGCCGATGGAGTAGCGCACCCGGTAGGCGTCGCCGGCGCGCTCGAGCACCTGCGTGTACCGCAGGACGACGCGCCGCGTCTCGCCCGGGCCGATGGGGAAGACGCGCGCCCGTACCAGCCCGTGGCCCTCGAAGGTAAGCAGGGCGGGGTCGCGGAGCCGGCGCACGATCTCCTCGTAGATGCCGCGCGCCTGCTCGGCGTTCATCATCTCGCCGCGCATCTCGCGCTCGCCCATCCAGAGCGAGAAGTCGGTGAACACCGCCTCGCCCGGCATGGGGTAGACGTAGCTGCCCTCCGCGATCGCGGAGCCGGTGTTGCGGAACTGCTCTTCGACCTCGACGCGGGCCACGCGGCCCTCGACGGCGGTCCGGACCTGACTGGAGACCCTCACCACGGACCCGGACCACGGGCCCGGGCGGATGGTGGGTCGCTCGGGGATGATCCAGCCCTGCGCGGCCAGCGGACCGGCCAGGGTGCCCGCGAGCGCGGCGGCGAGTACGAGGGGACGGAACACGGTGCCTCCCGGTGTGGGTTCTGTACGGGAGACGA
>CAYHQJ010000278.1:0-1916 GCA_964358595.1 uncultured Gemmatimonadales bacterium
TTCGCGGGGCTTTGGGCTGGCCCGCGTTTCGTGGATGTGGGGTTGTGAGCCCCACATTTTTTTGTTTTTCCGGGGTCCCCGTGGTTGAGCGCGACGCACTCGAACGTGAGCTGGCCGGCCGGGTGGAAGACCTCGGCTTCGAGCTCGTCGAGCTGCGGCACGGGGGAACCGCCCGCAGGCCCCACCTCACCGTCCGGATAGACCGGCCCGGCAGCGCTGCGGGTCACGGGGTGACCGTGGACGACTGTGCCCGCGTCAGCCGCGCCCTCGAGGCGTGGCTCGACACGGCCGGCGTGGGCGAGGGGCGGTACATCCTGGAGGTCAGCTCGCCGGGCGTGGACCGGCCGCTCCGGCGGCTGGCCGACTGGCGGCGCTTCATGGGCAGTCCCGTGGACGTGAACGTGCCGCAGCTCGGCGGACGCTTCCGGGTCACGGCCACGAATGTGTTCGAGGAACCCGAGCCCGCCGTGGAGCTGCAGTTTCCCAAGGGCATCCGGCGGGTGCTCACGCTGGCGGAGATCAAAGAGGCGCGCCTCGGTTTCGACTGGTAGGCGCGGGAGTCACGACATGGCGAGCAGCACCGAAGTCATCTCGGCGTTCAAGGAGCTGGCGCAGCTCAAGCAGCTCGACCGGAACGAGATGCGTGATCTGATCCGGGACGGCGTCCTGGCCGCGCTGGCCAAGAAGTTCGGCCCGAACGTCCGCGCCGAGATCGAGTTGGACGAGATGAGCGGCCAGATAAGCATCACCGTCCTCAAGACGGTGGTCGAGGAGGTCGAGGACCCCAGCTGCCAGGTCTCGCTCGAGGAGGCCCGCTGGGACGACCCCGCCTTCCAGGTCGGCGACGTGCTCGAGAGCGACGTGGACTTCACCGAGTTCGGGCGCACCGCGGTCCAGGCGGCGAAGCAGCGCATCATCCAGCGGGTGCGCGAGGGCGAGCGGGCGCGGATCCGCGAGGAGTTCGCCGACCGCGTCGGCGAGCTGCTCTCGGGCGAGGTGCAGCAGATCGAGCGGGGCAAGATCGTCGTGATGCTGGCTAAGTTCCGCGAGGCCGAGGCGATCATCCCCTACCGCGAGCAGAACCACCGCGAGCACTTCCATCAAGGCGACACCATCCGCGCCTGCCTGAAGCGCCTCGAGGAGACGCCGAAGGGCCCGCGCCTCATCCTGTCGCGCGGCGACCCGCTGTTCGTGAAGGCGCTCTTCAAGCTCGAGGTGCCGGAGATCCAGCAGCAGATCGTGGACATCCGCGCCACCGCGCGCGAGGTGGGGAGCCGCACCAAGATCGCGGTCTTCAGCCGCGACGACGGGATCGACCCGGTCGGCGCGTGCGTCGGGCTCAAGGGCAGCCGCGTGCAGGCGGTCGTCAACGAGCTGGGCGGCGAGCGCATCGACATCGTGCCGTGGAGTCCGGATCCCGAGCGCTTCGCGCGGCTCGCGCTGGCTCCCTCGCGCGTGGCGCGGGTGTTCAGCGACCTGGAGAACAAGACGATCCAGGCGATCGTGGACGAGGACCAGCTCAGCCTGGCGATCGGCCGCAACGGGCAGAACGTGCGCCTCGCCTCGGAGCTGACGGGCTGGAAGATCGACCTCTACTCGAGCCGCGAGTGGCTGGAGCGCGGCGGCGAGGCCGGGCTGTTCGCGCCGCTGCCGGCGAGGCCGGCCGAGGAGGAAGCGGAGGACGTGGCGGCGGTGCCGCTCGCCGAGCTGTCGGGCATCACGCCGGACCTGCTCGCCGTGCTCACCGGCGCGGGGTATCGCACGTTCTCCGACACCCTCGACCTCGAGAAGGAGGAGATCGCGGTCATCCCCGGGATGTCGCCTGAGATGACCGAGCGGCTGGTGGCGCTCATCGACGAGCTGACCACGAGCGAGGATGGGGGCGAGAAGGCCGCCGAGCCGGAGAGACCGGCCGC
>CAYHQJ010000279.1:0-1908 GCA_964358595.1 uncultured Gemmatimonadales bacterium
CGCCGCCTCGATCGCCTCGGCGCTCTTGATGGTGAGTTTCTCGAAGTTCATGGCAGTCCCCACCGCGGCAACCGGCGTGCCCGCGCCGGCATGTCGCCGTGGCGGACAATCTGCCGCCGAGGCACCAAAACGCAACGCGCCGGCCGCGGTGGCCGGCGCGTCGCTCTGAAGACGTGGCTCCTGAAGCCGTCACTTCATGACGATCATCCGTCGCGAAGTCCGCTGCCCGTTCACGATCAGCTGGTACACGTACACCCCCGAGGCGGCTTCCCGCGCCGAGCCGATGTAGTGCCCATCCCAGTAGGCTGAGAACTCGCAGTACCCGTCACGCAGATCCCGACATTCAAGCTCGAGATTGTCCAGCGGCTGGCCGGACGCCTGCAAGCTCGGAATGGCGACCAGCTGGGCGAGGACGTTGTAGACCCTCAGGCTGACCACCGGGCGCCGCCCGTCCCGGAACAGATCCTCGTTCAGGCGGAACGGGATCGTCGTCGCCGGGTTGAACGGGTTCGGATAGTTCTGAAGCAGCTCGACCTGGTTGCTGCGCGGCGCTTGCTGTTGCTGTGGTTGCTGCTGCGCAGCCAACGGAGTGACCAGGACGACTCCTGCCAAGAGCCACGCATGCGCGTAGCGCTTCATCCAGCACTCCAATCGAACGATAAAGGGTCTTAGGCGTTCACTCCTGACGAAGGTCCTCGACAGCAATGATTACGGGCCGGAGCGGGCTAAGTCAAGTTCCTGCACCGCCCTTCAGCTTGCGACGGCCACCCTCCCGCACCGTCACCCCCTCCCGGTCGGCCCACTCGAGCAGGGGGATCAGCCACTTCCGGGACCGCTTCATCCGGTCGCGGAAATCGGACGGCGTGGCGGCTCCCAACTCCTCCAGTACCCCTACGAGGCGCCGACGCTCCTGTTCCAGCGCGTCGCGCTCGTAGTAGCGATCCGCGGCCACCGCGACCACGACCCCCGAACGGGCCAGCAGGCGCAACGTGGCGCCGACCTCCACCCCCGGCAGGGCCTGGGTCAACTCGCCGACCGAGGGGGGCTCCGCCCCGGCCTGGCGAAGCCGATCGAGCACCCGCTCCTGCGCCTGCCGCGCCGCGGCGCCCGCGCCAGGATCCCAGTCGGGCAGCCGCACGAGCCCGCCCTCGCGCACCACCCGCCCCGCTTCCATCAGCCGCTGAGCCGCGAGCTCCGCCAGCGCGGCCCGCGGGGCCCGCGCCGCCGAACGCCATGCCTGCGCAGGCATGCCCGGCTCGAGGGGGCGCATCTGATGATGATGCGCGAGCGCCGCCTGGAGTCGCGTCGCGGCAGCGGTCACTTCCGCCTCGGCGACGAGCCACCCGTCGCTCTCGACCAACCCATGCTGCGCCGCGCGGGCCAGGACCGCGGTGAGGCGAGTCACGTCCAGCCCGGCCGCGACCTCGAGCGCGGCGCGGTCCAAGCCCGCAGGCCCGCGCGCCACGACGAGTCGCACGACCCGCGCCGCGTCGTCGTGCAGCGCCGCCGCGGCCGGGCCGAGCCGCCGACGTCGGGCCGCCGGAACGTCGTCCCCCCACGGGTCCACGATCACGCCGCCGCCGATGGTGGTGACGGGCGAGTAGGAACGGAGCACGAACCGGTCGCCGGCGCGCGCGACCAGCGGCGATTCGAGCACGATCCGCGCGGCCGAGGGTGCCGCGTCCTCCGCCGCCACATCGAGGCTGATCCGCGCCATCACCTCGGCGGTCCCGTGGTGCACGCGCACCCGCGCGCGCGGCTTGACCCGCACGCCGGGGAGCAGCGTGACCACCGCCTCCACCTGCCGGCCGGAGCGCCACGCGTCGCCGGCTACGACGACGTCGCCACCCGGGACTCCCTGATGCGCCGCTTCGATCATGAGCATGATGCCGTAGGGCACGAGCTCGC
>CAYHQJ010000280.1:0-1899 GCA_964358595.1 uncultured Gemmatimonadales bacterium
GCCAACGCCTGCCCCTGGGTCGCCGCCGCCACCCGTCTCTCCTCCGCCAGGTGCCGGAGGAAGGCCATCACGTCCTGCTCCACCAGCTCCGCCGGATGCCGCAACCGGTGATGACGCACGAACCGGATCACCCACCCGACGTAGGCCTGCTCGGTTCGCCGGCTATAGTGCCCCAGCCGGAGCTTCGACCGCATGAGGGTCAACAGTTTCGGATTGGACTGCGAGGACAGATGCGAAGCGACCATCCCCGAATCTGCCGGATGCCCGCCTCACCAGCCCCACCACTCCAACGCGCGGCGGCGCTATTTCACGCGCCCCACCCTCGTACACTAAACTCCGGGACGATCGGTGTCTCACTCATATTGGCAGAGAGGGGCTTTGCAACAGCGACCGGGCATTGTTCGGCGGCTCCGCACGGCGTTCGGACAGCCCGGCGCGTGCACACCGCCGCTGAGGCCGTGCTCGCCGCCATCGAGGCCCTGCCGGCGGCGCTGCTGCGGGAGGCGTTCGCGAGCACCGCGTAAATTTGTACCCGACTTGCGTTTGCCTCTCTCCATGGTATTTTCGTTTCATGTGTTTCTCGCTAATATCTCGGTCGCTTATTATCGCCGACGCTAATAAGGCCCTGCGGTGACCGCTCCCGGCCGGTGGGTACGAGCCGCCGGAGGCTACTCGGCTTTCATCCCCGATCCGCTTCCGCCCAGCCTCGCGTGGGAGCCGGGACTCGCGCTCGTGCTCTCCGAGGCGGACCGGGCGATTGGACGCCTGGCCGGCGAGGGGGGCCAGCTGGCGAACCCGCACCTCCTCATCCGGCCATTCGTGCGCCGCGAGGCGGTGCTGTCGAGCAAGATCGAAGGGACGCGGGCGACGCTGGGCGAGCTGCTGGCCGCCGAAGCGGGCGCCGCCGTCGAGTGCAACCCTGCCGACCTGCGTGAGGTGGGCAACTACGTCCTCGCGATGGAGCACGGCATCAAGCGGCTGAACAGCCTGCCGCTCTCGCTGCGACTGGTGTGCGAGCTGCATGAGAAGCTGATGCGCGGCGTGCGCGGCGACCGGGCGAGCCCAGGCGAGTTCCGGCGGTCGCAGAACTGGATCGGCGGGCCAGGCAGCACGCCCGCCACCGCCTCATACGTGCCGCCGCCGCCGGACGCGCTCCTGCACTGCATGGGGGCGTTGGAGCGGTTCCTTCACAACTCGGCGCTGCCGCCGCTGGTGCAGATCGCGCTGGCGCACTACCAGTTCGAGGCGATCCATCCGTTCCTGGACGGGAACGGCCGCGTCGGCCGGCTGCTCATCACGCTGTTCCTGATCGAGCGGAAGGTACTCCCGGCGCCGTTGCTCTACCTGTCGGCGTTCTTCGAAGCGACCAGGCCGCGGTACTACGCCGGGCTTCGTGGCGTGACCGAGGACGGTGACTGGATCGGGTGGTTGACGTACTTCATCACCGGTGTGGCCCGCCAGTCGGAAGACGCTCTCGATCGGGCGTCGCGGATCAACCGGTTGCTGGCCACCTGGCGCCGCAAGCTCGCGGGTGTTCCGTCACGGCAGGTGTCGCTGCTGCTCGACCTGCTGGCCCAGAACCCGTTCTGCATCACGAAGGGCGTGGTCCAGAAGCTGGATGTCGCCTTCACCACGGCGCAGCGTGCGATCGGCCACCTTGAACGTGCCGGAGTCCTGCGGCAGGTCGGCGGGGGCAAGCGCGACCGCGTATACTGTGCGCGCGCTCTGCTGCGCATTCTCGAGGAGCCTCCCAAGCTCGAACCATCGGAGGTCGGCTGATGGCAAGTCGGGCCGCCGGCAGCGGGCGGAAGCTGGCCTCGCCCCAGTCCGTCAATGCCGTGGTGAAGTCCATCTGCGACATCATGCGGCGCTCCAACTGCGCCGGCGCCCTCCAGTACG
>CAYHQJ010000281.1:0-1830 GCA_964358595.1 uncultured Gemmatimonadales bacterium
GGTGCGACTCTTCGTGGCTGTCAACCTCCCGGCGGAGACGAGGCATGCCGCCTGGGAAGCGGCGGCGCCGCTGCGCGCGGCTGGCCTGCCCGTGCGCTGGGTGGCCGACGAGGCGATCCACATCACCCTCAAGTTCCTCGGCGAGGTTGACGAGCCGCTCGTCCCCGACATCGCAGCGGTGCTCAGCACGGCGGTGCGCGAGGTGCGCGCCTTCGAGCTGGGCCTGGGCGGGTGCGGCGCGTTCCCCGACCAGCACCGGCCGCGCGTGCTCTGGCTCGGCATCGAGAAGCACCCCGCGCTCGAGCTGCTCGCGAACGACGTGGAGCGCGCCCTCGCACCATTCGGGTTCGAGTCGGAGCTGCGGCCCTTCCAGCCGCACCTGACGCTCGGCAGGGCGGAGAAGCGCGCCCGCCCCGGCGACTTCCGCGGACTCGACAAGCTCGTCGCCCGGGTGGAGTTTGCCGCGGTGATGCCGGTCGCGAGCGTGGACCTGATGCAGAGCGTCCTGGGGCGCGGCGGCCCGACCTACACGGTCCTGCACCGGGCCGTGTTGCAGCGGTCCGCGCCGCCGGGAGGTCACTAGATGGGCTGCCTCAAGGCGCTGTTCGTGCAGGTCGGCTGCGTGGTCATCCTCATCGCCGCCGCGATCTTCGGCTGGATCTACCGCCACGACGTGATGGACGCCTACCGCCGCGTGCGCGGGTTGCCGCCCGCCGCGGAGGTGGTGTACGTGGCGCCGCAGCCGGGCGACGCGGACCGCGCCCACGCCGCATTCGAGCGGCTCGCCCGGCGCGGCGGGCCGGCGTACGTGGACCTCACGGCCGGCGAGGTGGCGGCGCTGGTGGACGCCGCGCTGGCGAACGTGCCGCGCCGCGTCGTGGATTCGGTGCGTGTCGCGCTGGCGGCGGACGAGGTCACGGTGCGCGCCTCGCTCGACCTGAGCGACGTGCCGCCGCGGCTGCTGGGCCCGCTCGTCGGCGCGCTCGAGCGCCGCGAGCCGGTCGTCGTGGGCGGCGGCCTGGCGGCGGATTCCGCCGGCCGCATCCACTGGACGATCACCGCGCTCAGGGTGAAGGAGTTCCCGTTCCCGAGGAGCACGATCCCGGCGATCCTGCGCGCGCTGAGGGTGCCGGGGCTCGCGGGCGGCGCTGTCCCGATCCCGGCCCCCGCGGCCGTGGGCGACGTGCGGGTGAGCCCGGATCACGTGCGCCTCTACCGCGCCTCGCCCCGATGAGCCACCGCCTCCTCGTGGTGGACGACGAGCAGGGGATCCGCGCGGCCCTGAAACAGCTGCTCGAGTACGAGGGGTATACCGTGGACCTCGCCAGCTCGGGCGCCGAGGGGCTCGACCGTTACGACGAGGTCCGGCCGCACCTCGTCCTCCTCGACGTGAAGATGGCGGGGATCGACGGCCTCGAGGTGCTGCGGCGGCTGAAGGCGAAGGACCCGGCCGCGGTGGTTGTGATGGTCTCGGGCCACGGGACGATCGGGACGGCTGTCGAGGCCACGCGCCTGGGCGCGCACGACTTCCTCGAGAAGCCGCTCGACACCGACCGCGTCCTGGTGACGATCAGGAACGCGCTGGCGCATGTCGTCCTCGAGCGGGAGGTGCGCACGCTCAAGGCGGTGGTCGAGCAGCGCCACGAGATCGTGGGCTCCTCGCCGGCGATCCGCCAGCTGATCGAGCGCATCGAGAAGGTTGCACCCACCGGATCGCGGCTCCTCATCACCGGCGAGAACGGGACGGGCAAGGAGCTGGTGGCCCGCGCGGTGCACCGCCTCTCGCCGCGCGCCGCGAAGCCGTTCGTCGAGGTCAACTGCGCGGCGATC
>CAYHQJ010000282.1:0-1821 GCA_964358595.1 uncultured Gemmatimonadales bacterium
GTGTACTGGCACCACGCGGTCCGCAGCGCGACGGCCATGTTCAAGCGGCTGATCCGGGAGGCGGTGGTGGACCGTCACCTCGATCCCGCGATCCTCGGCGAGGCGACGGACGACTGGCTGATGCGCGACCTCGCGGCCAGCGACCGCACCGGGCTCGCGGACGCGCTGCGCGAGCGCCGGCTCTACAAGCGGGCCCTCGAGCTGCTCCCCGCCGAGCTTGGCGTGAGCGTGCCCCCGTGGCTCCCGGGTGATCCGCAGCGGCTCGCCACGGCCGAGGACGCGCTGGCGCGTGCGGTCGGCCTGGGGCCGTGCGAAGTCCTGATCGACCTGCCGCACAAGCAGGCGATGCTGGGACTCGACCTGCCGATCCTGCGGCGCGACGGCACGGTGGACCGGCTCACCCAGCAGGGGTGGCCGGGCCGCATGGACCTGCCGCCGTTGGCCGAGAGTCTGGCCGAGTCGGCCTGCCGCCTGCGCGTGTTCGTTAGGCGGCCGGTGGTGGTGGAAGCGGCGGCGCTGGTGGAGGTGCTGGGAAGCTAGCCGCTGTGCGGGTTCACGGCCGGCGACTCGGCCGTCGTCAGCGCCTCGGTGGGGACCGCGTCCACCGCATCCACGTGCACGATGATCGTGGTGATGTTGTCGAGGCCGCCGCGACGGTTGGCTTCGGCGACCATCCGGTCCACCCACCGCTCCGGCGTCCCCTTCGTCTGCAGGATCGCGAACAGTGCCTCGTCCTCGACCATTCCGGTGAGCCCGTCGCTCGCGAGCACGAAGACGTCGCCCACGCGCGCGGTGCCCGAAAAGATGTCCGGCAGGACGTCACCGCTCGCGCCGACGCAGCGCGTGATCACGTTGGCGTACGGGTGGGTGCGGGCCTGCTCGGGGGTGAGGTAGCCGGCGTCCACCTGCTCCTGGACGTAGGAGTGGTCCTTGGTGAGCTGGTGGAAGACGCCGTCGCGCTGGAGGTACGCGCGGCTGTCGCCGACCTGGCCGATGAGGTAGCGGTTGCCGTGCAGCACGAGCACCGTCGTCGTCGTGCCCATGCCGCGCTTGTCGCTCTCGGAGAGGGTGCGCTCGAAGATCGCGGCGTTGGCACCGCGGATCGCCTGGGTCACGCGCACCGCCCCATCCTCGGGCGAGAGCCCCTTGAAGGAGCCGAGGTCGCGCGCAATCAGCCGCACCGCCATCTCGCTCGCCACCTCGCCGGCGGCGTGTCCCCCCATTCCGTCGGCGACGACGAAGACCCCCCGTTCGGGGACCATCAAGTAGTTGTCTTCGTTGCCGGAGCGAATGAGCCCGACGTCGGTCCTGGCGGCGCAGGTGATGTGCAAGCGCGACCCCGGCCTAGTGCTGCCCTGACGGCGGCTTGAGGTCCTTGAGATTGACGGCCGAGATCATCCGCGTCGATCCGCCCTTCTGGACGCCGGCGTCGTCGTCGGTGGGCTCGAAGACCAGGGACACGTCGCCGAACCGGACGAACGCACCCGGCGCGATCGGGACGTCGTCGGTGACGCGCTCGCCGTCCACCATGGTCCCGTTGGTCGAGCCGAGGTCGGTCAGGATCCACACTCCTTCGCGGCGCGTCAGCTTGGCGTGCTGCGAGGAAACCGAGTCGTCCGGGATGACGAGGTCGTTGTAATCGGCGCGGCCGATGTTCACGATCGGAACCTTAACGTACAGCCGCTGCCCTTTCAGTGATCCCGACCGCACAAGGAACTTCGCCAGCACCTGGGCCGCTGCCGCCTTGGCGGCGGGCGGTGCGGCTGCGGCGGCCGGCGGGGGAGGGGCCGGGGGGGGCAGCGGCGCGGCGGCCCTGGGTGG
>CAYHQJ010000283.1:0-1806 GCA_964358595.1 uncultured Gemmatimonadales bacterium
GTCTCCCCTTGGGGTTGTGCGTCCACCGCGTTCCTCTCGCGTCCCTATCCGCCTCGGGCGGACACCCCGGACGCGATCCCGCGGTGTGGGTGATGGACTCCGACTAGCGCTTGCTGAACTGGAACCGCTTGCGGGCACCGGGCTGGCCGGGCTTCTTGCGCTCGACCGCGCGGGGGTCCCGCGTGAGCAGTCCCGATTCCCGCAGCTTCTTGCGGTGCTGCTCGTCCACGACGAGCAGCGCGCGCGCGATGCCGAGCCGCAGCGCGCCGGCCTGCCCCGTCACCCCGCCCCCCGTCACGTTGGCCTTCACGTCGAAGGCGCCCAGCGTGTCGGTGACGGTGAACGGCTGCTGGATGAGCTGCACGAGCGACGAGCGCGGGAAGTAGTCGCCCAGCGTGCGGCCGTTGACCTCCCACTTGCCGCTTCCGGACCTCAGGTACACGCGGGCCACGCTCGTCTTGCGCCGGCCCACCGCGTGGAATTTCGTCGGAACGTCGGGAATCATGCCTGCTTCCTCTTGGCCTTCGGCGCGTAGACGGCCAGCGGAGCCGGCTGCTGCGCGATGTGCGGATGCTCGGCACCGGCGTAGACCCGCAGCTTGTGCCGCAGCACCTGCCGCGAGAGCGAGTTCTTGGGGAGCATGCCGAACACGGCCTTCTCCACCACGCGCTCGGGCTTCTTCGCCAGCACGTTCCGGACCGGCGTGATCTTGTCGTGGCCCATGTAGCCGCTGTGCGAGAAGTAGCCCTTCTGCTCCAGCTTGCGGCCCGTGAGCCGGACCTTCGCGGCGTTCACTACGATGACGCCATCGCCGGTGTCCATGTGCGGCGTGAACGTCGGCTTGTGCTTGCCGCGGATCACCTGCGCGACGCGCGAGGCGAGCCGGCCCAGCGGCACCCCCGCGGCGTCCACGACGTACCAGTCGTGACGGATGTCCTTCGGCGTTGCGGTAAACGTCTTCATCGGCCTTCTGGTACGCGACGGTTCAAAATGCCGTAAGCGACGGTAGCTTGGGAAAATAGACCCCCTTCGCGGGAAGGTCAACGGGAGGGGTCAGCGCGCGCCGGGGCCCAACTCGACCAGGAGCGCGCCCTTCTCGACGGCATCCCCGGGGGCCACCAGCACCCGCCGGACGAGGCCCGCCCCGGCCGCTCTCAGCTCGTTCTCCATCTTCATGGCCTCGATCACCACGAGCGGCCTGCCCGGATGCACCTGCTCGCCTTCGGCCACGAGCACCCGGAGCACCAGCCCCGGCATCGGCGCGCGAAGCGAGAGCGCCGCCCCCTCACCCGCCACCCGGCCCACCAGCGCCTGGATCGCCCGGGCGCGCTCGTCGAGCACGAACGCCTCGAGACGCTCGCCGCCCGCGTGCAGCCGCCACCGCCCGCGAGCGCCCCCCCCCCACGGCACCGCCACGATCCCGAACGACCGGCCATCGAGCACCAGCCGGCGCACCGGCTCCCCGGGACGGCCGTCCAGCCGGGCCGCGACGGGCCGTCCGTCCACGGTCACGCCGGCCTGCGTCACCTCGACGGTGACGACCCGGCCGGCGATCTCGACCGCGTACTTCATGCGGAGGACAGAGGACGGACGATGGAGGACGGGCGGCCGAGGTCCGCGACGACCAGGGTCTCCACGTGGCTGGTCTGCGGGAACATGTCGAACGCCTGCAGCGTGACGAGGTCCCCGCCGGTGACGCCGAGGCGGCGCAGGTCGCGCGCCACTGTGGCGGGGTCGCAGGAGACGTAGACCAGACGCGCAGGCGCGCAGCTGCGCAGGCTGTCAGTGACTCCCTCCGCCAAACCG
>CAYHQJ010000284.1:0-1799 GCA_964358595.1 uncultured Gemmatimonadales bacterium
TCGCGGAACTGGCCCAGCGCGTCGGCCAGCAGCAGCGGCGCGCCCGCCTCCAGCCAGTCCTGCGCTTCGACCCGGGTGACGTTGCGGAACGGCAGCAGCAGGAAGGTGCGCGCCCGCGCTGCCGGGGCGGGCGGGGCGCTGCGCGGCACGGCCCGGCGCTGGCCCGCGCACGGCGGCGGCGTGCCGTCGGGGCACTGGGCGCGCGCCACCCCCGGCAGGGCCACGCCGAGGGCAAGCAACGGGAAGGCCAGGGTTCGGTTGATCATGGGCAGCTCCAGGGGACTTAATCTACGACCCACGGCCGCGGCCGCGACATCTTTCATCAGCCCCTTCACGAACACGTCGGGCTGGACCAGGCCCCGGCTGTCGAGCCGATGTCGGATGGGGAGGCAAGTGCTCACGCCCCGCTTCCGGATTCCCGAGTAGGATCACTGCTTGATGGTGCGGCGGAGCGGGCGGTAGTCTGGGCTCATCCCACCCCCACGGGGGCGTTCCATGCCGGCCCAGAGCGTGCAGATCCCGCTGGACGTTTCGGAGCTTCCCGATCGCTGGTACAACATCCTCCCCGACCTGCCGGAGCCCCTGCCGCCGCCCGCCGATCCCGAGTCGGGCCCCTCCCGCCTCGCGCAGCTGCCCAACCTGCTGATCCGGACCTGCCTGGAGCAGGAGATGTCGGACCAGCGGTGGATCGCGATACCGGATGGCGTTAGGCAGCTCTACCTGCGGGCCGGGCGGCCCCGGCCGCTGTTCCGCGCCCTCGCGCTCGAGAAGGAGCTCGGCACCCCGGCGCGGCTGTACTACAAGGCGGAGTTCTACAGCCCGACCGGCAGCCACAAGGTGAACACCGCCCTGGCGCAGGCCTGGTACGCCCGCGAGCTGGGCTTCGAGCGGCTCGCCACCGAGACCGGCGCCGGGCAGTGGGGGACGGCCCTGGCCTACGCCGCCGCGCTCACCGGCCTCAAGTGCACCGTCTACTGGGTGCGCGCCGTATACCGCTGGAAGCCAGCGCGCCTCGGCTTCATGCAGATGCTGGGCGCCGACGTCCACGCCTCGCCGAGCGACCGCACCGAGGTCGGGCGCCGGCTGCACCTGCTGGATCCCGAGCACCCCGGCTCGCTGGGCATCGCCATCTCCGAGGGGCTCGAGGACGCCCAGGGCGATCCCAAGGCGGTCTACTCGCTGGGCTCGGTCCTGAACCACGTGCTGCTGCACCAGACCATCATCGGGCTGGAAACGCAGCTGCAGTTCGCGAAGGTGGGCGACTATCCGGACGTCATGATCTCGTGCCTGGGCGGGGGCAGCAACTTCGGCGGGTTCGTCCTGCCGTTCATGGGCGACATGCTCACCAAAGGACGGAAGATCCGGTTCATCGCCGCGCAGAGCCAGGCTGCCCCCAACCTTCAGGGCGAGTACAGGTACGACCACGCCGACCACGCCGGGATGACGCCGCTCCTCAAGATGTACACCCTCGGCCACACGGCGCGTCTAGCGCCGATCAAGGGCGACGGCCTGCGCTACCACGGCTGCTCGCCGATCCTGAGCCTGCTGCGCCACAAGGGGCTGATCGACACGGTGGCGTATCCCGCGGACGAGCGGCACGTGTTCGAGCGCGCCCTCACCTTCCTCAGGACCGAGGGGTTCCTGCCCGCGCCCGAGTCGGCCTACAGCGTGTGCTGCGCCATGGACGAGGCGGTGCGGTGCCGCGACACGGGCGAGGCCAAGGTCATCGCCTTCAACATCAGCGGTCACGGCTTCATGGACGTGGACGGCTACAAGGAGGTCCTGGGCTTCGGCGCCGC
>CAYHQJ010000285.1:0-1789 GCA_964358595.1 uncultured Gemmatimonadales bacterium
GCGCGATCCCCACGCGGGACCGCGCAGCAACTGGGTGAGGCCCCGATTCTCCCCCCGGGGCGACCGGGTGCTGTACGGCCGCCAGGACGATCTCGGCAACCCAAACACAGGTCCCTGGATGGGGACACTGTGGGTGGCTTCCAGCGACGGCACCGGGACCAGGAGGCTCGGCACGGTGAACCTCATCTGGTTCGCCGCGTGGGACCCGACCGGGCGCTTCATCGCGTACACGGGATCCGACAGCAGCCGCGCGGTGCTGCGCATCGTGGACGTGGCGTCCGGGGCGGAGCGCAACGTACCGGTCCCGAACCCCCGGGCCGACCTGCTCAGGGTTACGGACTGGTCACCGGACGGAAGGCTGATCGGCTTCGTGGGCGGCGAGGCGCGCTGGGAGTACTGGGTGGTGCAGGACCTGCTGGAGGGCGGGCGGTAGCGTCTGCCCCGCCGAGATCGGGGGAAGATGACAGGCGAGGCAGGCGTGCGGCCGGAAGGGCTCCGCGATCGCGGGGCCCTTTCTCCGTTCTGACCACCCTCAGGTACGCCCACATCCCCAGGTTCCGAGCGAATGCGAGGTGCTCCTGTTCGTGCGCGGACTACCCACGATCAGCACGGCGCGCCGGACCTGGGTCGCCCCGCGGTGGCGCGGCAGGCTCAGGAGCGACCATGGGCCGCCCTCGCCGGGGCTGCAGCCTGATCGTGCAGGGGGCCCATGGATGTGCGTAGATTGCGCCATCTCGCCGGAGGCCACCGATGAAGCGCGCGCTCGTCCCGATCCTCGTCCTGCTCCTTCCCGCCGCCCTCGCGGCCCAGCAGGACGCGGACGTCCTCCGCGCGAACTACACCAAGCGCGAAGTCTTCGTGCCGATGCGCGACGGCGTGCGGCTGTTCACCGCCGTCTACGTCCCGAAGGACACCACCAGCCGGCACCCGATCGTCATGACGCGCACGCCCTACAGCACCAACCCGTACGGCGGCGACCGCTTCCGGGACTCGGTCGGGAACCAGGTCCGCGCTTACATGCGTGCGGCGTACATCCTCGTCTACCAGGACGTGCGCGGGCGCTATATGTCCGAGGGCGAGTTCGTGGACGTGCGGCCGTATGTCGAGCGCAAGCGCTCGAGCCGCGACACCGACGAGACGACGGACGCCTACGACACCGTCGAGTGGCTGGTGCGCAACGTGCCGTTCAACAACGGACGGGTCGGCATCCGCGGCACGTCGTATCCCGGGTTCTACTCCTCGATGGGGGCGATCGACGCACACCCGGCCGTGAAGGTGGTCTCGCCGCAGGCCCCCGTCACCGAGTGGATGGGCGGCGACGACTTCATGCACAACGGCGCGCTTCTGCTGCCGCACGCCTTCGACTTCTTCGCCGGCTTCGGCCGAGCGCGGCCGCGGCCGACCAGCCAGCGCGACCAGCGGCTCGACCACGGCACGCCGGACGGCTACGCCTACTTCCTGCGGCTCGGTGCGCTCGCCAACGCCAACCCCCGCGTGCTGCACGACAGCGTGGCGTTCTGGAACGCGATATCCCGCCACCCGACGTGGGACGCGTTCTGGGAGGCGCGGAGCGCGCGGCCCCACCTGCGCAACCTGCGACCGGCGATGCTGTGGGTGGGCGGCTGGTTCGACACGGAGAACCTGTGGGGCGCGCTCAACGCCTACGCCGCGGCGGAGCGCCAGAGCCCGGGCGCGGTGAACCGCCTGGTCATGGGGCCGTGGTACCACGGGCAGTGGAACCGCGACTCGGGCGACTCGCTCGGCGCCATCGCCTGGGGATCCGCCACGG
>CAYHQJ010000286.1:0-1728 GCA_964358595.1 uncultured Gemmatimonadales bacterium
CGCCCTCGCGGTGCCCGTTGCCGGTCTCCTTCACGCCGCCGAACGGCAGGTGCGCCTCCGCGCCGATGGTGGGCGCGTTGATGTAGGTGATGCCGGCGTCGATGTCTTCCACGGCGCGGAACGCGGCGTGCACGTCCTTCGTGTAGAGTGACGACGAGAGGCCGTACTTCACGTCGTTGTTGATCCGGATCGCCTGGTCCAGAGTGTTGAACTTGAGGACCGCCAGCACCGGCCCGAACACTTCCTCCTGCTCGATGCGCATCCTGGGCTTCACGCCGGCGACGACGGTCGGCCGGTAGAACCAGCCATTCGCGAGCTTCCCGCCCGCCGCCTTCCGGCCGCCGCACACGACCTCGGCGCCCTCGCCGCGCGCGATCTCGACGTAGTCCGCCGTGTTGTCCAGCGCCGGCTTGTTGATCATCGGTCCCACGTCGGTCGTCGGAAGCAGCCCGTCGCCGAGGCGCAGCTTCTCCACCCGGTCCACCAGCATCTTCAGGAACTTGTCGTGGATCGTGCGGTGCAGGAGCAGCCGGCTGGTGGCCGTACAGCGCTGGCCGGTGGTCCCGAACGCGCCCCACAGCACGCCGTCGAGCGCCAGCTCGAGGTTGGCGTCGCCCATCACGATCATCGCGTTCTTGCCGCCCATCTCGAGCGAGAGCCGCTTGTGCATCCGCCCGCACACCTCGCCGAGCTTCGCGCCGGTCTCGGTCGAGCCGGTGAACGAGATCAGCGGGATCCTGGGGTGCGCCACGATCGCGTTGCCGACGGCGCCGCCGCGCCCGTGCGTGAGCTGGATGACGTCGGGCGGCAACCCCGCCTCGAGCAGGCACTCGACCAGCAGCGTGCCGGTATGGGGCACGTCGGCGCTCGGCTTGAAGATCACCGCGTTCCCGCACAGCAGCGCCGGGAAGATCTTCCAGGTGGGGATCGCCATCGGGAAGTTGAACGGCGTGATGATCCCCGCCACGCCGATCGGCCGGCGCACGCTCATCGCGAACTTGTCGCGCAGCTCGGAGGGCACCGTGTGGCCGAACAGCCGCCGCCCTTCGCTCGCCGCGTAGTAAGCGGTGTCGATTCCCTCCTGCACGTCGCCGCGCGTTTCGGCCAGCACCTTGCCCATCTCGCGCGTCATCGCGCGGGCGATCTCCTCCTTGCGCAGGGTCAGGACGTCGCCGACGTGGCGCAGCACGTCGCCGCGGGCCGGGGCGGGCGTCTTGCGCCACCGCGCGAAGCCCTGGAGCGCCGAGCGCACGGCGCGGTCCACGTCCTTGGGGCCGGAGCTGGGGAACCGGCCGACGAGGTCGGTCCAGTCGGCCGGGTTGCGGTTCTCGTAGTACTCGCCCGCGATCGGCGCGACCCACGCGCCGCCGATGAAGTTCTTGAAGTTCTTGGCCATGGCTCAGTGGGTCTCGCAGACCCAGGTAGAGGTTTGCTTGGCGTATCCGACGCGCGGCAAGACCTCGCGCGCGGCGAGGCTCGCGCCCCAGAACAGCAGCCCGATCGACAGGAAGTGGGCGAACGACGAGCGCGTGCGCCACGAGGACACCGTGCTCCAGATGCTCGCGACGATCACGCCCGCGACCGCGGCGAGGTAAGCGAACAGCGGCACGCCGCACCCGTGCGTGTACGGCCACTGCGTCATCGCCACGCCGAGCGTCAGCGCGAGCCCGAGCCGCACCCAGGTGAAGATCCGCGCGCGGCGCTGCGGCGGCGGGCCGCCCGGGCGGG
>CAYHQJ010000287.1:0-1720 GCA_964358595.1 uncultured Gemmatimonadales bacterium
CGCCGTCCGCGCCGTGAACGCGCGGTCCGCCGCCGGGTTTACGCTGGCCGAGCTGCTGGTCGGCCTGGTCGTGGCGACGGTCGTTCTCGGCGCGGCATTCCGCCTCGTGGAGGCCGCGCGGGCGCTGTCGCGCGACCAGGCGGCGGTGCTCGACGTGAAACAGAACGTGCGCGCCGCCGCCCTCATCCTCCAGTCGGAGCTTCGCCCACTCGCGCCCGCTGCGGGGGACGTCGTGTCGGCGTCCGATACCTCCATCACCATCAAGGCCCTGCGCACCCTGTCCGTCCTGTGCGCGCCGCCGTCGGTCGGGAGCGCCACGATCACGCTGCGCGATGCGCTGACGTCCGGCCTCCGCGCGATCGACCCTGCGCGCGACAGCGCGCTCGTCTACCGGGACGGGGAACCGCTTCGGCCGAGCGATGACCGTTGGCTCCACGCGGCTGTGGCGGCGGTGCGCCCGGGTGCCGCCTGCGCCGACGGCTCGCGCGGGACCGAGCTGGTCCTGGCGGGCATCGCGGGGGGACCGGCTGAGCTGTCCGGGCTCACGGAGGGCGCGCCGGTGCGCGTCTTCGAGGCGACCACCTACCGCCTGTACGCGGACGCGGCCGGCCAGTGGTGGATCGGCGAGCGGTCCTTCAGCGGCGGCGCCTGGAGCGCGACGTCGCCCCTCGCCGGCCCGCTGCGTCCGCGTGACGGCCTCGCGCTCCGGTATTGGGACAGCTCGGGCGCCGCAGCCACCGGCCCGGCGACCATCGCGCACGTCGAGATCACGGTGCGCGGCCTCAGCCGGCGGCCGCTGCGGACCGGCGGCCGCGCGTGGGCCCGGTACCAGGACTCGTCCCGCGTCTGGGTCGCGCCGCGCAACGACTGATGCGCCGGGAGCCGGGGTTCGCGCTCGCGCTGGTGCTGGTGGCGCTGGTGCTGATCGGCGCGCTCACTGCGGGCGCGTTGTTCGCCGCGTTGCAGGAGCTGCGCGGCGGGCGCAACCGGCAGGCTGCCCTCAACGCCGCGGCGGCCGCCGAAGAGGGACTGCTTGCCGTTCTCGGAGCCTGGGACACGCGCACCCTCAACACGCTAGCCGCCGGCGACAGCAGTGTCCGCTCCGGGGTCGCCGTCGGAGGCGGCAGCTACCACGTCACGGCGACCCGGCTCGACGAGTCATACTTCCTCCTGGCTTCCGAAGGCCGGGACGCGGCGGGCGACGCGCGTCAGGCGGTCGGCGCGTTCGCCGCGCTCGCCGTCCCCGAGCCGGACTCGCTGGCCGCCCTCATCGTCGGATCGCCTCCCTCCGCCGTCCTGGCCGCGCTCGCCGACGGAGCCGACGCCGCCCCCGACGGCTGGAGCTGCCCGCCGAGCCTGGGACTGGTGCCCGGGGTTGCCGTGGGCGCCGCGGCGTCCGACAGCGCGTTCTTCGCCGCCGTAGCCGCGCTGGCGCAGCGCGGCGCGGCCGGAGTGGACTCCCTGAGCGCCGCGTTCGCTCCCGGCGACCTCACGCTGGACGGCGGCAGGCACTCGGGGTTGCTCGTGGTGGGGGGTGACCTGTTCATTACGGGGGGGGCCGAGGTGATCGGGACGGTGGTCGTGCGGGGTCGGCTCGGCTTCCTGGGGATGGGAGGGAGGCTGACCGGCCTGGTTCTGGCGGCCTCCGCGGTGCTCCTGCCGGGTGCCTCGCCGCCCGCTCCGGCCATACGGTTCTCCCGCTGCGCCGCCGGCCGGGCGC
>CAYHQJ010000288.1:0-1708 GCA_964358595.1 uncultured Gemmatimonadales bacterium
GTTGGGCCAGAAGGTGTGGAAGAGGATGGGGCCCCTGGCGTCGCGAGATCCGGCTGTCAGGGTCTGGCACAGGAGAGTCTGCTGCTCGCCGGCAGCCCCGCCTCGATCCATGGGCATGCCACTGCACGGTTGGCCGCGCAGCGCTAGGGGGGCGCCGCTATAACATCGTGGAGTGATTTTACTTGATTCGGTCCGCCATAACATCGTGGAGTAACTCACCATCGTCCCCGGGGCAGCGGGTAGAGGGGCGCGACGACTTTGTCCCGGATCGGGCAGGGGAAGCGCTTCACCACCCGATGCTCCAGCGTGATCACGAGCTGGCGGCGATGGGGGTAGAGGGTGGCCACCACGTACTGACCGGCCAGCCGGCGCCCCACGCGGTACGTCCCCCCCGGCAAGAGGATGGTGCCCGTCGCGCCAACCCGCCGCACGAAGGAGGCGCGGCCCCGGGCCAGGGGGAGGTGCAGGGCACCGTGCGCGTCCCGATAGGCGGCCAGGGTGAAGCCGCGGGGCAGCCGCCGGCGCCGGGCCGTGGCCAGCACCGCGCCGGGGAACCGGCTGCCGTGGGTGCCCACCCGGAGCTGGCGGTGGGGCGCGGCATGGTAGTAGCGCAGGAAGCGCGCGCTGAGGCGGCGTACCGCGGGCAGGTCGGGACAGCGGTGGCGGTCCAGCACCCGGGCCTGCCACAGGCCGTTGAAGCTCTCGATGTCCGCGTTGCGGCCCGGCTCCCCCACGGGGATGAACCACCAGTGCACGCCGAGGAGGAGGCCCAACCGGAGCACCTGGGCGAACGTGAAGCCGTGGGGGTTGCCGCCGACCACCCCCAGCTCGTTGTCCATCTGGCTGGCGACCGGAAGCCCCAGCACCGTCCAGGCGTGGAGGAAGTGCGCGCAGAGCGCTTCGGTCCCCTTGTCGCCCCGGTAGCTCGCGGCCGCCGCGCGGCTGGCGCGGTCCAGGGTGTGGCAGGCGAAGAACCGGGTGACCCCCCGGGGGCCCCGGACGTGGCGGGGGCCGACGAGGTCGGTCTGCTGGACCGCCCCCACGCCCCGGCCCGGGGGCGGCGGGATCGGCCGCCCGCGGCCGCGCCGCCGGCGCCGCCCCCGACGGGTGCAGCCGTGCCGGGCCAGGATGCGCTCGATGGTCCGCCGGCTGGGCCGCGCGCCCCGGCCCTCCTGCTCCAGCACCCAGCGGATGGCGTCGGCGCCCCGCCCCGCGAAGGCGCTCCGGCGGGTGCGGTGCGCCACGAGCTCCGCCCGGACCCGCAGGACGAGGGCCACGACGCGGGGGGCCGTCCGGCGCCAGATGTGGCGGGGCGTGCGGGGCTGGTCTCGCAACCCCGCGCGCCCCGCCCGGCGGTAACGGGCCCACCACTTGGCCAGCCACGCCTGGCTTCGGCCCACCGCGCGAGCCGCCGCGGCGAAGGAGGTCCCGCGGCGGCGGAGGTCGATCGCCTTACAGCGTCGGGCATACTCGGTCAGCTCTCCCATGGCGTCCCCTCCTCGTGTGTGGTTCCGAGGAAGGGTACGCGGCTTCGGTTTACTCTACGATGTTATGGCGGAATCTTACTCTACGATGTTATGGCGGCGGCCCGTTAGGCTGCATGATTTCCCCTAACGGATGCAAGCCAGTCCGAAAACCGAGTTGCCAACAGTTCGAGTCCGGGTAGCCGGACGTCGCGTGTGAACACCAGCGACATCATGTCGCCATC
>CAYHQJ010000289.1:0-1325 GCA_964358595.1 uncultured Gemmatimonadales bacterium
CGGCGAAGGCGCCCGCCGGCGCGCGGCCGCATCACAGCTTCCACGTCCTCGACGTCTGGCGGCACACCGATCACGGTCGCGTCGACGTGCTCGCGACGATCGACTCCTGCCGCATCAGCTGGGGCGTCGTGCGGGCGGTCGATGGCGGCGAGCTGGTCGTCGATCGGCGCCCGCTCGTGCTGCAGGAAGGCAAGCTCGCGCTGGCAGCGGCGGGCGCGGAGCGCGTGACGCGCTTGGTGGAGGGGAAGGGCTTCGCGACCGAGGCGAAGCCCGGTGATGTCGTGTCGATCCACTGGGGCTGGGCGTGCGAGGCGATCGACGAGCGGCAGCTTCGCGCGCTCGAACGCTGGACGCTCCACCACCTGCGCATCGCGAACGAGACGCTGTGAGGGGGGCGGCATGCGTGGCGCGGTGATCCACGCGGGCGGCGCGGCGCACGACGCGCTCGCGGAGTTCCTCGCCGGGTTCGCCGCGGTGCCGCTCGCCGCGCTCCCCGCGACGGACCTCGAGGCCTTCGACGTCGTCGTGGTGCCGCGCTCGTGCGACGCCGAGGCGCTCTGGCTGCGCCGCCACCAGCTCGCCCGGTTCCTCGACCGCGGGGGCGTGCTCGTTGCCTTCGGGGAAGTGTGGACGAACTGGCTCCCAGGCGCGGGCTGGGAGCCGGAGTCGAGCGAGGACGTGCGCGAGCCGCCGCGATCCCACTCGCACGCGCTGGTCGAGGGTATCGCGGCGGACGAGCTCTGGTGGCACCGTGGCCCCGAGCGGTGGTGCAGCCACGGTCACCTCCGGCCACCTGCGGGCGCCGAGCTCGTGGTGACGAACGCGAGCGGCGCGGCCTGGTACTACGTCGACCGCGTCAGCACGCGCGGCACCATCGTCGCGGCGTCGAACCTTGACCTCGACACGCACCTCTGGCACGCGAGCGCGCTCGCCCGCGGCCTGCTCGAGCGCCTCGCGTCCTGGCTCGAGGAGGAGGCCGCGCGGACCGCGGCGCTGCGGGAGCGGCCGAGCGGCCGCATCGCGTATCTCTACTCCGGCGTGCACTTCCAGCGCGGCTTCCTGGAGGGCGAGCTCAATGGCGCCTTCGCGGTCGTGCCGGCGGCGGAGCTGGCCGGGCTGGACCTCGACGACTACCCCGCGCTGTGGGTCCCGCGCGAGAGCGACCAGCAGGCGCTCGTGGCATCGGTCGAGCGCATCGCGGCGTACGTGCGACGCGGCGGCACGCTCGTCGCGTTCGAGGAGGTGACCCGTGCGTGGCTCCCGGGCGCGAGGTGGGAGCGCGCGCAGCTCGAGCGCACGGCAGACGGCGTCCTTGCCCTTGCGCG
>CAYHQJ010000289.1:1335-1697 GCA_964358595.1 uncultured Gemmatimonadales bacterium
CCTTGCGCGCGCGGAGCATCCGCTCCTGCGCGCGCTGCCGCCGCTCGCTCGGCCGTGGCATGTCCACGGCCTGCTCCGCGTGCCCGACGATGCCGAGCGCCTCATCTGGGACGCCTCGAGCGGGAGGGCCGCGCTCGCGCTCTGGCCGTGGGGCGCGGGCCGCGTCCTCGCCGGCACCATCGACGCCGACGCGCACGCCGGCTACGGCTCGGACCTGCCGCGGGCCTTTCTCGAGGCCCTCGTCGCCTGGGCGCGGACCCCGGCCCCGGCGGAGGTGGCCGTATGAACCAGCCCGATCGGCCCCTCCCTAGGGCTCCCGCGCGCCCGTCCATTCCCAACGCCGCGGTCTTCGGCCTCGGTGG
>CAYHQJ010000290.1:0-1647 GCA_964358595.1 uncultured Gemmatimonadales bacterium
CCTCGTCGCTGAGTCCGGGATTGCGACGGTCGAGGCCGCGCGTGCGCTCCCGGGCCGGGTCGACGCGGGGCTCGTCGGCACCGCGCTCATGCGAACGGCCGCGCCGAACGTGCTCATCGGCGCGCTCGCTCGCGTCGGCCGGCCCGTCGGAGTGAACGCATGACCACGGCCGCGACAGCCAAGGGACGCTTCGGCGAGTACGGCGGCCAGTACGTGCCCGAGACGCTCATGCCCGCGGTCATCGAGCTCGAGGCCGCGTTCGACGAGGCCTGGCGTGACGACGCGTTCCGCCGTGAGCTCGACCGGCTCCTCCGCGACTACGTCGGCCGGCCGACGCCGCTCACCGACGCGCCGCGGCTCGCGCAGGCCGTCGGCCTTCGGCGCGTGCTCCTCAAGCGCGAGGATCTCACGCATACCGGGTCGCACAAGATCAACAACGCGCTCGGCCAGGCGCTCCTCGCGCGACGGATGGGGAAGCGGCGCGTCATCGCCGAGACGGGGGCCGGGCAGCACGGCGTCGCCGCGGCGACGGCATGCGCGCTCCTGGGTCTCGAGTGCGTCGTGTACATGGGGACGGTCGACACGCGCCGTCAGGCGCCGAACGTCGAGCGCATGAGGCTGCTCGGCGCGGAGGTCAGGGAGGTCGACACGGGGAGCCGCACACTCAAGGACGCGGTGAACGAGGCGATCCGCGACTGGGTCACGAACGTCCGGACGACGTACTACCTCCTCGGGTCCGCGATCGGGATGCACCCGTACCCCACGATGGTGCGCGAGCTGCAGTCGGTGATCGGGCGGGAGGCGCGCGAGCAGTGCCTCTCGCTCGGAGGGCGGCTCCCCGACGTCGTCGTCGCGTGCGTCGGTGGCGGGTCGAACGCGATCGGGATCTTCTCCGCGTTCCTCGACGACCCCGACGTCCGGCTGCGCGGCGTCGAGGCGGCCGGCGAGGGACTCGAGACGGGAAAGCACGCCGCGTCGATCAGCGGCGGCAGCGTCGGCGTCCTGCACGGCACGAGGACGTTCGTGCTCCAGGACGACGCGGGGCAGATCCGCGAGACGCACTCGATCTCCGCCGGCCTCGACTACCCCGGCGTGGGGCCCGAGCATGCCGCGCTCCATGGCTCCGGGCGCGTCCGGTACGTCGCGCGCACCGATGCCGAGGCGCTCGACGGCTTCCGCCTCCTCTGCCTGACCGAGGGGATCATCCCCGCGCTCGAGCCGGCGCACGCGATCGCGGACCTGCGATGCCTCGCGGCGGACGAGGGCCGCGACCTCGACGTGCTCGTGTGCCTGTCGGGACGCGGAGACAAGGATCTCGACACGGTCATGCGCTCCACATGACGCTCGCGAGCGCGCGTCCCGGAGGTGGAGGGGGGCCCGGGGGTGGGGGGGGGGGGGGGGGGGGCGCGGGCCCCCCCCCCCCCCGGCGGCAGAAGCCCCCTGCGAGGAACGGACCGCGTCGCGCGCGCGTTCGCTCGCGCGCGCGAGGAGCGGCGCTGCGCGATCGTCATCTACCTGACCGTCGGCTTCCCCGACCGGGCGGCCTCGCATCGGCTCCTGCGCGCGGCGCTCGACGGCGGCGCGGACCGACGGCCGGGGCGCCCCGCTTCACCTCCGCGCTCACGGCGAGGCGGCCCTTGGCGCGCG
>CAYHQJ010000291.1:0-1620 GCA_964358595.1 uncultured Gemmatimonadales bacterium
CTTCACGAGGAGCGACGCGATGCCGAGGCCGGCGTGGCCGGCGCCAACCACTACGGTGTCGAGGATCACGAGGTCGCGTCAGTCGGTGCGGGAGTGCGCCGGCTAGGAATCGAACCTAGAACCTACTGATTAAGAGTCAGTTGCTCTGCCAATTGAGCTACCGGCGCGCGGGGAAAAACTTCGCCGGGCGCCGCGAGTTGCGCAAGCGGAGCGCGCTCAGTTTCCCAACACCTGCCGCAGGAACGCGATCGTCGCCGGCCAGGCCTGCTGCGCGGCGCGCCGGTTGGCACCGTCGCGCCCCGCCTGGTCGCGCAGGAAGCCGTGCCCCGCCCCGTCGTACACCCGCGCCTCGTAGCGCTTCGCGAGGCGCGACATCGCCTGACGGGTGGGCTCGACCGTGGCCGTGACGCGCGCATCGTCGCCGCCGTAGAGACCGAGCACCGGCCCGGCGACGCGCGGCAGCGCCGCGGAGTCCGGCGCGGTCCCGTAGTACACGACCGCCCCGCGCAGGCTCGGCCAGTTCGTGGCGAAGGCGAAGCTGGTCGAGCCGCCCCAGCAGAAGCCGATGCTCGCGACCGCGTTCCGCGCGGCGGGCAACCCCGTCGCGTAGCTCCCCGCCGCGCCGAGGCGCCTCGTCACTTCGTCCGGGCGCAGCTCGCGCACCAGCCGCACCGCCTCCTGGCGATCGGCCGGCGTGCCGCTCCCGTTCGGCCCCTTCCCGCTCAGCAGGTCCGGCGCGATGGCGATGAACCCCTCGGCGGCGAGCTGGTCCGCCACCGCGCGAACCCAGTCGGTGAGACCGTAGATCTCGTGGATGACGACGACGACGCCCGCGCGGTCGCGGCGCTCCGGGTACACGACCCACGCCATGACGCTGTCGCCGCCGCCGGCATCGACCTTCACCCACTCGCCGTGGCGCGGCGAGGCGTTGAGCCGCGTGAGCGCACTGTCGCCGTCGGCGGGGAGGGTTTGCGCGCGGCCGGCGGGAGCGAGAAGGACCAGGGCCGCGACGGTCGTCACGGCGCGGGCAAGCAAGGCGTGGTGGCGCATCGTTCCAAGCTACCCCGAGCCCCGATCCCCGCACCAGATAGTGCGGTCTTCTCGCGACCTCCGTAACTTGACGGTATGAGGGGCGCCTTGTCCGTCCGTACCCGCCTGGGCGCCGCACTGCTCTGGGGGCTCGCGGCGGGCTGCGCCGGCGACACGGCGTCGCCACCGCTGCTCGTGCGAGCGCTGCCGGCCGAGTACTTTTTCATCGGCTACGGCGAGGAGCACGACTCCGCGCGGGAGTTCCGGGCCGAGTGCGTCGTCGCCGGCATCGTCGAATTCGACCGCGGCACGCTGGACGAGTACACCGGCCTCAGCATCGCCGCGAGCTACTTCCGTCGCTACCTGCGCGGCTCGACGGACAGCATGGGCGGCAGCCGGTACGGGCCCGTACGCCTCGCCCGGGACGCCGCGCGCCCCAACGGCGGCGTGCAGCTCGAGCTGCCGCCCCACGACATCCTCCCCGCCGTAATCGACGGCGTAGTGGACCGCGATTCCACCTTCCGCGGCCTCTGGCCGTGCGGCACGGCAACGGTGCCGGGCGCCGGCGGAGCCGGCGACACGACGTTCTCC
>CAYHQJ010000292.1:0-1580 GCA_964358595.1 uncultured Gemmatimonadales bacterium
GCAGCAGCGTCGCCACCCGCAGGAACGGCGCGACCGACTCCCGCCGCTCGTGCCCGGCCAGCGGCCCGCGGTGGAACAGCTCGGCCGCCTCGACGAACGACGCGAACGCGAAGTTGGGTGCGTGGGCCGCCGCGTCGGCGAGCAGCTCGTAGCGCCGGCCGGTCGAGTCCACCTGGGCGCGGATCAGGCGCTGGTAGCGCTCGGGGAACAAGGCGAGATGGCGCCGGATCCGCTGCCCGCGCGCGGTGTCCGGGTCGAGCCGGAGCCAGCGCCCGATGTCCTGGAGCCGCAGATCGCAGAGCGCGCACGTGGAATCGACGGCGAGCGCCCGCTGGTACGCGTCGTACGCCTGGCCCCACTGGGCGCGCGCCCACAGCCCGTCGGCGCTCGCCGCGAGCGCCATGCCGCCGGGCGTGTGGGGGAGCGCGGACACCGGCAGCTCGGCGGCGAGCGCGGGGTCACGCCGCTCCCAGATGTCCAGGAGCAGTCTGGTCGCGAGCGTATCCACGACGTCGGCCCAGCGGGTGAGCTTCCCTTCGGCGTGGACGAGCAACGCGTCGCCGCCGGCGGCCCCCGAATCGGGCCGCACCTCGAGGCGCACCGAGTCGCCGGTGACCCGGACGACGCCGCCCACGCGCAGCAGCGCCGGGCCGCGCGCGTCGGCGGCGCGCACGACGCGCAGGTCCGGCGCGTTGCGCAGGCTGGTGACCAGCGCCTCCGCGACGGAGTCGCCGAGCCAGCCGTGCCCGTTCCCGCCGCGCACGCCGAAGGTCGCCACGCTCACCAGCGGCGCCGACCACGGCCGCGGCGAGGGCCAGAAGTTGATGGCCACCAGCACGGCGGCGGCGCCCAGGCCGGCGTACACCAGGCCCCGCCGCCGGCCCTCGCCGGAGGCGGCGCGCGCCAGCGCCTGCCGGAACTCGGCGGCGCTCTGCCAGCGCTGCGATGAGGACCAGGCGAGCGCACGCGCGAGCACCGGCACGAGCCGGCGCGGCACCCCCGACCAGTCGGCGCGCGCTGTGGGCTCGTCGAACGCCCACTGCCGTCCCGTGAATGCCTCGTACAGCACCATGCCCACGGCGCAGGCGTCGGTCGCGGGCCCCACCGCGCCGCCCGTCACCTGCTCGGGCGCCATGTAGCCCGGCGTGCCGACCATCTTGCCTGGCTGCGTGAGGGGTCCCGTCTCGCCGCCGGACTTCGCGATGCCGAAGTCGCCGAGCACCGCCCGGTCCGGGAGCAGGAAGACGTTGCTCGGCTTGACGTCGCGGTGCACGATGTCGTGCGCGTGCACCGCCTCGAGTGCGGCAAGGAGGTCGTCGCCGAGCCGGACGGCGCGCTCCGGCGGCAGCGGCCCGTGGTGGAGCCGGTCGGCGAGCGTCTCGCCTTCCACGTAGTCCATCACGTAGTAGAAGAGGCCGCCGGCCTCGCCGGCGTGGTGCACGGGCACGATGTTGGGGTGGCTGACGCGGGCGAGCACGCGGGCCTCGCGCAGGAACCGCTCGGCGCCGGCCGCGGTGGCGAGGTCGGGACGGATGATCTTGATCGCGACGGGGCGGGCCAGGGCGATGTCGCGCCCGAGG
>CAYHQJ010000293.1:0-1544 GCA_964358595.1 uncultured Gemmatimonadales bacterium
GGCCATTTCCCCCGCTCGGCCCGCCAATTAGTCTTGGGCGTGCTTTCCGAGACGCCGCCGCTCCAGCCGGCCCCCCCCCCCGGCGCGCCGGACGCCTGGGGCGAGCGTCTGCCGCGCAGCCTCGGCCTCCTGTCGGCCATCGCGGTGCTCGTCGGCTCGACGATCGGGAGCGGGATCTTCCGCACTCCCGCCGTGATCGCCGACCGCGTGCCGAGCCCCGGCCCGATGCTCGCGGTGTGGGTGCTGGGCGGGATCCTCGCCCTCTGCGGGGCGCTGACCTACGCCGAGCTGGCGGCGGCGTTCCCGCGCTCCGGCGGGGTGTTCGTGTATCTGCGGGAGGCCTTCGGCCGCCTGCCCGCCTTCCTGTTCGGGTGGACCGAGCTGCTGGTCATCCGCGCCTCGGCGCTCGGGGCAATTGCGACCGTTTTTGCCGAGTATCTGCTGCGTTCCATCGGCAAGAGCCCCGAGCTTCCACAGTTCGAAGGCTTGGTGCATCAGGTGGCCGCCGTGGCGATCGCCGTGACGGCGGCGTGCAACTACGTCGGGGTGCGCTGGAGCGCGCTGCTGCTGAACGCGACGACCGCCGCGAAGTACGGGGCGCTCCTGCTGCTCTGCCTGGCGGCCTTCGTCGCGGGGCACGGCGACTTCGCGCACTACACCATGGGCGGCGGGCCGGTCGCCGCGAGGCTGTTCGGCCTTTCCCTGGTGTCGGTCCTGTGGGCCTACGACGGGTGGGCGGACGTCTCGTTCGTGGGGGGCGAGGTGCGGGACCCCCAGCGCAACCTGCCACGGGCATTGATCCTCGGTACGGCGGCGGTCGTCGCCATCTACCTGTTGGTCAACCTGGCGTACCTCTACCTCATGCCGATCGCCACGATGCGGCACTCGCCCCTGGTGGCGGCGGACGCGGCCCAGCTGCTGGTGGGGCGCTTGGGTGTCGGGCTCATCGCGGTCGTAGTGATGGTCTCGACGTTCGGCACGCTCACGGGCTCGATGCTCACCGGGCCGCGGATCTTCTTCGCGATGGCCGACTCCGGGCTGTTCTTCCGGGGGCTCGCGGCGGTGCACCCCCGGTTCCGGACCCCGGCCCGCTCGATCGCGATGACGGCGGCGCTGGCCGTGGGCTTCGTGCTGGTGCGGCGCTTCGAGGCGCTGGCCGACACCTTCATCCTGGCGATCTGGCCGTTCTACGCGCTGGCGGCGGCCGCGGTGTTCGTCCTGCGCAGGCGGCCGGACCGGTCCGGCCCGGTGCGGACCTTCCTCTATCCGCTCCCCCCGGTGCTGTTTATCCTGTCGGCGCTGCTGATCCTCGGGAACGCCCTGCTGACGAGCCCGCGGGACCCCCTCATCGCCCTTGGGGTGATCGCTTCCGGCTTCCCCGCCTACTGGCTGTGGCGGCGTTTCGGAACGGCCTCGGGCGGGGGGGCCTAGGGTCGCCGCCTGGGTATCGGCGTTGGTGCCCGGCGCGCAGTCGGCGTCGCGGGCGCGCTCGACGTCCACGCGGTATCGGCCCTCGGGGTTGACGCGGATCTCGATGGTGCCGT
>CAYHQJ010000294.1:0-1538 GCA_964358595.1 uncultured Gemmatimonadales bacterium
GCTACCGCGATCGCCGGCAGGGACTGCGCGATCGCGATGGCCTGATGGCCGTCGCGGGCCCGGCTGACGGCGAACCCGTGCGCGGTGAAGGCCCTGGCATAGGCGCTGGCGACGCCGTCGTCATCCTCGGCGAGGAGCAGGCGCCCGTGCTCGGCGACGCCGGGGATGCCGGTCACGCGAGCGGGTCCCCTCGACGGCCGGCGGCCTGCTTGCGGCGGTGGTAGAGGACGACGCCGAGGACCGCCAGGACCACTACCACCGGCGTCAGCACCATCAGCGCACCGCTCAGGAACATCGTGCGGTCGAGGCGGTCGTGCGCCGCCATCCCGCTCATCTGGGCCAGCGCGGGCGCGCCGGCCGCCGCCGTCAATACAGGCGGTAGAGCAGCAGGTAGATGACGACGCCAGTGACCGAGACGTAGAGCCATATCGGGAGCGTCCACCGTGCGATCCGCCGGTGCTTCGGGAACTGCGCGCGCAGCCCCCGGACGAGCGTCGTGAGCGCCAGCGGCACCACCGCGGCGGCCAGGACGGTGTGCGAAATGAGGATAGCGAAGTAGACCGGGCGAATCCACCCCTGGCCCGGGAAGCGCGTCGAGCCGACGTGGGCGTGATAGTACAGGTAGCAGGCGAAGAACAGGGCCGCCGTGACCGTCGCCGCGATCATGCACGCGCGGTGCAGGCTCAAGCGGCGGCGCCGGATCATGGCGTAGCCGGTGAGCAGCAGGACCGTCGTCGTGGCGTTGAGCGACGCGTTGAGCGCGGGGAGATCGGATAGCGCGAGCACGGCGACCGGCCCCGCTTCAGCCGAGGGCGCGGTGGGCCCGTAGCGTCAGGACGACCGTCGTGGCGAGCAGCAGGGCGCCACTCGCCACGTGGGCCGTGGTGGGAATGACCGCGCGGCGGGTCCAGATCGTCAGCGCCCCGAGGAAGATCTGGAAGGCGACCAACGCGAGGCGCGCCAGCGCGGGCCGCCGCAGCCACGACTGATCCGCGTGGCGCCCCAGCACGCGCACGCCGCTCCACAGCGCGAACGCGGCCACGACCACCGCGCCGAGGCGGTGCGCCATCTGGTAGGCCACCAGGGGCGAGGCGATCTCGGGCCAGAGCCGGCCGTAGGCCAGCGGGAAGTCGGGGATCACGAGTCCCGCCCCGGTGTGCCGCACCACGGCGCCGAGCAGGATCTGGGCGTACACGACGGTGGCGGCGGCCAGCGTCAGCGTGCGCGTCGTGGGTGCGCCGGGCTCCGGCGCGGCGGGCGCGTTCGCGTCCGCCCACCAGGCCGAGGTCACGACGGCCAGGGCCACGGTAAGGCAGAAGAAGACCTGCGCCAGGCCCGCGTGGGCCACCGAGACCGAGCTGGGCAGCCTGAGCAGCACCGTGGTGCCGCCGAGCACGCCCTGGAGCACCACCGCGCCCAGGGCGGCGAGACCGAGGCGCCGCACCCAGCGGCGCGGCTCGCGCCGCCAGGTCCACGCGGCCAGGAGGGCGGTCAGCAGCCCGACGGTCGCGGCGACCATGCGGTGGCCGTGCTCGAAC
>CAYHQJ010000295.1:0-1526 GCA_964358595.1 uncultured Gemmatimonadales bacterium
CGAAGAACCAGTACCTCGACTGGGGCGACGCCGACCTGCGCGCCGTGACCGGCGGCGCCGTGCCCCCGTACCGCAACCCCGACCTGGACGCGCCCTACGGCCCGGAGCAGCGGCGGATCGCGGGCGGTGGGCGCCACAAGGGGATCATCGAGAAGTGCACGTTCTGCGTGCAGCGCGTCGAGAAGGGACTGCGGCCGGCGTGCGTGACGGTGTGCCCGGTGTTCGCGCTCGAGTTCGGCGACCTCGACGATCCCGGCAGCGCGGTCTCGCGGCGCCTTCGCGCCAAGCCGTCCTTCCAGCTCCTGGACGACCTCGGCACGCGGCCGCGCGTCCACTACGTCGGCGGGAAGCCCCCGGACGACGAGGCTCGGCAGATCGAAGAAGTGCGGTCGAGGGTGTAGACGATGGCTGCGATCACGGTCGAACGGCTCCCCTACGGCGTCGGCAGGGTCACGCCGCGCTGGCTCCTGGCGGTCGCGCTGCTCCTGCACGCAGTCGTCGTCGGCGGCGTCGCCTGGCTGTACCAGCTCGTCGAGGGCGAGGTCGTCACCGGCATGCGCGACATCGGCACGATGGGCGGCGCGCCCTGGGGCCTCTACATCACCTTCGTCGTGTACTTCGTCGGCGTGAGCTTCGCCGGCATCGTCGTCGCCGCCATCGTCCGTCTCTTCGACCTCCAGCACCTGCGGGCGGTGGCGCGCATGGGCGAGCTGCTCGCCGTCATCGCCCTCGTGCTCGGCGCGCTCAGCATCCTCGCCGACGTCGGCCAGCCGGGGCGGGCGATCGTGAACCTCTTCCGCTACGCCAGGCCCCAGTCGCCGTTCTTCGGCACCTTCACGCTCGTCATCTCCGGCTACCTCTTCGCGAGCCTCGTCTACCTGTACCTCGATGGCCGCCGCGACGCCGCGGTGTGCGCGCGGACGCCCTCGCGGCTGCGGTGGTTCCACCGGCTGTGGGCGGCCGGCTACGGCGACACGCCGAAGGAGCGCGAGCGGCACGCGCGCGCGAGCTACTGGCTGGCCCTGTCGATCCTCCCGCTGCTCGTCACCGCGCACTCGACGCTGGGCTTCGTGTTCGGCCTCCAGGCAGGCCGGAGCGGATGGTTCAGCGCGCTCCAGGCGCCGGGCTTCGTCGTGCTCGCCGGCGTCTCCGGCGTCGGGCTGCTCATCGTCATCGCCGCCCTGGCGCGGTGGGCGTTCGGGGAGCGCGAACGGCTCGGCGACGCCGTCTTCCGCTGGCTCGCGAACTTCCTCATGGTGCTCTCGATCGTCTACCTCTACTTCGTCGTCGTGGACTGGCTCACCGCCACGTACGCGGCGCCCGAGCACGAGCTGCGCATGTCCCGCGCGGTCTTCTCCGGCGAGTACGCGCCGCTCTACTGGCTCGGCCTCGGCGCGCTCGTCGTCGCGACGATCATCCTCTTCGCGCAGTTCGCCGCGCGCCGCTACGCGCTCTGGCCCACGGTGCTCGCCGGCGTGCTGGTGAACGTCACCGCGGTCGCGAAGCGCGTCGTCCTCGTCGTGCCG
>CAYHQJ010000296.1:0-1525 GCA_964358595.1 uncultured Gemmatimonadales bacterium
TGCTGGCGTTGGTGCTTGCGTTGGATATGCACCCGGACGTCCTGATTCCAGCGCTCGCGGGCGGCCATCTGCCGGGCGCTCAGGGGCTGCCCTGCCCGCGTGAAGCCAGCCGGAGCCAGCGGCGGCACGGGCACGGGCGCGGGTGGCCGCGGCGCCTGGTAGTTGGGACGGTGGGCCGGCCGCGCGAGCGGCTGCCACTCCAGGACCTGTTCCGCGCCCGCCTGCGTGCGCGCCACGAGCAGGATCTCCCCCGTCTCCATCTCGCGCACCAGGATCCGCCCGCGCGGCCCCGTATAGCGTTTCGCCCGGGCTGTGGGCAGGATCTGCAGCGCGCGGTTGGCGTAGCGCACCACCCAGTCGTTGCCCACCACGCGTTGTTCCTCGAGGCAGAAGACCTGCGCCAGATCCAGGCGGGGATCCTGCGGCAGGTGAAAGTCCGCCGCCTCCAGGGGCGCCACGGCAAAGCGGGCGTTGTGCGCCGGCCAATACGTCTCGCCGAGAAAGCGATTCGCCGCCGCATACGTGCGGATGCCCCGCCGCCGCATCTTCTTGACCAAGCGATCCTGATTGGTCCCGTGCACGCGCTCGACGCGGCCTTTGGCTTGGGGCGTCTTCGCCACGATCAGGCGAATCCCCAGCTTCGCGCACATGCGCCCAAAGTGCGTCAGCGGCGCGATCCCCGCCGCCAGTTCGTTCACGGTGCCTGGCCGGACGAAGACGTTCTTGGCATCGACGTAGAGCGCCTGGGGCACCCCGTGCAGCTCGACCCAGCGCCGCAGGACCTCGGCCGCGCCCCACGTCGTCTCCTCGCCGGCGAAGAGGCCCAGGGTCCGGCCCGTAGCATCGTCAATCATCGTCAGCAGACACTGGACGGGGCCCCGGTCCTCCAGCCACGCGTGGAAGCTGCCATCCAACTGCACGAGCTCGCCGAAGTGCGCGCGGCGCAGGCGGCGGCGGTGCTGCCGCTTCGATGTGCGGCGCCGGGTCCACAGTTTCTCGGCCACCATCCAGCGGCGCAGCGTCGCCACCGGCAGGGTGAGGTCAAACTCCTCGGCCAAGTGCTCGGCCGCGAGCGTCGGCCCAAACCGCTGGCCCGCGCCCTCTACGGTCCCGCTGAAGTGCTGCCGGATCAGCCCCACCGCCTTGGCACGGGCCGCCGGCGGGTGCGCCCGGTTGGAGCGCTTGCCGACGTTCCCGTGGATCAGGCCCTGCTGCCCGCGCGCTTGGAAGCGCCGGAAGATCCGCCGCACCTGCCGATAGCTCAGCCCCAGCACCACGGCCGCTTCGCCCCGCGAGAGCTCGTGATCGCGCACCCGCCGCATCACTACCCAGCGTCGCAAATCCTTCGCGCTCATGGCTGTCCGCTCCACGCACCCTCCTCGGGAGGAGGGATGGATGGGGACAGTTCTACTGAACTTTCAAGAGGACAGTATCAGTGGCGCACAACAGGCACGCGCGAGTATCGGCTGCGAACGATGCGCAGAGGAAGTCGGCGGCCTAGCCTCGTACAGCGCAGCGCAGGTCG